>CAYFGD010000068.1:0-7016 GCA_964342715.1 uncultured Candidatus Poseidoniales archaeon | reverse complement strand
CTGGGTTAGAAATGGCTGGTCATGTAGGGTGATCAATAGCTTGCGTATGGGGGAGGAGAGAGTTGAGTCCGTTGCATTCTGGAAACCAGGGGGCGGAGTGGGAGCTGTTACATTGGATGAATGCGATTCGACGATGACTGAGGCCGAATCGCTCCCAAATCGAGGTTGGCAGAGGATTAGCACAAAAAGTCAGAGAAGGGGTCGCGGGAGAGGGGGATCATCTTGGCAATTCGAAGAAGGCGATGTTGCTGCTACATGGAAATTATTCATCGAGGATGAGTCTAAAATCCATCACGGACTAGTCCAAACCTCTGTCGGTAGTGCAATAGCTGAATATATCGGTTGCAGGACAAAATGGCCAAATGACCTTGTAGACAAAAATGGACAAAAGCTAGGGGGGATAATTGCGGAATCATCCAGTAACGAGTCTACCATCAGGATAGGTGTGGGCATCAACTCGGCCCCCAGAATTGTCTCTGGTAAGGAGGTTTCAGGGTGGTCGGAAACTCTCGGTGAACATTCTGCAGAGGATGTTTTCCGCATCCTAGACGCTTCGATGTCGGGGATGTTTGAAGAGATTCCAGGACTACCGAAACCGGATGTTGAGTTTCTACTTCAACAGTCCTGGAAGGGGATTTCATCCCACCTATCAGAAGGGGCTTATCCCCACTCACCTGGAACTGGCAACATGAGGCCAGTTGGATTGGGTGAAGATGGAGGACTGATTGTTGAAAACGCTGGCGAGGTTTCGGTAATGACCGATTTGGACGGTCTTGTGTGGCATTTCCCTAGCGACTCCTAGCCGGCTTCTCAAGACCCAATCTTTTCCTAACTAGGCGGATTTTTCCGGACTTGGTCAAGGTGAATATAGAGGGGTGTGAGTTCAGGTCCGAAACGACCTGTTCGCAATCGGACAAATTGACTCTAATAACACAAAGAGACTGGTTTTCGGAGCTCATTGCATCGAACAGCCTCCAACGTGCGTCGCCTAGCAATTCACCTAGAGTCACTTTGATGGAGTCCCTCGAGGGGTGTGGCTCTTCGAGCTTGAATCCTATCCACCTGTGTTTACCTCTAGAGGCCTTGCCTAGCTTGCTCACATGCCGCCGGAGGGGGCATCCACTTAACGCATAATGGGGTGTTGTCTATGTTAAAGCCCACTAACAACAGCAACAAGCCTCAGTTTGCCGACCATGTCATCACTAGTTCTTGCGCCCATGATCACCTGGCAGTCCGGATCCATCGAGGAAACGAAGGCGTCCGTTATTTGATCGAGGTGTGATAGTGTCATGTCAGGGCCACCCTCGAGTTGAACTAGGCAGCCTTTAGCCCCAGCTATTTCCATTTCTGAGAGTGGCGAGTTCCGTGCCATTTCCACGACTGAGTCTGGGATTTCAGTAGTTCCAGTTCCGACAATCAGAGTCGCGTCTCCGGGCTTCTCGATTATTGACCTCATGTCCATCAAATCGAGGTTTATTGTTCCTACTTCGGCAATTGTAGTTACGAGGCCCTCTATCAGTTCCTCTATCCAACCGGAGCCAGTAATCCAATCTGTCTTGCGCTTTCTGGCTTGCCACGCCAGTCTTTCCATGCTCACCCTGATGCAGACATGGGAATTGGAATCCAAACTGGAAATTGCTTCGTTGGCTATTGAACACCTCAGGGGTTGTTCAGCGAATGGCAAACCCGCTATCGATAGGACTAGGCAGCCCCTCTGTTTTGCGACCGATGCTATTTCGGACGAGGCTCCTGAGCCCATTCCGCCCCCCAGACCAGTTAGTATCAACATTATTTCGGCCTTCTCAATGAGAGGCATAACGGAATCTAGTCCCTCCCTGAGCCTGTGTGTTGCCATCATTGGGAGTGCCGCGGAGCCCTTGCCATCGCCCCCTGCATCCAGAAAAAGGCAGTTGGCGGTACTTGCGCCTTCGAATGAAGATTCATCCGCATCGATTAACAGAAGTTCTGAGAGTTCATGGCAGCGGGAATGTGCCTGTGTCGCCCATATGCAACCAATGCCGCCGACGCCGACAATGAGTATGGCGCCCTCCTCCATGACCCTGCCATGTATGTCTAGTGTTTAGTGTGTACTAATCATAAGACAAATATCTCTGATATCTTCTCCTCTCGTCTCTTGCCCATGCGTTATCTGGCTCAATTTCCAGAACCCTGTCGTAGTAGCCGATAGCAGCCTCAAAGTCGGAAAGGTGTCTTCCATTCATGTGCCCAAGGATGTTGAGAACTGGCACACATTTTGGATCTTCATCAAGCATTGCAAGGAGTATTTCTTCTGCAGCGGAAATATCCATCATCTCAATCATGTCCTCTGCTGTGTCGAGAAGTGAGATTTGATCCTCTGAAAGACGGTATACGTTGCGCCAACTTGGGTTCGCCATGGCCTTCCTGACCAATCTTTCCGTATTAGTTTGGCGAGTACATGGAACGCTGCGAACTATGTGTTTCGAGGGCGGGTTACAAGTTGCCGACATGGAACGTTAATAGCCTCGTTTCAGGTGGCTCGTCACATACGTTGAGGGTTCACCATGAGGTCCGCTCTTACTAGCTCTAGAAGGCTGTTCGTAATGGGCATGGTCGCACTTCTATTAGCAGGGGGAGTGCAGGCCTTCCACACAGGGGTCGGCGGAGATGCAAACAATGACGGAGATGTTGCAATAGCAGGTTGTACATGCCACTCTGCTGAGCCTGACAATTCCGTGACTCTGATTCTAACCGATGTCCCCTACAGGTATGAGCCGGGGACTACTTACGAAATGAAAATACAAGTGGTTGGAGGACCGGATATCGATACTGATTCTGGGACTGGAGGATTCTCAATGAGAGTCTCAGATGGGACCCTAGGGGGTTCAGCAGGATTTGAGAACCTAGTACAGAACTGGGAGGACGACGAGCAATCACTTACCCATACTGATCCCGGCTCTCAGACCGCAGATAGGACCTGGCACATAACATGGACTGCACCCTCCGCCGACACCGGTGTAGTTAACATATGGTTAGCTGGCAATTCGGTCAATGGTGATGGGGTTCCTTCTGAACTAGATAGATGGAACAGGCTTAGCGCCACCATAGACGAAGGGGAGGATGGAGGAGTGAGGACAGTGTTCGCAGGGAATGGCGACATTGAACCTCCGGCACCTGCAGAGGAGAGCATAGATCTACATCACATGGGTGCAGGTATGAGGGCTCACTGGTTAGGACTACTCGGTTTCGCTGCCGTCGTAATTGTGATTATCTTCTGTGGACTGATGCTGAGATATGGTTTCTCAAGGCATTACGAAGGAAGGAGCAATCTGCTCAGATTGCGAATAAAGCACCAGAGGAGGGGGGACCAGTAATGAAAGACGATGTAGTTCTGAAGATGCTCAGGCAGGTCGCTTCTGGAGAGATCAGCGTCGAAGACGCGAGGGAAGCACTGGAGGGGGTCAGCCTGAGTGAGGAAGCCTACGACTCGGCCGTAAACCACGGGGTGTTCAACGAAGCAACACCCGGATCTATAGTGAGGGCGAGTGTTTCGCCTTCAGGGGACTCTTGGCTAGTGATTCTAATCGGACTCTGGGGGATTATATGGTCCCTGTACTGGGCCGGCTCCCTTTCTTATGGCCTCTACAACCATTGGAATCAGCAACTACTTTCCTTCTTCTTGGCGATGCTTTTGCTTACGGTTATCATACTCGGAATGGTCTACATGAAGTACGTAATGCCCGATATACTCATAGTCAAGAATCGTAAGGGTAAGTACATACCTCCAAAGGATCCGGATTCGTGGAAACAATACAAGGTGTAATTATGGCTAGGAGATTCAAACTGAGGCCCCTCGGGGAAGGTGGTCATGAATCTGATGACGGAGTTCCGTTCATAGACAGAAGGGAGTTCATGAGGCACTCGTTCAACACGGCTGCAGGCGTGATCACAGTTGCTAGCCTAGGGAGCGTTGGATTCGCGTCCTTGTTAATGGGTCAGGCAGAGTCTTCAGGCGGTGATTCGGCTGTAAGATACTGGGTTCCAACAGGCGCAGAAGATACAGTCTGGTATGGTGATAGCCACCTGGAGCCAATGACATACCAGTCATTTGTGGATGCAGCTTCAAGCTCTTCCACCGGAATGGCCGCTGCACAGGGAGTGTGGTCGGGACTGCCGATCAATGCCATATATGTCCCTCATGAAGAAAATAAGACCGTGGCCCTAGTGGAAAACAAGCCAAGATTTCAATTCCTTGATGGATATGCTGTTGACGGCGGGTATGTCGGGTCTGGCTACGAGATGGATGACGATCCGCAGTTTCAACCACTAAGAGTACATGACAACCTGATAATCGTGTTTTCGCGATGCCCCCATTTATGCTGCATTCCAGGGTGGCAACTGGTGGCAAATGAGTTCACGGCGGATCAATGGTTCCCGAACGGGACGGACTCGGGGGGCAACAAGCTATTCTGTATCTGCCATTCTTCAAGATTCGATCCGACCGTGATAGAGAAAAACCGAAACACGAATCGTTCTGATGGTGCTCAATTCGAATACTTCGGAATAAAGAGGACAGGGGGACCTGCGCCTGTCGGGATGCCCCTGGTCCCGTTCGTTCTAAATGGAGATATGATAGAGGCCCTTCCGGACTTCAAGGACTGGTATGCATATTGTGACTGAGGTGAAAAGATGATTCAATTCTGGTTCCTATGGCTATTTATCGCGATAGTCGTGGTCATTGTGGCTTTGACGCTCAGGAAGGAAAGAGAGGAGATGCCTCGCAAAGACATACTCAGGGCGGTTGAGACAAGTGCGAGCAGCATGGGGCTTGCCGAGAAGACTTTCCTATGGGCATTTTCTTGGCTGGACACCAGATTCAGAATCCAGGACTACTGGGGGATGAGCAGGGATGCATACTATGGGATGCACAGGCAGATGCCCATGACCCATGCTGAAAAATACAAACTTAGGATTATTTGGTATTGGTATCCTCTGTATTGCCTTGGGGGGATTTCATTCCTTGCTTTCGTTATACTGGTCATCACGGGAACCGTACTTGGGCTGTATTACGTACCCGGAGGAGAGGGAGACCCGACTCCTGCATACAGCAGTATGGAATTCATAATGACGCAATTACCATTTGGATACATCATTCGATCGATTCACCACTGGACTACTCATTTCATGGTTGCAGCCGTTTTCCTGCATATGTGCAGGGTGTACTTCACTGGTGCTTACAGGAATCCAAGGGAGTTGAATTGGCTAATCGGGGTAGCACTGATGTTCTTCACAATTTTCTTTGGTTATTCCGGATATCTCCTGCCGTGGGACAGTTTGGCTTTCGGGGCTGCAACGATAGGGATAAACATGGCCATGAGCACCCCTCTCATCGGCGAGTGGGTGGCAAATGCGATGTTTGCTGGGACTTCACTCTCGGGGCAGACTGTAACTAGGATGTACTTCCTACACGTTTTCATTCTGCCAGTAGTGGTTACCGCACTAATTCTTGCTCACCTGTTCATAGTTTGGGCCCAGGGGATAGCGGAACCGCATTGAGGTATCATCATGGGAATTGTAGAGAGGTTTGGGAGGATTGCTGACACATATATCAGCGAGCGCGACAAACTGCTCGAGGCCGAAACAGAAAGGACTAGGACATTCATCGGACACCCATTCTGGCCTACGGAGGTCTTGAGAGACACGATCATCCTTGCATCCATAGTCATGGTGATTGCATTCTACTCATGGTTGATACCTCCACCTCTGCACAGTGCGGCCGATCCATTTGCCCAGGCTGGATTCGTTTTCCCGGACTGGTATGTTCTCTTCTCTTATGGGTACCTGAGATGGGGGGAGTACCTTCCTCAATTCGTAATTCCAGCTGGCCCTATCGGGGAGTTCTTCGGCTCACCTGTGATCAACTGGAACTCGGCATGGTGGGGGGCAGCGATCACCGGGCTTCCAGTTGGGATCCTAGCCCTTCCCCCCTTCCTCCCCGGTAGGGAGAAGAGAGGCGTTGAGGATCCTTGGTTCGCCACTGCAGGTGCAGTTTACCTAGCCCACGTTTGGTTCATCTCGGTATTCTCGATCAACATATTCCTAGACCTCTATGCAAAGGATCGTTCTGATTTCTGCTTTGTGGGTTCCCATGGAGAATTTTTGTGTGGACGGCAGTCGCCTTGGTCTGCCGAGGTATTCAACGCTATTCCGTGGATACTTACTGGAATTTTCTTATTCGCGATTATCTTCTTCCCCCTTAGGAAATTCCTTCTCAACTCAGTGGGTTCCAGGGTCACTCCACGGATAGGCAGGCAGGTCGCGGTAGGATCCCTGTTTGCAGCGGTGCTGATATCCGTTGTAACGTGGCCGATATACGAAGGCGGCTTCTGGGACTATGGTGGCCTAGGTGCCATGGATGATGTGGAAGATCTAGATGGCATGAGGGGGCAGCCTTCTGACACCCTTGTCCACATAGAGCAGGGGAACGTCTGGGAAGTTTGGGAGGATGAGTGTCTCCTATACGGCGAAAGCTCGTATCTAGCAGCATGGTCCGGACTGAGTGGTGAGGAAGATCCTGATGACTGGTGTGTGATTCCAGCCGAGAATTGGGTAGATTGGGGGCTCTACCAGCCTACCAAACTGTACTTGATTGACTATTCGGGGGCCAATGGGCATGCTGATTCAGAAACCGGTAGAAACTCGGCAGAGGGTGACTCCAGATACTTTGGTAATTCTGAGATGGGAGAGGTTGGTTATGATGAGGCGATTACATTCGAAGTGGAGGACCTGGGCGTTGCCTCTGTCCCCATTGACGTTAGTTGTCTATTCAGGACCACGGTTAGGAACGTTGGCGACCATACCCAAAGCCTGCTTCTGACCGATTCGAGTGGCAGCGTTATTTGGGAGAATGATGGTGGTTCTTGCGAATCCTCCACAGTCTACGTTGATTCGGGATCTACATACAAGATAGCTTTCTCAGCGTCCACAACTGGAATGAATGAGAGTGTAGAGGTGATAACTAGCTTCTCCGCCATAGC
>CAYFGD010000067.1:0-7041 GCA_964342715.1 uncultured Candidatus Poseidoniales archaeon | reverse complement strand
CCGATGCACAGACTAGGAGTTTGGGGCATGGCCAGGAGACACCACACCTACTTCGTGACAACGGAAGAGGCAATGGGCGCTCTACCAATGGAGGCAGCTGGGTGGAACATGTTCGTTTCCGTATCTGCCTTCCTTTTCTTCTTCTCCAACTTCTTCCTCATTGCTAACATGATCAAGACGGTGATACGTGGGGAGAAGGCACCTGCGGACCCATGGGGAGGGTGGTCATTCGAGTGGATGACTGCATCACCGCCACCGACACCTAGCTTTGACCCACACAACCTACCAGAGTTGAAGGATGCAAATGAGCATATAGCGAACGAGCCAGGCTCACTTGGTAAACTATTCAACAGGCTAATGATGAGCGAAGACGAGGAGGTGGCACATTGAGTTCGTACGATGATCATCACCCCAGTGGATGGGGGCCTCATGACTGGGGGCACGGAGCGCCGCACAACTCGTGGTCCCCGCTGATCATGAGCATAGGGATAGGGGTATTCCTGTTTTCTGTTGCAGGCGTGTATGAATGGGGCGAGTTCATTGATGCAAGTTACATCGGCGTCTCCATAGCGGGACTTGCAATTATCTTCATCGGACTGACTGTTTGGTGGAGACAAGACTACACCTTCGATGGTGGGTATGAACCTCGTTCTATGGGAACTCCATTCAGGGGAATTGAGGTTAGGAAGGTCGCGGTTTGGGTCTTCCTAATGTCTGAGATGATGGTCTTCACCTCACTTTTCAGCACATACATGAGGTATAGGTTCGGAATAGAGTCATGTGAGTCTGTTTTCAAGTCAGGAGAGTGGGTGGAGGGGTCATCTGTGACCTGCTTCGAGCCGGCTGGTCACCTAATCGCTTCGAGTTGGTTCCACCTAGCACCAGGTGCGATTAACACATTCGCACTGATCATCTCTTCATTCACAATCGTCCAAGCCCTTCGCTACGCAGGGATGTTGGACATCGATGAGGACAGGAGGAGGAAGCTGGTAACTCGCTACCTAGGGACCACGTGGTTCCTAGCAGTACTGTTCCTGACCCTGAAGATGATCGAGTGGTTCCTGGGCTTCCCCCTGCCAGAGTTCCTGCACGAGTACAACCACGGAGACTCCACCATCAAGTCCCTATACGCAGAGGGTTATCTGATCAACGCTGATTCATATCAACACAAATACTACAACACTGACTATGTAGCTTCTCATGGTCATGGGTTGGACCACGATTCTGCCCTATATCTAATGATGGAGGAAGGGACTCACTCAGGGGGTCAGATGATGGCGAATATTCGCGTCAGCGCCTCGACGTTCTACGTTACCACTGGAACTCACGGTGCTCACGTCCTAGGCGGTATCATAGGGCTGACATACATGACCTACAAGGCCAGCAGGGGAGGTTACACTCCAGACAACGCCGTCTCAATCGAGTACTTCGGGCTCTACTGGCACTTCGTTGACCTGGTCTGGGTCATCGTATTCCCGTTCTTCTATCTGTATTGAGGTGAGAAATATGGCGCATTACACAATAATGGGACGCGACCCCTACTGGATGAACTTCTACGGACTGATGATTCTCACGCTCATCGAGGTTCTTGCTGTCGGATATGAGCTTCCGGATGAGAAGATATTCATCTTCAGCAATTACACCCTAATGATCCTGACAGTAATTGCGATACCCAAGTTCATCATGATAGGAATGATCTTCATGCACCTTTATGGAAGTCCCGATTCTGGTATTCTGACAGTAACAGCCCTCTTCCCAGCGTTCTTCATAATCATCATGATTCTATTCATCGGGTTAACTCATCCTGAAGCTACTACCGGGCTTCCAGAATGGTGCAGACCGGGCTACTACAACATCTGAATCCCAAAAGGATTCATGGATAGCATCGCGTCCGCAGAACTACAGCAGACGTCGCATAGCCTGGTATTGCGCCGGATTTGAAATCCGGTGTCCTAGTGACTCGGGAGTTCAAATCTCTCCGTCTGCGCCACTACTCGTTTGGTATCGAAGGAGCCCCTCTAACTGTGAGTTGGTCGTTATGGTAGCTCATCGTAATGGGGGTGGTGAGCACGGCTTCTCCATCTACGTTGACGAACATGGTTGGATTGTGGCTCTGATCGCTTGGCTCTCCATGCTCATCGAGGGCTCGAACCTCGAGCTTGGTAGCATCCCTCATGCTAATCTTTCCCCATTTGCCGACATGGGTGCCTTTCTCCAGAGGGCCCATTACCAACAGCATCTGCAATTTGCTAAGTCCGAATGCCATCAGCAAGGAGCCTTTTCCTTGTGTCGGACGTGCTCCCGGTGTAACCTTGAATCCGCCTCCGAATGTCTGGCACTGAGACATGCAGAAAAGGCCTGAGAAGTTGAAGACCTGTCCTGGCTCATCGTCTATCTTGATCCAGCCTGGTTGGTTCCTCCAGCCGAATATCGCCCTTATTCCAAGAAGTTGGTACTTCAACTGCCCTCGAATCCACTTGAACTTACCCTCATTCTTCATGCGGTTTACAGCCGAGGTGACTCCGCTGTCAATCTCAAGGAAGCTCCATCTGACCATGTTTCCGCTCTTTTCTGGCTCCCCATCAACCGAGTGGTGCTCTGGGTCAGGAATCGACTTGTGTCCCTTTGCAGGCGGTCCTTCGACCCTGAAAGCTCCGACTCTCCTATCGACTCCACTGACCAGTATGTCGACTGCTCCTTGCATCTCAGGGAATTTATTTCCCTTTGGAGTCGGTATTCCATGGGCCCTAGCGTAGTCATTCCCGGTTCCTATTGGTAGTATGCCTAGGGTCACCCCAGATCCCCTCAGACCCGATGCGACCTCGTGGACAGTTCCATCGCCACCCACGGCCACCACCATTTCGTAATCTCCACTGGAGAGGCCGTGAGCGATCTTTGTTGCATGGCCCGGATACTGGGTATTGTGGAGATCTACCTCAAACCCTGCTTCGTCTAATGAGAGTTTGAATTTCTCCCATTGTTTTACTGAGAGTCCGTCTCGGGCCTTGGGATTCAGCACACATGCGATTCGGGTCATGTATGCTCGAGTGGGCATCTCAGACTTGAATTCTGCCGAAGCAAGCAATCATGAGTGAGGGTCGAGTGGGGCGCATCGTTAAACATGTGTGAAGAGGAGGGATTCATGCAGCATGCGCTGAGTTTGGGGGCCCGAGGAGGTTCCAAAGTCATGCCCAACCCACAAGTTGGTTGCATTCTCGTCAGGGATGGGGAAGTCATAGCTGAAGGATGGCATGACCACATAGGTGGGCTTCATGCTGAGCAGATGGCTATTGCCGATGCTGAGTCGAGGGGCGTGGCTACTCAGGGATGTACCGCATATGTCACTCTAGAGCCATGCAATCACTTCGGTAGGACCCCTCCATGCACTGAGGCCCTGCTTTGGGCAGGAGTTAGCAAGGTGGTGATAGGTGTAATGGATCCAAATCCAACAGTTAGAGGGGATGGTGCTGAAACTCTGAGAGAGAACGGAGTGGAAGTTGAATGTGGCATTCTAGAAAGTGAGTGCGAGGAGCAGATGAGGGCATTCATGCAATGGTGCCGGACACGCAGACCGTTGGTTCTTCTGAAGGCAGCGACTGACATCAACGGGAGAATTGACTGTTCTCCAGACGAGCCTGCTGGTAGGTTCTCTTCAACAGAGTCTCTTGAATTGGTACATGATCTAAGGGCTCAGTCAATGGCAATACTGGTGGGTGTAAACACCATCATTAGAGACGATCCTTCACTTACAGTAAGAGGGCCAGATATTGGTCCTAGGGAGCAACCAATGAGAGTTGTAATTGACCCAGACAGGAGAGTTCCAGATGATAGTAGGATAGTTAGCGATGGTGGGCCACGCACCCTACTCATCCATTGCTCCGAGAGTGATGATGAGAATGACCCGGACAACGTTGAGAGGGTGATACTTGCTGATGACGATGGCGAGATCTCGACTGGGAGGATTCTGGATATGCTCGGCGACCGTGGGATACAGCTAGTAATGGTAGAAGGGGGTGCTGATACGTGGAGGAGGTTCTTAGAATCTAAGCAGGTGGACATCGCTCACCTATGTATATCTCCTGTTGAGCTTTCTGGAGGGGGGGTCTCATTCGATAAGAATGATCTTTCTGATGCTGGACTTACCAAGATCGATTCCTTCGATTCAGGTGTGGACGTTGTCTCTCGCTGGAGCAGGTAGTGGTGGACTGTACAGGATTCGAACCCGTGTCCTAGCGTCCGAAGCGCCAAATGATATCCAGACTACACCAACAGTCCAAACGCTGGGCGGAGGCGTTCAGTATTCAATCCGCCGGATGACATACAATAACCATCCTAGCTAGGCTCCGATGAACTTTGATGGGAGATTTCAGAACGACCTTCCACCCCCTCCGGGCGATAAAATCCTCTAGTTGGGACCATTTGACCCCCATCACAACGAAATCTTCCTCCTGGCCTTGTGACAGAACCTCTGGTCCGGTTGGCAGCATCGTAGAAATTGTTCCGTGTGGATCGACCTTTCTCGCGGAGGATATTGCTGACAGGAAAAGATCCAGTCCGTCCTCTGACTTCCATGAGCTCCTACCGTATGGCGGATCAAAGGCAAACAAGCACCCATTCACATCCCCCCAAAGAGAGTCTATCTCAGATGCGTTACAAATCTCGGTCCTGTAATCTCCATTTATCCAATCCAAGTTCTCTCTTGTTCCCTCGACCATCCTCGAGTCGAGATCACTAGCGAGTACCCCGATTCCCTGAAGGGCCGCCTCGATCACTATGCCACCAGTCCCGCAGAATGGGTCCACGACGTGTTTAACCTCGACTTCTGGCCTGTGGCCAAGAGAAATCAGCAGTCTGGCTTGCCTCGGCTCTAGTGAAACCGGTTTGAAGAATGGTCTCTCTGTGGGGGATCTACCCGAATATTTCTCCCTCTTCCAATCCGAGTTCCTAATGCCCCAGACAACTACTGATGACGATTCTCCTAATGGGTCCGGGTGGGCTTCTCCCTCGGTTTGACCGGCAATAACGACGGAAATCTCGGTTTTTGGGTTGGCCAGATCCACCTTGTTTCTTTCGGAAGATATACGATTTCCTACATTCATCTCAATCTCCTTGGTCGAAATGCCATCTATCCCTATCCCGATAGATCTGGATCTTATTGCGAAAGTCCCTGGCCCGAGAAAATTTTCCGCCCAAGCTGAGATGGTGTCCGCGATTTGGGAGGAGGTTGTTCCTTCTTCTATGATGTGGGTCTCTGAGTTTTCCAACACGTCGTCGATCAACGCTGCTCTTGAAAGTCTGGAGAACGTGTTTTCTGATAACGGGATTGAGGCTATTCGAGGGTGAATGGGTTCTATTTCCCCCACCAGAGACTTTAGTTCCTCTCTGAAAAGCCATGGGTGCCATCCATTGCCAACAAGTGTGATCATCTGCAATCGTACGCCTCCAATTGGTGCGTCGGGGGCTTCAACCCTAAATGCCTCGACCGATACCAAGTGCCGCAGACGAGTGCGGAGTGGAGTAAATGGGTTGCAATTTGAGAGATTTGGCATCATCTAAGCCGATCGAGCTCAGTGACCTTTCCGGTAAGAGAGTGGCTGTTGATGTGTTCCTAAATGCCTACCAATTCATCACTTCCATGACAGGTGAAGATGGAAAGCCCCTTTCCTACAATGGCAAGCCAGTTTCGCACCTAATGGGTTTCTTGGATAGAGCGTCTATCATGGTCTCAGAGGGGATTGATCCGGTTTTCGTTTTCGATGGAAGGCCTCATGATCTGAAGAGGGAGACCCTGAAGGTCAGGAAGGAGAGGAAAATTGAGGCCGTCGAGAAGTGGGAGGCCGCTGTGAGCGAGGGCGATATGGCGGCCGCGAAGAAATTGGGGCCTCAGACAGCTGAGTTCAGTAAAGAGATGGTAGCTGAGACAAAGCGTCTTTTCGACTGTATGGGCCTTACTTGGATAGAAGCACCGATGGAGGCCGAGGGAGCTGGTGCTGTAAGATGCAGTAGGGGTGAGGTCGGGGCAGTGGCGAGTCAGGATTGGGACACTCTACTCTATGGCTCTCCCGTGATGGTCAGAAACCTGACAGCACATGGAACTAGGAAATTTGGAAGGGTGATGCAGGCAGAAATGATCGTTCTATCGGAGATGCTCGAGAAATTGGGAATATCTCAGGAACAACTGGTTGACCTTGGGATAATGATTGGGACTGACTTTCACCCTGGATTCAAGGGGATAGGGCCGAAGACTGGTCTCAAGCTCATCAAGGAGCATGGAGATCTCGAATCTGTGGCTGAATTAAAGGGCCATGAAATTCCGGACAATCTTGATGAAATACGCTCCCTATTCCTTGACCACCCCGTAGGCTCCGAGCCTCTTCCTGAGTCCACTAAGGCCGTAGAGGAAGATATGATAGAATTTCTTCAAGACGAGAAGGGCTTTTCCGATGCAAGGATGAAGAGGGCGCTGGATAGATTCAGCGGCGTTGGGAAATTGAAATCAAAGAGTAGGCCGACTATCTTCGACTTCTGATTTGTTGCGGCCTCCCCGGGGACTGAGTCGCCCCCGGGGTGCCTGTCACCGCTATGTCATCATAGACGACTGCGGGCCGAACGAACGATCAGCTGCATCAAAGGATACCGCTGTTCTCTTGGTCATCGGGTATGCCATCGCCGTCGTCGTCATCGTCGAGGTAGTCGTCGATTCCGTCGTTGTCGTGGTCAAACTGACCGGTCATGTCCCAGCCATCGTTCTGCTCGAACCAGTCCGAGAGTCCGTCGTTGTCGTCGTCTGTGTCGAAACTGTCTGTTAGACCGTCGTTGTCGTGGTCATACCTCCAGTTGCCGACTACGCCGTCAACTTCGTCAACGTCGAGGATGTTATCGTTGTCATCGTCAGGATCGACGCCGTCATTCATCCCGTCATTGTCGTGATCGCGCGAGTAGTCCTCACCGTTCGGTCCAATGTCGTTCCAGTTGTCAATGCCGTCGTTGTCGATGTCGAAGTCCACGTTGTCCGAGACGCCGTCGTTGTCATGGTCGTAG
>CAYFGD010000066.1:0-7048 GCA_964342715.1 uncultured Candidatus Poseidoniales archaeon | reverse complement strand
GCCATTGACGTAGAAGCACCCATTTACATCCGGCTTCAGCACAATCCTCTGCCCTGTGAATTCCACTGGAGAACCATCGCCGGATCCCGGATCCTTGAAACTGCTGGGCGCGGACTTGGCGTCTTCCTCGGGAGTGGAATCCTCCTCCTTCTTGTCCCACCACCTCTCTGTCATGATTCCACCAGTGAGTGAGGACCCTTCAACGTTCACACTGCCTAGGTTGGGTAATATTGGTTGTCACGGACTTCCACCTTGCCTGAGGATGTGAGTGAGCGTAGGTGCGAAAGCGTCTGGTCACGAGATAGCAGGGGATTCGCCTCCGGGGTGTCCCTATACGCCGATTTGGCTATTTCATCAAGCGAGCTAATCCCCGAGGAAACCGCATCCATTACCCTCTCGTGCCTTGCTGACCTGTGACTGATGTACCTGTCCAGCAGCCTGCGTGGATTGGGCGAGGCGGGACCGTGCCCAGGGAACAGCATCTGTGGCCCCAGCTCGCGAATTCTCCTCAGACCCGCTATGTAGGAGTCCATGTCCCCGTTCGAGGATGGGACTAGGATGGTGCCAACCACGACACAGTTGTCCCCACTGACTATCCCCGCGTCTCCAACTAGGCAGATGTGGCCCGGGCAATGTCCAGGTGTCTCGATTACGTCCCAAGTAGTGTTACCAGACGGGCCATTCAGGGTAAACGATACCCCTTCCTTCAAGACGGAGATATCCGCTGCCTCGGGAATCGCTTCTAGAGTCTCTTCGCTAGCCCAAATGGGCGCTTGGTAAATCTCCGATATTCCTGAGAGGTCGCCTATGTGGTCCTGATGCATGTGCGTGAAAATGCTAGCCACGATCTTGGAGCCAGGGGAAAGGGCCTCCGAGATCTTGCCGCTCAGGTAATCCAGCGATCTTCTCGACCTCGCTGCGGGGTCTACGACCACCAACTCTCCACCGGGCTCCCCGAGGATGTAGCAGTTCGTATGCGTGGAGGGCGGCAATGTCTCAGTCTCCAGGGGCACAACCTCCACTCCGGGCGCGAACTCCAGCCTGTGGTCGCCGCTAGGCGGTTCTGCTGCAAGGATGTCGCACGCGGATTGCAAACTCCCCTCTGCCCCAATCCTTTCGACGATGTCCCTCAGCAGAGTCACTATCGGTGGCGGGACCCTCAATTGATTGGCCTCCCATGCCGAAAGCAGGTCCACTGGCTTCCACCATCTGAACTCGTCAAATTCTGACCTCCCTGGAGGGAATGTGGGAATGACGCCTGAAGGCCCAGTAGGCACGTGGAAGAAGAAGTTCTGGAATCTCATGGGGGCAAAGGGAGGAGTCGTTCTGTCCGTAATCATCTCGCAATGAAACCCATTAGTGGAGATATTGCCCAACTCGACGTTCCTCCTCCATGCCCCCTTGTCTTGGCAGACCTCCTCACGAATTCCTTCTTCGATGGCCACTATGCCGCCTGAGCCATCAGGAGTCAGCCCGACTTCCTCGACCATCTCTCTGAGCAGGGCGAAGGAAGCCGCCCTATACTCCTCGTCCACGTCGAGCCAATCTGGATGGTCTTCCGAGGCCTCCATGTCCACCTTGCTGACACCTCCTCCAGGGAAGGCCCAGAAGTCCGGGAAGCTAGGTAACTCGGATACCCTGTGGCCTAGGAGTATCTCATGACCGCCTATCGACTCCCTGCTAAGCATCACTGAGGCCGAGGGGCGCGTCTTTGGAGGCCTCGCGGGAGGCAGGGAAACCCCCTCGGGGAGTTCGCTCATGGCCCTCGGGGGGGAATCAGTGCTTCAAACGCTGCGGGAATGTTTGATTATGGGCGCCAACCCCACGGGTTCCATGGGCCCCTCGACGACCATTGGACACACAAGCACTGAGACCGGATTGAGAGTATCTGAGATTGAGATGCCAATGTTCGGTCTCGGAGTGTATCTGATGAAGGAACCAGGGGAATGTAAATCGGCTGTAATCCATGCCATTGAGAGCGGCTACAGGCTAATCGATACCGCAATGGCTTACGGGAATGAGGACGAGGTCGGGCAGGCGATCAAAGAGTGCGGCGTGGATCGTGAAGAGTTGTTCATAGTTACTAAATTGAGAAGGCCCCATGCCACTGGATATGACGAAGTAATCCGGAGGTGCAAGCAGAGTCTTGAGAATCTTGGTTTGGATCACATGGATCTTTACTTGGTCCACGCTCCTCCCGAGGATGTCGAAGCAAGGCCCTCTGTTTGGAGAGGTATGGAGAAATGCCTCGAGAACGGCTGGACTCGCGCCATAGGGGTAAGCAACTACGGGCAACATCACTTGGACGCCATGAGGTCGTATGCGTCAATAATGCCATCTGTGAACCAGATAGAGATCCATCCATGGCTTCAGAGGTCAGAACTCAGAGCGTTTTCCGAGTCACTAGGTGCTACTCCGATGGCTTATTCACCATTGGCCAGAGGGCACAAGGTAGAAGATCCAAAATTGGGCGAAGTTTCCGCAAGGATCGGATGTACTCCAGCGCAGGCTGCCATTAAGTGGTGTATCGATGTGGGCGCGATCACGATCCCCAAGTCCAGCAACCATCAGAGGATAATTGAGAATTTCAACTGCTTGGACGTTGACTTATCGGGATTCGAGGATGACTTTTCTGCCATGGATGGGGACTACGTTTCGGGATGGGACCCCACGGTTGAACCCTGAGGTTGAGAAATGAAAGAGCCAGAGACGATAGAGGAAGAACTCGCGATAATCGCCGAGGCTCTGGATGCGGGCATTGATCCATTCCCGCCAAAGAAGGAGCCATCCGGAATAGTCAGACTTAGCCTCGGTTGGTTCATGATCATAATCATGGTAAGCTGGGTCTCTCAGTTCCTATACAGGTCGCTATAGGTTGGTAGTCCCTCCCGGATTCGAACCAGGGTCATGGCATCCAGAGTGCCATATGATGGACCACTACACCAAGGGACTGACGCCTTTGGGACGGAGGCCCGATATTTCAACAAATCCGCAAACCCAGTCGGCTTACTTCGCGCGGAATCCGGCGTTGACCATCTCGAGACTATCTTTGCTGGGCCTGTTCTCCTCTTCAGAGAGTGCCATGAGGGGTGTATCGGTCAATCCCAACTCGTCCGTAGCAGTGGGTTGGTTTGGATTATAGTGAAGGAGTCCCGTAACATGTCTTCCCTCGGCAGTTCCTTCATGGATAGCCCTCAATGCCGCCACTGCGTTAGTTGGGTCATGCTCCTCTCCCAGAGTCTCCAATCTGAGCGTCGATCCGTCGAAGAGTGATATCTCACTAAACTCCCCTTCTGGGACATCGACTTCCTCAAGAGGGGAGAAGTGTGGAATGTAGTCGAGAATGTGTAGAACCTCGTCATTTCCCTTGACATAATTGTAAGACCTGTAAGACTCGTCATTGTTAGCGAAGGTAACGCACGGGGAAATGACATCTATAACCGCCATACCCCTGTGGCTCATGGCGGCCTTTATTAGAGCAGTAAGCTGCTTTTTACTACCAGAGAATGACCTTGCCACGAAGGTGCATCCGAGATTAATTGCCATGGCGCATAGGTCTATCGGGGCCTGCTCGTTAACTGATCCTTTCTTCTTCTTCGAGCCCTTCTCCACAGTGGCGCTGTATTGGCCCTTGGTGAGGCCGTAAACTCCATTGTTCTCAATTATGTAAACCATGTCGAGGTTTCTTCTGATTGCATGGATAAACTGCCCGATCCCAATACTGGCGGTGTCCCCATCGCCCGAGACAGCAAGGAATGAGAGGCTCTTGTTCACCATGTTGGCCCCAGTGGTGACCGATGGCATCCTGCCGTGAACCGTGTTGAATCCATGGCTCTTTGAGAGGAAGTACGCAGGGGTCTTCGACGAGCATCCTATTCCGCTCATCTTCGCAATCCCCTCGGGCTTTATCCCATTCTCCCATGCAGCTTGGATGATAACGTTGGAAATCTGATCGTGGCCACAGCCTGGGCATAGTGATGACTTGCCCCCAGTGTACTCAGACTTCTCCAAGTTGATGACGTTCAGCTTAACCGGCCTCATTCCGCTCCCTCCAACTTCTTCATTATTCTCTCGGAATATTCCCTGGCCCTCGGGGGAAGCCCATCACTGTATGCCACTGAGTGCAGCTTTGGCAGCAGTTCCACAGGCAACTCCTTCCTTAGAATCCCGTAAAGCTGGCCATCGCGATTGATTTCGAGGACAATCACCTTCTCATGCCTCTGAATGAAGCCTTCAATGTCCGAGTGATATGGAAGCGCTCTCACTCTGCAAGTGCTTACTGATAGCCCCGACTCCTCCAGAATGTCGTCAATCTCTACTATTGTGTTCTCCATCGAACCATAGAAGATTATCCCGACTTCGCCATCCGACTCTTCTCTAAGGATAGGTGCAGGAAGCGCATCTCTTGCACCGTCAATCTTCCTGCGGAGCCTCTCCATGGTGGCATGGTAGACTTGGGGGTCCTCAGAGTAAATCCCTTCTTCGTCATGGCCAGTACCGCGATAGAGAATCGGCGCCAAGCCACTTCCAGGCAGAGTTCTGTATGCTATCCCATCGCCATCGATGTCGCGGTACCTCCCGAAGTTAGCGATGGAATCCAACTCCTCCTGAGTGCGAATTACCTTGCCCCTGTCCATCTTCTCGTTCGGATATTCAAAACCGCTAGTCGTCCACCTGTTCATCCCTAGATCGAGGTCACCAAAACCGAAAACCAGCGTCTGGAACCTCTCGGCGTAGTCGAACGCCTTCCAACCAAATTCGAAGCACTCGTCCACAGTGCCCGGAATCAGAACAATGTGTTGGGTGTCACCGTGGCTTGCTTCATAGCACATCGTAAGATCGCCCTGCTGGGTTCTTGTGGGAAGTCCAGTGGAGGGCCCGGTCCGATTGATGTCCCAGATTACCCCCGGTACTTCTGAGAAGTAGAATAGTCCGATGAATTCTGACATCAGGGAAATTCCCGGGCCACTTGTACAGGTCATTCCGCGCCCTCCCGCCCAACCAGCACCAAGCACCATCCCGGCAGCGGCCAGCTCGTCCTCGGCCTGCACGACCGCGCAGGTTACTCCGCCATCATCCGCCTCCTTCAGTTTTGGAATCCACGAGATGATCGACTCCGCTAAGGACGATGAAGGCGTTATTGGGTACCATGAGAGCATGTTTATCCCTCCGTAGATTGATCCAAGTGCCACTGCCTCGTTACCTTCTATGAGGAATGTCTCAGGCGGCTTGTCACGAGCCTCTACGGCGAATTGACATTCGAAGTCCCAGTTCTCGGCAGCATACTCCCTTCCCTCAGAGATTGCCCTATTGTTGAGCTCTATTGCCTTCTCCTTGCCCCTGAATTGCTGTTCGACAGCCTTCTCAATCGCTCCCTCATCGATTCCAAGAAGGTGAGCTAGGCCTCCAACGTAGTACATGTTGGCCATCAGTCTTGCCAACTTCGGGTTAATTCCCCTGGCCATTTTGGTCATGGGCATTCCGAGACAGACGCAGTCATCCCTTTCCACGGGCATCTTTGCGTCTTCGTTGTAGATAATCACGGTACCGGGACTCAAAGATGCTAGATCATTATCCCAAGTATCCTTGTTCATTAGAATCTGGAAATTAGTGTCATCACCGGGTGCTTGGTACCCCTTTTCGCTCACCCTAATGATGAACCATGTAGGTAGGCCGGAGATATTGCTGGGGAACAGATTCTTCCCACTCACAGGGACTCCCATCTCAAACATTGAATGGAGGATAATCAGGTTGGAAGACTGAGAGCCAGTCCCATTGGCAGTGGCGACATTAATTGTGAAGTCATTGATGATCCGACTCATCACTCATTTCTCCCATCGGCCCGCCCCGCCTAGGCTTCGCAGCCCTCCGCCCTATTAGGGTGGTCTTAGCCGTTACCCTGACGCACCCCATCTGCAATGTCCCTAAAATTTCCGCTGTCGTTTTGTATGTGAGCATGTTCGCGGAGCCCATGCCCGTACCAGAAGAACTGCAGAAGTCTTGGGATTTAGCCGACTCTTTGTTGTTAGACGGACAATTCGATGAGGCCCTCTCCGAACTGCGCGTGGCTTGGCCATTGTGCGAGAACGACGGCCAGAAGGTCAGGACCCTTCGCCAAGCCGGGGATATCGGAACCGCGCATGGGGTCCAAGACGATGCCTCGCAGAAAAGGCACTGGCAGAAGGCATTGAAGAGCTACAAGAGGGCAATCAAGATCGACCCCAAGAACAAGGAGACCAGACGCAACATGAACTCCTTGCTATCGATGATGGACGAGAAATCGATAACAGGCGGTGTCAGCATGCAATTCTTCGACGAGGGGAACCCCACTCCAATGGGGCTAGTGGCCATGGTGGTAGCAGGAATGATCATCCTCACATCCATCAAACTGATTTCCGACGCGTTACAGGAGGAAGCAGAGAATCCAGTAGTTTCACTGGAGGTATCCTACGTCGACGACTCAGGGGACAGGATCGAGGGAACTATCGAGATCGAGCTGTTCCAGGATCTAGCGCCCGTCCACGTTGAGAATTTCGTAACTCACGCGCAGAACTTCAGATATGACTTCACCACATTTCACAGGGTAATCGGGGATAACGACCAGACACCCCAGTATGATCCCTTCATGATTCAGGGCGGAGACATTGACCGTCAGGATGGGAGAGGGGGGTATGCTGCTAACTGGTATGGATACTGCAATGGGGAAAGCGCAAGCAGCCAGAGCTCCTGTGACCAGAGCGAGTGGACCATCCCAGATGAGGCCGACAATGGACTCCTACACTCTCCCGGCATGCTAGCAATGGCTAAGACTTCGGCCGCTAATACCGGTGGAAGCCAGTTCTATATCGTACCAACTGGAAGCACACCAAGCCATCTCGATGGCGTCCACACAGTGTTCGGACAGGTGGTGAGCGGACAGAGTCACGTTGATGCAATCACGGAAGTGCCCACAGACGGTAACGACAAGCCAATCGAAGACGTAAGGCTAGTCCATGTGACCTTAAACGAGTGAATATCTCCTCTTTTGGCTGAGTCAAGTTGATTGGCT
>CAYFGD010000065.1:0-7066 GCA_964342715.1 uncultured Candidatus Poseidoniales archaeon | reverse complement strand
CACATTCACCAAGACCTCATACACTGGCGACTATGAATCGGGAGCATCCTCGTGGCACATCGAGAGTAACTCGACCGCCGCCACTGAGAACGTCTCTTGGTACGAAGCCGACAGCAACCCGACAGATTACTACTGGGCCGGTATGGACTATGGCGGCTCCAATGAGAGCAACTCGGGCTACTTCAACAACATGGACGAGGCACTAATTCTAGAGAACGTGGACCTAACGGGCGCCGACGCAGCATACCTGGACATCTCGCTAATGTGCAGCACCTCTTTCTTCGAGCTATACCTAGCCGAGCAGTACTCAGTAGTAGAAAGATGGCTATACGAGGACTCATGTGGAATTGAGGTTTGGTCTGACGGAAGCGGGTGGGAATCCGTCTTCTTCACAGGTGGATGGGACAACGAGAGGTACTTCAGAATCCTTGCTCAGGGCGTCGATCCAGAGGTAAACACGTACAATGGAAACTTCTACTCGGGAACCGCCACTGGTTGGATCAATTACACAGAGGGAGGGGGAACCTCGGACGATCTGAACGAGGCCGAATCGATTGACCTCACACCTTACGCAGGCCAGGTAATTGACATCAGATTCAGATTCAGGACCGGGCTGATGGGTTCAGTCGGACCCGTTGGGTCCTCCCAAGACAGCGGCCTTGACGGCTTTGCATTCGACAACATAACTATCAGGAAGAGGGACGTGACCTTTGGATCCACTGAGACTGTAAGCCAGACATTGAACTTCAACAATCTCGCGGCAGGAGCCTCAGAGGACGTATCTCTGACTGCCGAATTCATTGACAACACCACTTACTTCGTTAAGACCGAGCTGACCAACCCAGTCGGATTCGAAAATATGGACGATCTAAATGATGATGTCAGGTTCCAGACCACCGTCAACAACCTGTTCGACCCAGGGCTAGCAGAGGAGCCATGGCCATCTCTGGAGAATGGAGTAAGGTACGCTTCAGGTAACAGGGACGTCGAGATTGTTGCCAGGAACTGGGGCAACACCGTTACTGATTTCTCGGTCCAGGCAATGATATACAACGCTGAGCCAGATTTGGTGGCCATCGAGGACTTCTCTGGAGTCGATCCAATCTGGACCGATGACGGAAACGAGAATGGGAGCAGGCTCGACGACTCGTCTGGCCAGAACTCAATGTTGCCCCAGAACGTTGGCGTGTTCAAGAGCCACTCGTACTGGCTCGGCCATCCTAACGACGGATACGGAGACAACTGGAGCGAGACTATGACAATCGAGTCGATTCCAATTGCAGCATCAGGTGCTGACTTCACATACCTAACATTCGACTACTACGCAGAGGGAGACTTCCTACAGGACTCGCAGGGCAATATCCTTGCAATCAGAGACGCAGCCAATCTCGAGATTTCATGGTCGAAGGGCGGCGAACTCTACCAGGGAGTGGCCTACGGGAGCTGGACCGATCTCAATGAGAATGGTATCCAGAACACGAACCCCGATGACCCCAACTTCCACAGGTGCGAGGACTTCGACCTCAATGGGTATGATGAAGTTGAGTACTTCGGAGACCACTCCGACAGACTGAACTCAGTCGTTTGGTTCGACACTGAGAACATTGTCAAGTCGGTTACATTGGACCTAACGCACATCGTCCTCCAGAATAGGACCAGCGAGGACACAACAGAGTGGCGCGACGAGTGCACGTCTCTTGCCGGCTCAGAGCTGACACTGACGTGGAGGTTCCAGTCCAACGGAGATGGCATCAACGGCAATGCTGGATTAGCTGGATTCGCAATTGACAACATCCGCGTCGAGGAGTTCACATTCGAGTTCGATGGAGAATACGTCGAGGAAGTGAACGGACTAGATGCTTCAGAGTGGTCAAGATTCACTCTCGCCAACCACGACTTCCAGAGCGGAATCTACAAGATCGACGCCATGACGATATTCGATAATTCAACCGTAGGTACCGCTTGGTATGGTGCAAATGAAGTGAATCTAGCAAACAATATCTCGTCAATCATGTTCAGTATCGCAAGCGCTGACATCACTCTGATGCAGCCGGACGTAATGGAGTGCGTCACGGATATCACATACAAGTGCGTCTACCCGATTGACGATGCTCGTGCACACAGCTTCTCCGTTCCACTTCTCAACGGAGTAATTGAGGGCGAGTACGGCCTTTCCATGTCCATAGTCGACATGGACACAGGCCAGGAAGTTTTCACGGATGCAGCCGACAACGGACCATTCACCCTACAGCCGCACGCGAGGGCATTTGCGAATTGGAGCCAGCCATATAACTCGTGGGTCGACGGCCATACCTACAACATCAGCTTCTCCGCTGAAGTCACTAAGGAAGACGGAACGATAGAGCCATCCGGCAACATACGCTTTTTCATCATAACATTCCACGACCAGATCGATGTCGCCGTACTTTCAAATCCAACTGATCAGAACAGGCTTCAGAGGGTAAAGGCGGACCTGGAATCCATGGGTATGACCTACACCCAGATGAAGCTCGAAAACTGGGACACTTACGCAACCCCGGACTGGATTGAACACTATGACAAGGTCCTGCTCCCATGGCAGACGGACTACAACGTGTACTACGGGGACTACTACGAGAAGCTCTCCGAGACACGTGAGTCAGATGGCCTGTCCGTTTCAGAGACCCTCGAGGCTTACATGATCAATGGAGGAACGGCCCAAATACACCTTGGTCCGTACAGGGACGCGTACCAGCCAAGCAACCTACCATTCGGAATGGACATCGCAATGAGGAACCAGGTCAACTTCACAGTTGACAATCGAATCCATAGTGACAGCATAACCATAGTGGACCAGTACCACCCTCTGTTGAGAAACGTCGACCCATCAGCCTTCAGCGCAATTAACGGAGGATCACATGTTGCCCTATCGGGACTCGACACAGCTCAGGTCCAAGGCACCCAGATACCACAGGTCTGCGGAGGGCGAATCAGTGATCCAATGGGCACATTCCACACCCTGATACGAGACAACACGTACGATAGCCAATCACTGCTCTCAATTTGCAATCGCGGAGCTGGAGGAATGATAGTAACCACAATTGACGTAGAAAACCCAAGCGTCTCACAGGCATTCGGAGGGGAGCAAATCCCACTTCTTTCCAATCTACTAGATTACAGGCTCACACCATACCCATCAGACTTCGGAATAGCCGGTGAGGGCTATGATCTGACAATCAACGGCGAGGCTCCAGCTATCGACACCATTACCGGCGCGTATGCAACGATGTACATCAAGAGCAATTCGGACCTAGAATTCGACTACGTAACTACTGTAGAGGGAGTGATGGCTGATTGGACCCTGACTTCTGGAAACAATGACTCTGTAACTGGATGGGATGGCTCGGTCATAGACGCTGGCGAGGTTAGCCACACTCAGCAATTGATGCCCGAGATACCTACCCTGGGCTCTTTCTGTGTCGGAAACACGACATCTTCAACAGGCTGCAGAATCGGCGCCGAGTGGCTGCTGACCCTGTACCTTCACGATGAGGAGGGACACACCAGGATTACCTACATCAGGCTAGTAACTGATGATACTCTGGCCGACGAGTTCAGGCCCCTGGCGTCTGCAAGCATTATCTCCAATCCCGCACTTTCGGAGTACTTGGAGTTGGACGGATCAAAGACCGTCGCAGGTGTGGACTGGCCGATATACAGAGTCAGGCTAACGGACACTGGTGACATCAGCCTGTCCTTCACAGCGGAGAACAGCTCGGATCCAGACGCTCCGGAGGGTGAGTCCGGTATCGAACTATTCGAGTGGAAAGTATTCTTCGACTACCCGTGGGACAGCTCAAGCCCCACTCTGGAGGGACACGAGTTTCAGATTCCGGCTGCTGTCACAGATGAATGGACATACACATTCAGGAACCTCACAAGCAGCCCAGACGCCTCCCTTGAGAATGAGATAAGGGTTGAACTGATTGTCTATGACAGGGCCGGAAAACAGAGTGAGAAGCACAGGATGTACTTCATCGTGGTCGGCGAGGACTTCGGGGACGATCCGCCAGTAACCCAGTTCACTTCTCCAAGGCCGACCGACTCACAGAGAGATGATCTGGTAGTGATTACTGGAAACCTAATCTCCGGCGCAGAGAACAGCGATGTCGTAATCGAGGCAACACTCGATCCATCAGTTCTGGACTACTCGACCTCCCAAAAGATCACCCAGCGAACTATTGGAAAGTACAACACAACCACTCCTCTTGCTGACGGCGATAGCTTCTCACTAACTCTTGACATCTCTGATCTGTACCAGATTGACACCGGTGTCGCAGCGACTATCTACCTGCGTATAACAGAGGGAGACGGGTCAAGGTACGTCCTAGAGGAGACCATTGACATCAGCCTTGTCCCAGCTACTGTCGAAGGTCCCGATGACACGGGAGAGAGCGGCGGACTATCCACAACCATGCTTGCCGGCATTGGAGGCACCATCCTGCTAATTGTGATAGTCGTCGTAACCTTGGTTATGAGGGGAAGGAGCGGAGGCCGCGTCGAGAGCGACACTGTGGAACAATTCGGAGGGGTCGAAACCATGGATCCAGTCGAGGCATATGTGCAGCAGATGGTCGCCTCCGGATACGATGAGCAGCAAGCCCGTCAATACGCCGAGCAATACTACGCCAATTACTACGAACAGCAACGTGGTGGCGGCGCGTAACGCAACTTGAAAGCCTGAGGTCCCCCCCAAGGGGCGTGGATACCTCTGGGCCATACACCGTGGCCGACATAGGTCTAGCGGAAGCCGGTGGTCTCAAGGTAGACTGGGCCAGGGGGAGGATGCCAGCTTTGGCGGCATTACGGGCCAAAGCAGTCCAAGAAAAGCCGTTGGAGGGACAGAGGATCGCCGGATGCCTACACGTAACAAAGGAGACTGCTGTTCTAATTGAGACTCTGGCCGCCGCTGGCGCCGAGATTTCTTGGTCGGGTTGCAACCCCCTATCGACGCAGGACGACGTCGCAGCATGGCTAGCCTCGCAGGGGTATTCCATTCACGCATGGCACGGCCAGGATAACAAGGGGTTCTACGACTGCATAGACAGGACCCTGGAACTGTCTCCAACCCTCACCCTGGACGATGGCGCAGATTTGATCTACAGAGTTCACTCCGAATTCCGCGACATAGCAGGGGGGATAATTGGTGGGACAGAGGAAACCACAACTGGGGTACACAGGCTCCGTGCCATGGCGGAAGCAGGAGAACTACTCTACCCCGTAATAGCAGTTAATGACGCCGAGACCAAGTGGGACTTCGATAACGTCCACGGGACGGGCCAGTCAACTCTAGACGGAATAATCAGGGCGACCAGCGTTCTACTCGCTGGAAAGACATTCGTAGTCGCTGGATATGGGCACTGCGGCAGAGGCCTCGCCTCCAGGGCCAGGGGCATGGGGGCCAACGTGGTAGTTACTGAGGTTGATCCGATTCCGGCACTCAAGGCGGTGATGGACGGTTTCAGAGTGATGAAAATGGACGATGCTGCTAAGATTGGCGACATCTTCTGCACGGCCACGGGAATGAAGGACGTAATAGTCGCGAAGCATTTCGACTCAATGAAAGATGGCGCGATAGTCTGCAATACCGGCCATTATGACTGCGAGGTCAGGATCTCCGACCTTGAAGAAATGGCAGATGAAGTAAGGACGATAAGGGATAACAACGAGGCATTCTCGATGAGGGACGGACGTACCCTCCACCTTCTTGCCAGGGGCAGGCTGGTGAATCTAGCCTCTGCTGAGGGACACCCAAGTGAGGTCATGGACATGTCATTCGCAAACCAATTCCTAGCCCTTTGCAGATTGGCATCCGAGGGAGACTCTTACAGCAATCAAGTGTATGACATATCCCCCGATCAAGATAGGGATCTAGCATCCCTGAAACTAGAAGCATCAGGTGTGCAGATAGACGAACTCACAGAGGAGCAGATCGAATACCTCTCTGACTACAGTGCTGGAACTTGACAGCCAAACTCAGGGAATCTTCAACTCCCACTTTGAGGGCATCTTCTCGCCAGATTCGACAATTAGCGCTATCCTTTCTTGTATTGCCGGCATTTTGTTCTGTATCAGGGATGAGTAAAGCTTGCTGCTCCTGATCATAGGGGGTATGCACACCTTACCAGTCGAAGTTTCGAAGTCAATGGCCCTTTCCAAGTCTAAAGCATGCCTATTCACCCTCTGTAGCATGCCCATGGTAAGACGACTAATCAGAATGATGGAGGATAGGAGAATTAGGAAAACTATCGCGAACCCCCATGTTGAGTTCCCAAACGCCATCATGCCGACCACACCGATGAAGAATGATAATGGTGCAACGAACAGGAATAGCCAAAGAGTCTCAGAAACCGGCTTCTTGTCCTTTAGCATCTCTACTTTCGACCAACGTGGATGCTTGGGCTGTTGTGGCTTGAAAATCTCATCTGATTCCAATTTTGTTGCTCGGGCGACCGTCTGGCTCACCCTCTCCATCCTGACTCTATTTCCCCCATCAACAGCATCCATTTCGGGAGAAAACAACTCCTCTAGAAGGTCTGCACACTCCTCGTAGTAACCCATCCTGGTTAGTATGGCTATCTGCTCGATAAGGGGGGTTGTCTCTGCTGGCTCGACATCACGCCTCCTCTCCCACCAACCCAGTGCATCCTGGAGCATTCCGAGATGATCTACCATCAATGTTCCTCCAAGGTCCCATGCTCTTCTATTGTCGGGGTCCAACTGGGAAACTTTCATGAGGGCGCTCATCGATTTCGAGGTCTGGTTTAGATTAGGCATCTCTTGCCTCCCCCGGGAGACTGCCGGTAACTCCATCCTAGCTATCATCATCCATGCATCGGAATGAGTCGGATCAATGTTCACAACATCCCGACTTAGCTCTAGAGCCCTCTCCCTGTCGCCGGTTTCCTCCGCCTCTATTGCATCCAGCCAGAGTGTTCCCGCGTTCTTGGCCATGAATATCCCGGTACGCTAGTTGGCTTGAAGGATGCGCAAGAATAAGTTAGAAAAATTCCCGAATCAACTTATT
>CAYFGD010000064.1:0-7149 GCA_964342715.1 uncultured Candidatus Poseidoniales archaeon | reverse complement strand
ATTGGGACCGTAGTCAACAAGTCCTGAAACCCCTCCATAAATCTCGAATGAAGGGAGGACAATACCCCTCCTCCTCATCATGGATGTCAGACGATCCAACCGGCCTTGATCTGTCATATTCGAGTCTTCGACTCGCCCACCTAGATTTCAAGCCATCCTTGCATTCTTGCATTGGAAGGGCATACTGCACGTAATGACAATCTCCCACAGGGAACATTCTCGTTTTCATCATTAGATAACATTGATGTACGTACACGAGGCCCGCCAACCGTTAGGTGCACGAAAAAATGCCAATAATTGAATATGTAGATGACCGGATGGAGACTGAGGAACTTCTGAAAAACCTCAGTCAACCAGTCAGGAACTGGTTCACGGACAAATTCCCCGATTTCACCGATCCTCAGAAGGTTGCAATTCCAAGGATACTCAAGGGAGAGCACCTTCTCCTCTGCTCTCCCACGGGTTCCGGAAAAACACTAACAGCATTCCTCACAATTATCGACGATTTGGTAAGGAGATCTCTCGACGGCTCCCTTTCGGACTCTGTTCAGTGCGTGTACATCTCCCCTATCAAGGCCCTAGCTAATGACATTCAGAAGAATCTGATTGGCCCTCTGGAGGAAATCAAGGAGAGGTTTCTCCCAAGCAGAGCCAAGGAAATCAAGGTCGGTCTGAGAACCGGTGATACTCCTCAGAGTGAGAGAGAAAAGATGCTGAGGAAGCCCCCTCATATCCTGATTACGACCCCAGAATCACTAGCCCTAGGACTCGCTTCCAAGAGGTTCAGACCTATCCTAGATGAGATGAAGTGGCTAATTATCGATGAGATGCACTCCCTTGTCCCAACAAAGAGGGGGACCCACCTTTCCCTCAGCATGGCCCTAATGGACTCAGTCGTGTCTTCAGAGGTTCAGAGGATTGGAATTAGCGCTACAATGGAACCTCTCGACGCTGTCGCTGAGTTCCTAGTCGCTAGTGACTCAAGGGAGAGGGAAGAGGACAACCAGAAGGTCGTCATAGCAAAAATCTCTGGAGACAGAGAATTGGACCTAGATATTATCCTCCCGACCCCAAGGTTCAGCTCTACCCCGGTGAAGGAGATCCTCGATCACAACATTGACAGAATCAAGGAACTCGTCGAGGCACATACTACCACACTGGTATTCGTCAATACTAGGAATATGACTGAGACATTCGTTCAGAAACTAAAGGTAGCAGGTTTGGAGGGTGTGGAGGGACATCACGGCTCTATGGACAAGGCGATCAGACTGGACGTCGAGAGGCAGCTAAAGAACGGGCTTCTCAGATGTGTGGTTTCCTCTTCCAGCCTTGAAATGGGGATAGATATCGGTTCAGTAGACCTAGTCATCCAAGTAGGTTCACCGGGTTCAATAGCGACAGCACTCCAGAGAATTGGACGTGCCGGCCATCAGGTAGGGGGGCTACCGCGCGCTAGATTCCTGCCCACTTCGCCTCATGACCTACTCGAACTAGTCGCTCTCCAGACAGCTATCTTGGAAGGTGAAATGGATCTTCTGAAATTCCCCGATAATTGCTTGGATGTATTGGCACAGTTCCTCATTGGATTAACGATAATCAAGGAATGGGATATTGACGAGGCCTTTGGCCTTGTATCCTCATCGTGGCCATATAGGTCACTACCCTATGATGACTACATCGAGGTTCTGGACATGCTCGACGAGGAGCGTCGGTTGTGGCTTTACTGGGAAGACAACAAGTTCGGGAAGAGGGGATTCGCCCAGATGATTTACTACACAAACATCGGAACTATCGCTCCCGATAACAACTACCTAGTATTCACGGGAGACGGAACCCTAGTCGGACAGCTGTCATCCTCTTTCGTGTCTAGTCTCCGTAATGGCGACGTTTTCCTACTGGGCGGCTCAACATACAGAGTTGCAAGCGTCAGGGGGACTAGGGTGAATGTTACTCCGGCAACAGGATACAGGCCCACGATCCCCTCATGGACCGGTGAGGCTAACAGCAGGACCCATGAACTAAGTCAAGCTGTCTTGAGGCTGCTTGGACACGTATCAATTGGAATCAGGATGGGCGAAGACTCAGAGCCACTTCTGTTAGACGCATTGGGCCTAAACAGGCCTGTAGCCCAGGCATTGAAGCAGTTTCTCGACGAACACTCCGCTACAACATTCCAAGTTCCTTCGAATGACAGGATACTCGTTGAGCAAGTGGAAGCGCCCCTTCCTACGTATGTCGTAACGACATGCAGGGGGAGGTCATTTAACCTGGCGCTCGGTTACCTTTTCGCTGGAATAGCTGCTCAGGACAACGTAATAGTTCACGAATTGTCCTTCGATGAGAATGGATTCATGGCCAAGTTAAGCCACGAAGTCGAGATATCAAAAATACCCGATGTTTTCAGAAACGACTCCAGTGAGGAAGTTCTCCAGAGATACCTCATGGATTCGCAATTATTTGCGAAGAGGTTCAGGGAGGTCTCGTCAAGAAGCATGCTCAATCCCCGCAGGATTGGTTCCGAAGAGGTTAGCCCCAAACAGTTCCAACAAAAGGCAGAGTCAATTATGACGAAACACAGACAGATGGATGGTTCGGTAATCATTCGAGAGGCTATGAATGAAATTATGAATGGCGATTTGGACATGAGGCAGCTAAGAAACTTCATCATGAGGATGGACAGTGAAGATGTCAGGATCGTTCATCGTAGAGTGAAGATGCCATCCCCACTGGGAATGACACTCTTCATGTCAGCATTCGAGGATCTACTGAGCCTCAGGACCCGAGCATATCTAATCAAGGACGTAGATCCTGAGATCCTCAGGAGACTTCTAGGCGCTCGGTCACTAGCCACGGATCTTGACAAAGACAGGATTGGGGAGTATTACCAATCGAAGGTTGCAGTACCAAATGACCCTCTAAGCCTACTCAGGCTAATGGACATGGGAGGAGGCTTAGAGAGGCAACTCACACACCCACTCTATAGTGAGAAACTAAGGAATCTCGATTTTGAGACATTGAGGGGGTGGGTTCACGAATTAGCCGAGAGGGGCCTAATTACGAAGGTCCGAAATACAAACCATGAGCAAATAGACGACAAATGGTTCTCGATGAGAATGGCAAGCGTTCACGGCACGCTGGGTTGCCTAGCCGTTGCAGGCGCCTCGGAGATGGACGATCTTAGGGCATTATACACCGGTGGCATGACATACGAGATGGCAGAGGGGTTCAAGGGCTCAGAACCAGAGAAATGGGTTGAATCGAACCTCTCTGATCCAATTGATTGTCTAAGGCTAAAGCTGCTTGATATGCTGGGTTCGGAGGGGCCTCAAACCTTAGAATCCCTCAGTGACAGGCTTCCTTTCCCTCTTGCTCAGGTAGAATCAGTCCTTCAGGAGTTGGAGATGAGGAATCTGGTTTCAATAGGCTTCTTCACCCAAACCGATGAAGGTGAATTCATCCTGAGGGTGGATGAGTATAGAATCACAGGAGGAAGTGTCGATGTTGTTGACTACAGGACCCTCCAAACATTGTTGCTTCAGAAGTCATTCACCAAATTCCAAGAGCCTTCGGAGGCCATACGTTCACTGGCCCTCATACAAAGAAGGGACGAGTTACTACACAGAGTCGACAACTACAGGTTCAGAGACTGGAAGGACATCAAACACGATCCAGATGTCTTCAATGGGAGACTTCTCCATAATCGAGTTGGCTATACCACAAGAGATCAACTCTCCATGCTTCAGGGACTAAGAACCGAACCTTGGTTGGGCGCTCTTGAGACAGAGCTCCTGGAGAAGATACCCGAGGAGGGAATTACCCGTACTGAGTTATTCTCAGAATATCCTAGAGGAAAGGAAAATCAGCACATTCAGAAGAGCCTAAAGAGGGCCCTTTCTAATCTAGAGAGGCAACTAGTGGTAGCCAAACAGTTCCTAGATATGCCAAACAGGAGGAGGTCAGTTGCGATTTTCAGGAAGGTCCATGGAGCGATCGAGGCAATGCCCTTCCCCGAGGCCCTATCTACACTGATAAAGAAAATTGGTCCAGTGAGGTTGCACACCCTCCGCTTCTTTGTAAGCAGACCTGTAGAGGAACTGGCAGAGGTCCTCAGAGATCTGGAGTCAGATGGAAGCATATGCAGAGTAGTTGCCCTGCAACCAGACCCAACCGACTACTATGCTTCACATGATGATGCAGAGAGGCTACTGTCCCCAATGCCCGAGGACAGAGAAATGAGGATTCTATCCCAGTCCGACCCTTTCTGCAGCAGATTCATCCAAGAGGTCAGGATGATACTCAAACAGGGCTGGTACCATCCGGTTTTCAAGGGAGTTGACCCAATTGGCAGGATTCTGATGTTCGTAGTCAATGACTACTTGGAAATTAAGGACATCAATATCCCTCATTCGTACCTAGATGAGTTCAAGGGCGCGTTCAACGACCTATTGGAAAACTATCGAGACAGGCTAGTTGATGTTTCAGTAATCCATTCCTTCAATGGGGTGCCTGTGCATGATTGTGATGAGAATATCCAAGCAATACTCTCAGAATTGGGATTCTCCTCGATGGGTGACGAAGAGAGGTACATCAGAGGGGGCATTGTGGAGCCCCGCCCCCGCCAGGAGATCAATAGGAGGTTATTCCATAGACACAACGTACACCAGAATACTCGCTGGGAAAATGAGACGTTCGCTCTCAAGGAGATTGATGAGCTTAGGGATGACTTCGCCCTCAGGGGCAGGTGTGAAATGTTTCGCGTCGACCTTCAATCGATGGCTGCTACAGAGCAACTCCACCAAGGAACCAACCTAAGAGGCCATCAGGTTTGGGCTAGACTGCCTCATTTCCAGAGACTACTGACCATAAGGAACATGGAGCCCGAAGATGACGAGCTGGGAATCCTCGATTTCTTCAGCAATCATAACGATCCATCGGTGTTTATGGAAAGGCTGGCAATGAAGAGGGGGGAGTTCAGAAAGCTAATCTCTCCCCTGGTTAGGAGCGGACACCTAGTTCAGGACTATCGTGGCGGTTTCAAGACCGTAAAACCACTCGAGGGTGTTGACCTTTGGCAGATTAAGAGTGATTACCTCAGAGACATGGTTGAGGAGTACCCTGTCATAACAATGAAGCAATTCGAGAGACTGGCAGGAACCCCCTTTGCTCCCGAAGAAATAAGTGATGTTCTGCATGAGTTCGAGGAGGATGGCACACTCATCAAGGGCTTCCTAGTAGACGATCAACATGACATTTCATGGGGTCGGAAGGACCTCTTGGAAGTTGAGGGAATTCCTAGGTCAAGGGATCTAGTAATACCTCCCTCCGACTCTCTGATTCACTACTTTGGCGGGACTCTCAGGGAGAAGTTCGGCTTTGGATCCGCCTACTTAGTGTTCCATAAGGAGGAACCGATTGCTGCATTCAAGGCCAATACCAGGAATGGGACCATCGATGTCACTGATTTCGTTGGAGACTCCGAACTTGAGAAGGAGGCCCTGAGGGTGATGAAGGAGTTCGCATGGGAACACCAGATGCCACTGACAGGAGAGCTATACGAAAAGCTGAGGTCAAGATGACCTTTCAGCAGGATCCGAACCTTCGAAAATATCAATCAGCGGTTTCAGAATCCTCAGTATATGTCTGTGCAATTCGGGCAATATATCGAAAAGTGCTATGGCCATCAGGAACATTGCAAATAGGCTGGCAAACTTAGCCGCATAACTGTGCGTGAAATCGAACATCCCAATCCCAAGAAAGGTCCAGTCTACATATGTGTCACTGAGCCAAACAATTCCTGCATTCCTGAATACATTCAGAACGTGAATTGTCGGAACGACAATCAACAACGCACGCATCTTGCGCTTCCATGAGACAGATCTTAGCGCGTAAATCGCACCGATGAAAATTATCATCGATTGTAGGCCGGAACATGCAAGGATGAAACTGACACTAACCGGGGTCCCATCTGAATGACTGAATGGTACGAAGAACCCACTTTCACCTAGTGGTTCTGTGAGAATCCATTTGCTACCCTCCCACTGCGAGGCAAGCACTTCTCCTTCAGTAAGATCGACCCTCATCAGTCCAACCTCGTATGATCCCATCCCTGCAAATTCCAGTAGCCATTCCGTGCTATGTGCAGTGAAACTGACAAACGCCATATTCAGCACAGGAACGCTGTAGACAGTGTAGTATGGAATTACTGACCAAACTACCGCTCCCCTGAGCCAAACCAAGGATTCCGGAGCCAAATCCCAGTTTCTAACCTCCCAAATGCCTAGTGCGATTCCTGCAGGCAGTGCTCCCGCTGTCATAATAACTAATACGGGATCAGAAATTTCCACAAAGTGTGAAGATTGCAAGTAGAAGAATAATCCTAGAAATGACCACCCCACGGCCGAGCAATACGGGGCATACGACTTATCCTGGAGGTGAAAACCGACTCCCAATAGGATAGCGCCTAACCAACAGAATGACAGTCCTAACGTAAATTCTGTGACTCCAATTATCTCAGCCAAAGAGCCCACCAGTACTCCCACTGGCTCCTCCATATGTGCCAATGACTCATCAACCCGTAAATATGATGCCCCCAACGGACAGCACGGTAATCACATGGCATTCGACTTCGAGGAGTTCGCGAATTCATATATTTCGGACCTAGAAAGGACACTTAGCGACCTCCCTATGGAGTCCCTCTCATCGTTCTGGAGGATGGTGGAGAAAGTCAGGTCCTCGGGCGGCTGTGTGCATTTTATTGGGAACGGGGGAAGTGCAGCCACACCATCCCACAGTGCAGGTGACTGGTCAAAAGAACTCTCTCTTAGAACAATTTCACACACCGACAACGCATCCTCACTTACTGCATGGGCAAATGATACGGATTACTCCAACATCTTCGCAGGACAACTATCCACGTTCATAAGGCATGGTGACTTGGTGGTTGCTTACAGCGGTTCCGGAAATTCAGAGAATGTACTGAATGGAATTACTTTCGCCAAGGAAAATGGCTGCTCAACTGCAGCTATTACTGGAGACTACAAAGGCATGGCAGGCGGAAAACTTGCTAAGTTGGTAGACGTGGTAATTGTTATTCCGACAACTTCGATGGAGAGGATCGAAGACGTCCAATTAGTGATTAATCACATCATC
>CAYFGD010000063.1:0-7193 GCA_964342715.1 uncultured Candidatus Poseidoniales archaeon | reverse complement strand
GACAGACAAGGCCACTGTTACCATACCCTCCCCGACTGATGGTGTAGTTTCTTCGCTGAGCGGGGAAATAGGAGATATGATTGCCGTTGGAACTACCTTGGTTGAATTCGATGCCGAGGGAGCCCAAGTCAAGGCTGAAGAGGTCGACGAAGAAGAAGTTACTGAGGAGGTAGATGAGGTCCCTGTTACGGAGCCTGCTCCCGAGCCATTGCCGAAACCTTCTGCCCCCCCAGTTACCCCAAAGTCCGAGGCATCCCAAGCAATGCCTGTACCTCCTGCTACACCTACTGACAAGTCCGGAAGAGTGCTTGCTAGTCCGGCAGTAAGACGCCGTGCACGCGAGGCGGGTGTTGAATTGTCCAGCCTCAATGGTAGCGGACCTTCTGGTAGAGTTCGCCATGCCGACATTGATGCGTTCCTGGCAGGAGGAGGCGCGGTGATGGGAGCCGCTCCAGCTGCTTACTCGACAAAGAGGACGGATGTCACCGAGGTAAAGGTCGTGGGACTTAGGAGGAAGATATCAGAGCAGATGGTGAAGAGTGCATTCTCAATCCCTCACTTCTCGTATTTCGAGGAAGTCGATGTTACTGAGCTTGAAGGGTTGCGTCAAATGCTGAATTCTAGCCGGTCCCCAGAACAGCCAAAACTAACCTACCTACCATTCATCATGCTGGCACTCTCCAAGATTATGCCCGATCACCCCGAGTGCAATGGACACTTCTACGATGATTCGGGAGTTGTGCACAGGCATTCAGCTGTCAACCTAGGAATTGCTACTCAGACCGAACGTGGGCTGTACGTTCCCGTCGTTAAGCACGTCGAGTCTCTAGACATATGGGATGCAGCAAGTGAGCTGATTAGGGTTTCAGGTGCGGCCAGGGATGGTACGGCAAGTCTGGACGAATTGACAGGTTCGACATTCACCATTACGAGTCTTGGAAGGGAAGGAGGTTTGGGCGCAACTCCGATAATCAACCACCCTGAGATGTCGATACTTGGAGTTCACAAGGCAAGGGAAATGCCAGTGGCCAGAGATGGGCAGATATTTGTCCGGAGAATAATGAATTTGTCGAGCTCGTTCGACCACAGGGTGGTTGATGGGGCTGATGGCGCAAGGTTGATTCAGCACCTAAAGAGGTTGCTCGAGCACCCTGCCCTGATCTTCATGTGAGGGTTTGACATGGCTGAATTAAGAAAATGTCAGGTTCTCGTCGTCGGCGCTGGACCTGGCGGGTATGTTGCTGGAATTAGGTCTGGCCAACTAGGGCTGGACACCATAGTTGTCGAAGGGGACAAGGCAGGAGGTACCTGCCTGATCAGGGGCTGCATCCCAAGTAAGGCAATGATCCACGCTGCTGAGCGTTTCGAGTCTCTGAGTCGGCACGCATCTGAAGGAGGGCACATGGGGATATCAGTTTCTGAGGGCCCTACTCTGGACATGTCAGCCCTTGTTTCATGGAAGGACGGCATTGTTGAACGGCTAAACAAGGGAGTTGAGTCCTTGTTGAAAGGAGCAGGTGTCGAACTATTGAAGGGCTGGGCTAATTTCACATCTCCGAAGAGGTGCTTAGTTGAAACCTCGGAGGGCATCATTGAAATTGAGGCCGAGAATGTTATACTAGCCACTGGTTCAAGTCATATTGACCTGCCATTCATGCCTTGCGATGAAGAATTTATACTATCTTCAACCGGGGCGCTGGACCTCAAGAATCTACCAAAAAGGGTAGCAATTGTTGGTGGTGGATACATTGGCCTAGAGCTGGGGTGCGCACTTGCAAAAATGGGTTCCGAAGTTACTGTAGTGGAAGGTATGGACAGCATTCTAGGTATTTTCGACAAGGAACTTAGGAGGCCCCTTGAAATTTGGCTAAAGAAGCACGGAGTTGTGGTGCATACTAACTCTCTCGCCAGAGGGGCCGAGGTCAAGGGGAGAGGTGCCTCGAAGAAGGTCGAGTTGAAGTTCGAAAAGGGGGGCGAGGAGCACGTCCTCAAGGTCGACAAGATCTTGGTCACCGTTGGAAGACGCCCGAACACGAGCGACTGGGGTCTAGAAAAGACCGGTGTTAGGATGGATGCATCCGGGAGATTCATCAGGATAGACAGGAAGTGCAGGACTAATGTCCCTGGAGTTTATGCAATTGGTGACGTCTCAGGGGAGCCAATGTTGGCACATAAGGCGAGCGCTCAGGGTGAAATGGTGGCGGAGATCATCTCTGGCCTTGACAGAGAGTTTGACAAAATCTCGATTCCGGCCATCGTCTTCACCGAGCCGGAGGTTGTTTCTGTTGGGCTCCTCCCAGAGGATGCTGAAGAAAGGGGGGAGGAGATAATCATCGGCAAGTTCCCATTGGCTGCCAATGGTAGGGCACTAACACTGGAGGCAGAGAAGACTGGCGGTTTTGTTAGAGTGGTGGCTAGAGAATCTGATCATGCGATATTGGGAATTCAGGCAGTTGGCAGTCATGTGGCCGAACTGCATGGGGAATTTATTCTGGCTCTTGAGATGGGCGCACTATTGGAGGACATCGCAGAAACTGTACACGCTCACCCGACCATGACAGAGGCATTCCATGAGAGCGTCTTGAAGACTCTTGGACATGCCATACATTCAGCATGAGGTATTGCAATGAGGGCAATTAGGGTCCTCAGAGCTGGAAAGGCCGAACATACACTTGTTTCAAAGGCCATGAAAGAACTCCAGAAAGAAAGGATTGACGACAAAATTCCAGACACTCTGATCATCGTGGAGCACCCTGAGGTTGTGACTATTGGGCCGAAGGCCAGAAGGGAGGGGGTGGAGGTTGATGGATACCCTACAGCGCAGACCGACAGAGGGGGAGGGATTACATGGCATGGACCTGGGCAATTGGTGGTTTACCCTATCATTAAGTGGGATGTAGGGGAGCAGGGCGTCAGGAAAATCATCGGACTACTGGAAGACTGGGCCATTGCTGCAATGAAAAATTGTGGCGTGGAGTCGTACAAAGATCCGTCTATGCAAGGAGCTTGGGTAGATGGGTACAAAATATGTTCAATTGGACTATCATTTTTGCACTGGGTTAGCCGACATGGAATGTCGATAAATATCGATACCCCTGGCTCTAGGGTTGAAGATCTGGAAGGGTGTGGGATGACAAGAGGGACCCATACAAGTCTGCACCAGCTCGGGTATATGCATGATCCAAATGGAGAGCCGCTAAACATTCGCCGATTCGAGGAGGCCTTGCTTGAAACTTGCGAGGAGATTCTGAATAGGGCCCCAATGAGCCCTGAAAATTGGACCCCGGAAGTATTGGCATGATTCCTAGGAGAGGGGACTTATCCATTCACTGGTGTCTCGATGAAGAAACCGTATTCCTAAACCACGGTTCTTTCGGGGCGACACCAATTGCCGTATTGAAGGAGCAGAATAGAATCAGAGAGCTGATGGAGGATGATCCGGTATTATTCGTCGAGAGAATAAGTCGCGACATGTGGTGGGAATCCATTGTAGCTATATCTGAATTCATGAATGCCGATCCCGATGGGATGGTTTTTGTCACAAATGCCACCGCCGGTGTCAATACTATTCTCAGGTCTCTAGATCTGAAAGGGGGAGACGAGGTAGTAGTTCCAAATCATGCATACCAAGCATGTTGGAATGCTGTAGACTACGTTACTTCCAGGTCCGGGGCGGAGACAGTGGTAGTTGACATTCCCTTCAGAGTTAGTAATGAAGAAGAGGTTGTCAATTTGATCATGGATGCGATAACAGATAGGACTGTTCTAGTTATGATAGACACAGTGACCAGTCCCACGGGTCTGAGGATGCCATTTGAGAAATTGGTTAAAGAAATTCAGGGAAGGGGTGTTGATGTGCTCCTTGATGCAGCTCATGGGCCTGGGATTGTTGAGGTTGACATCTCTGAATTGCAGCCGGCCTACATAACTGGCAACTGTCACAAATGGATTTGTACACCCAAGGGTTCGGCGTTTCTGCACATTAGGGAAGACAGAAAGCATCTGATCAAGCCACTGAATATTGGTCACGGTTACTCTAGCGAAGGCACGGATCAGGAGAAATTCAGATTCGAATTTGATTGGACGGGTACACAAGACCCGTCTGCTTGGCTTTGTATTCCATTCGCGCTGAGGTACATGGAGGGTTTGGTAGAAGGGGGCTGGCCCGAGATTATGGAAAGAAACAGGGCCCTTGCATTGAAAGGCAGGGAAATAATCTGTGAAGCTCTGGGAACAACTCCTCCGACCCCTGAATCTATGATCTCATCACTGGCTGCTGTCGAGTTCCCATGGGATGGCGAGGTTGTCGCTCCCGGGATGGAAGGTGACCCCGTCCACAATTCCCTGTATGACGAATTCAAGATACAGGTCCCTGTGATGGCGTGGACGCATCACGACGCCAAGTACATCAGAATCTCTGCTCAACTATACAACCACGAAGATGAATACGTTTACCTCGCAGAGGCATTGAAAGAAATACTTGGCAGATAGGAAACCATTCAAGTCCATTGAGTACGGCCCAGCATACATGCCGGAGGCGGTAGTGGCGATAACTGGGGCCTCTGGGGCCAGGTATGGGGTGAGGCTAGTAGAGCAACTTAGCAGCTATGGATGGAATGTTGATTTGATTGTTACAAGGGCTGGCGCCATTAATCTTGATCTGGAATGCGGGATCAAACCTGAAGAGCTTTCAGAAATTGGGGGGGTGAAGCTCCATAGCAATTCTAACCTTGCTGCTAGACCGGCGTCTGGATCTGCTAAGTATGACGCATACATTATCTGTCCCGCTAGTGGAACCACAATAGGCAAGGTGGCCTCCGGGATTTCGGATAACTTGGCTACTAGGAGCGCTCTTGTAGCGATAAAGGAGCGCAGGAAGCTGATTCTTGTTCCACGGGAGACGCCTATGTCAACGCCCCATCTAGAGGCCATGGCAAAAATGTCTTCATGGGGGGTCGTGATTCTTCCAGCGAATCCCGGGTTCTATCACGCCCCAACAACAATTGACGAGTTGGTCGACTTTGTGGTTGCAAGGATACTCGACCAGTTAGATGTGGATCACGAATTGGGCAAAAGATGGACTGGCGAAGAGGTTTCAGATAACTAAACGTCACCTAGGGAATCGTTTTCCAAATGGGTTCAATAGTCAAGAGTGGCCGTAATTTCCCGATGGAAGATGGCTCTGATTGGTCTAGACTTACCATTCCGGAACTCAAAGAGGTCTTGAAATCTAGGGGTTTACCGGTCTCTGGTAGCAAATCCGAACTCGTCGAGAGGATTCTAGAGAGCGAGGTCATTGATGCTGAAATGGTCGATGAGATCGAGTCCCCGAAAGGGGAGGGAGTCTTGGAGAAGATTTTCTCCCGCAATTCTCCGGAAAATGTCCGAAAAGGAATAAGGGGGATTCGTGAGATTCCAGTGCGGGTTCTCGCAGTTGTAGCAGTATTGATGGTTGGCGGTTCCGGTGGGGCACTCCTCTATGGTGATGATATCGTCAAGTGGATACAGGGAGAGCCGGAATACAGACTTATTGAATTCGATCAGAATCAAGTCAGGGAGTATGCGCAATCTCTCGTAGACCTTGGCCACCCCGATTGGGAGGGTCGGATGTCTGGAACTGTGGAAGAGCTGAATGCTGCTGAATCAATAAAGAATAATTTCACCTCAGCCGGGATTCCCACGACTATGGATGAGTTCGAAGTTCCGATGTTTGTTATTGGCGAAGAGCCGACATTGTCTATTTGCGTCCCAGGGGACATTGGGGGGCTGATAGGTGGCCCAACACCCTGTTCAGCAGCTGACGTAAATAGAGAAGTTACATCTTTCACTCATAGGGAAGATTTCGTCATCCAGGGATATAGCGGTTCAGCGTCAGTAAGCCATGTTGAGAATATGGATATCATCGACTTGGGTAATGGCAGTTCAGAGGCTGATTGGGGGTCCGCAGCGAGCAATGTAGCGATGGTGTGGCTAGATGAGGGGACGGATGGCAATACGGCATTACTTCAGCGGGCCATACAGAATGACGTATACAGCATGATTACCATCAACGCGAAACAGAATTGTGGCGATTTGGTTGTGGACGATTGCGTTCCCTACTTCAAGTCGGTGGACAGGAGCCAATTCGATTTCATTCCGGATAGTTTCGGCTTCATCATGGTCTCGAAGAGCGTTGGAGAAACCATTGTTGAAATGGTGATAAATGGAGAGGGGAGATTAGGCATGATGACTGATGTAGATAATCAAGGAGTGGCTACCATTCGTGTCCCTTGTGGGGTTATCCAGGGGAAGACTGATTCGGCCATAGTTATGGGTGCGCACCATGACACCGTGTACAATGGACCCGGTGCAGTAGATGATACCTCGGGAGTTGCCACCCTTCAGGAAATTGCCCGGCAGTTCGGGATTCTTGAGTCCCAACTTGGGGAGCCGGAGCACACTCTATATTTCTGCACATGGGGAGGCGAGGAAGAGGGCCTCTGGGGATCCAAAGAGTGGGTTGACAAGTACAGAACTATGCTTGGAGAGAATCTTAGACTATATCTCAACCTAGACATGAATCACGTCGATCTTGAAAGGAACAATGGGTTAACAATGTTCGGAAATAGCAAGTCCGATGTTCAATCTTTGAGGGGGATATCAAAGGCCTTCTCCGAGTCATATCCTGAACTTTCAGCAAAGTACGCCATTAATGTAAGAGATATTGATTCAAGCGGGATGCCATACAATTCGGATCATGCACCATTCGTTTACGATATCGATAATGAACCCGATGATGGCATGGAATACGGAAATGCCGTTGTGTGCTATGGATCGGGCTCTATTGAATATCACACATTTCTAGATAGGATGGACAGGTTTAATGAAGAGAGTTTGGTTGTTTCTGGGGTGATTTTTGGATCACTGGTAAGATATCTCTCGTATGGCGAGGCTTAGGGCTCACATTCTCTCTGGACAATCTATTCCCAAAAGTCCCAGTCCCAATGATAATGCCCTAGCAGTCAAATCACACAATGCTAGTCTACTTGACTTGACGTCGTCATCCTCATCCAATACATGGCACACCTCGTAGAACGAGGCAAATGAGGATGCGATAGAGTGTAGATGAGTGCAGAGTTTGTGTGGGTAGAGTCCGGCTACCGAGTAATCAACAGCCTCTGAAAAACATACCAAAGTTTTCGCGAGATCTCTTT
>CAYFGD010000062.1:0-7196 GCA_964342715.1 uncultured Candidatus Poseidoniales archaeon | reverse complement strand
CCCAAGCTTCTCCCGGGGGAATATCAGTCAACCTATCTAGGGAAGTTGATGCTACCCCTCACCCATTCAGGCTTGTCATTCTAATTGACGTGCATGGGCATGTGGATGAGCACTCAATAGTATTCCAACCGTCAGGAGCGTCAACATCGATAGATCCCCTATGGGTGCTTGTGGAGGACACAGAAACTCCTAGGATCTGCGTCAAGATTATGGTGGTGGAAGACGACTACATCAATCTGACCAATGGTAATCAGTTCTGGTATTTTGAGAACGAGACTTCGCTTGGCTCGGGAATCCATGACCTTTGCATGAGGGGTCATGAGGGGGCCCTAGGAGCGCAGGAAAGATCCCCGGACGATTTCTTTGCCATGGGTCCTACAATCACTATTTTGAGGAATAATCAGACCCCAGAATACCTGGTCATGCCAATCGAAAATTCCCAACTCAGACTTTCATTCTCAGATGGAGATTGGAGGTTGCCGTTTTCGAGCCTCCCATATGAATTCTCGATTACTCGCGGCGAATCGGAATCGGCATTCTGCCCCTCTACTGATGTTATCGTAGAAGTAAATTCAACGGGAGACTGGGAGAGGGAACTATCGGATAGGTCTTCGATATTCATCCCAGCGGGACATTCTGGAAATGGGACCATTAGGATGAGTGGGCCTGGGTGGCTGGCAATTTGTTCGGGCACAAACATGCTATCTTGGTTCTCAATGGTCGAGGGACCGGACGTCTTGCCTTACGCAGGGGAGGAATTCATTATTCACAACAGGGAGAACTACTCAATGCCAATTTCAATAGATTGGACAGGTGATGCAGCCGGCTTCGATAACTGGGAGATCTCAGTGCCTCAAGAGGTTGAAGCGATGTCAAGCGTCTACGTGAATATATCCACAAATGGCGACCCACAAGCATTACTGGTCTACTGGATCACCACTGATGATGATGGGATAAAACTCAATCTCGCTGCCCGTTCCAATTTAGGTGATTAGTATGAGAATAGCGATCCTCGGAGTAGGCTCCATAGGCTCGGTGATTCTAGGGTGCTTGGCAGATACAGACGCCGAACTAGTAGCGGTCTCCAGGGGCGAGAGGTCCGATGAACTGTCAAATCAGGGATTAGTAATCCATTCTCCAGAGGGGGTTATCGATGTTATTCCTCCTAGCAGATATCTCACAATAGATAGTGAATCTGGCCCCATACCTAGTCATATCAGAAACTCATGTGATGCTGTAATCATAGCAGGAAAGTCGACCTCTACCCCGGTTCTCTCCCAGGTTGCAGAGGAGGTGCTCGGAGACGGAGGAGTCGCAATTAGCATCCAGAATGGAATGGGACATGCAGAAATCCTCGCTAGCAGGGTCGGAAACCATTCGGTCCTGGGCGGCACAACCACTCACGGAGCATGGAGTGGGGAGGAGGGGAGTCATTGGGTCGGCAGGGGCACGATAAGGCTGGGCTACCTAGACGGCGGCCCCGCAAGTGGCAACGCACAAAGACTACTGAATTACCTAGCTGAATCGTCCCTGAACCCAGAATGGGACAATGATATTCGAAAATCCATTTGGCTCAAGCTCCTCATTAATGTCGCAATAAACCCAATTTGCTCCATCGCAGGAGTGAGGAACGGATCCCTGATGGAGTCAACTTATCTTTGGGATCAGTCCATCTCAGCGATGTACGAGGCATCTTCTGTAGCTCATGCATGTGGCATAGACCTGAGTGACATTGATCTCGAGGCGACTCTATCCGAAGTTGTTAATTCAACAGCTGACAACAGATGCTCAATGCTTCAGGATTTGATGGCAGGACGAAAGACAGAGATTGAATCGATTTGCGGCGCTATAGTAAGTAAAGGAGAGTCCGTAGGAATTCCTACCCCTAGAAATTCAATGCTCATGGCACTTGTTAGGGGCATAGAATCATCATCGGAATTGCATTGACTAGGACAAGTCAAGATTGTAATGTAGACCAACATTCTTCCTTCTATTCTTCGACGCACTAACGACCATCTTCGAGACCATCACCAAGTTCCTAAGCTCGACTAGATCTTGAGTTGGCTTACATCTCTTCCAAGCCCTTGTAACCTCTTTTTCGATATGGTCCAGCCTCCTCTCGGCCCTTTCTAATCTCGAGTCACTCTTCACAATTCCAACATCTTGAGTCATAGTGGCCCTCAATGCTTCAAGATCCGTCCTTAGTGGCGAATGCTCGACCAATGTGTCGAGATCATCGCTCCTCCAACCCGGGAGGACCTTGGGAACCTTACGTAGATTCCCGCCTTTCCATTCTTCGATAATTCTCCCAGCGGCCCTCTCTGAGAATACTACAGCCTCAAGAAGGCTGTTTGAGGCAAGCCGGTTAGCCCCGTGCAACCCCGTACAAGCTACCTCGCCAATGGCAAATAGTCCGGGCATAGGGGAGCCGTCAACAATCGCCCTTCCCATACTGTCAACCCTGACTCCGCCTACCATGTAGTGAGCTGCGGGAATTATAGGAATCGGGTCTACCCCGAGCTCAATGCCAAACTCCTCCAGCCTCGCACATATTGTTGGAAAACCCTCTTGCAACCCCTCCTTCCCAAGGTGTTCCGTGATAAGGAGTGCATGCGGATCCCCGCTCTTCTTCAATTCGTGATCAATAGCTCTGGCCACGATGTCTCTGGTCCCTAGGCTACCAAGATTGGAATATCTCCTCATGAACGAATACTCGTTCGGGTCATGATTTGAACCAGAACCCCTCCATTCATCATACTCGCCAATTGTCATCAGAACGGCTCCATGCCCCCTCATCGCCTCGCTGATCAGGAATGGTTTCTGACTACTCACCGAGAGCGAAGTCGGGTGGAATTGTATGAATTCCATGTCTCTGATCTCGGCTCCCGCCCTGTGGGCCATTGCCACCCCATCACCTGTAGCAATGCTTGGGTTCGTTGTTGCCTTGTGCATCATCCCAGAGCCGCCTGTGGCTAGAACTACTACCTTTGCAGGAAGAGTCCAAACCTCTCCCTCCGGATTCAAGCACCAGATCCCGGAAACACCATCTCCCGGACTGCCGTGAGAATGTTGAATCAGGTCAACAGCCATCCAATCCTCCATTATCCTGAAGTCAGAGTCTGATTCGGAGGAGGCAACTTCTGTCAGTGCCCTCTCAATCTCTCGCCCAGTCCTATCCCGGGAATGTAGAATTCTAGCTCCGCTGTGCCCCCCTTCCATGGCCATGTGAAAAGCCCCGTCATCCCCCCTGTCGAATCTAACTCCGTGTTCAACAAGATCCTTTATTCTCATAGCCGCCTCTTTGATGACACTCCGAACCACAGTCTCATCACAGAGTCCAGCACCCGCTTCTATGGTGTCCATTACATGAGCCTCAATAGCTTCGTTATCATCAACATCCAGAACTCCGGCTATTCCGCCCTGAGCCCAATTGGTTGACGAAGTGCTAACCCCCTTCTTCGTTACAACTGCAACTCTCATTCCACTCCTAGCGCACCTGACTGCTAGGAATAGTCCTGCAATGCCAGATCCAACCACAGCCACATCAACCGGCTCAAGGCCGGCGGAAGCACCTCCATTTTCCACAAACCTTCCCACGGCAAGTCACCCTAGAATCTTCGCTATCAGCTACCTCCCCTCGGCGATTAGAAATGGGCCTTGGAAACGTTGTGCTGCGCTTTTGCATGCCTCAACATTCATAGGATAAAAGGCATGGAGCCGGCGATTAGCGTCGGCGAAAACTTTTGCTGATTCTTAGGTGATGGGATGCATCTTATTCGGATTGAACTTGAGAATTTCAAATCATTCGGAGGAGAGATGGTAATCCCATTCGACATGGGCTTCACTGCAATCACCGGTCCAAACGGAAGTGGAAAATCAAATTGTGGAGATGCGATACAGTTCGTTCTTGGCCCCAAATCAACCAAGGCTCTCCGGGCCTCAAACGTGTCTGAGCTAATCTTCAACGGAGGAGGTAGGGGCAAAGCCGCCAAGCAAATGTCTGTGACTCTGGTTTTCGCAAATGTTCCTGAGCACGACGGTAAGAGGAGACTTAGAATACAGGAGGATGAAGTCTCGTTCACCCGCTCTGTCAGATTGAATAGAAAAGGAGACCCAATTTCTTCATTCAGGATTGGCGACAAACCATCAACCGCCACTGAAATGAGACGGGTGCTTTCTGAGGCGGGACTCAGGGGCGATGGCTACAACATAGTCCTTCAGGGGGACGTCACCAATCTAGCCACCATGACCCCTCACAGGAGGAGGGGCGTCCTAGAGGAAGTCGCAGGAGTCACTGCGTACGATGATGAGATCAGAAGGGCTAACAATCAAAGGAAGCACGTCGAGAATAGCATAGAGACGATTGATCTTCTCGAGGTGGACAAAAAGAAGCAGTTGAAGCAGTTGGGTAAGGAAAGGGAGCAGGCACTCCGCTTCAAGGAACTAAAGGATGAGCGAGACAAATCGAAGATAACTCTCTATCAGTCAAGGTACAGGAACAGGGTCGATGAGGTAAAGCTCCTGGGGGAGGAGAGGACAGGATATACAGAGAGAGTAGGTCTGCTGGACTCATCAATCACTGAGGGTAACGCCAATCTGGTTTCATTTGACGAGGAACTTGTAAGCATAGAGGCGGAGATAAAGGAAGTCCTAGCCGGAGATGCTCAGAGTCTGATACAGGAGATACGTCAGCACGAGATCGACATAGAAACTGGCTCCGACAGGATAGGTGATCAGCGCAAGGCGATTTCTGAATCCAACGAGGAGATCAAGGTCCTGACAGAAGAGATCAGAAGGGCCCGTGACGCCAGGCAGCAAGCCAGCGACTCATTGGAATCAGCAAATGAGGCTTTATCCCTAGCTGAAGAGTCACTCAAGCAGGCAGCCAAGGATGAGAATGATGCTAGAGAGGCAATCCAATCAGGAGACAAGCATGCTAGGGACCTGAACAGGGCTCTCGGCAAGGCCTCAGACGCAGTCTCAGCTGCTCAGGACCTTCATTCTCATGCACAATTGGAGGCAGACAGAGCATCACAGGCGTCACAGATCGCATCCGAGAATTTAGCAGATCTTGAGGAGAAATATGAGGAGGCCACAATGGTAAGGGACGACCTTGAACTCCTCGGCGAAGACCTCAGAGATTCAGACGCAGATACTGACAGGAGTTCACTGGCGGACGAATACCGCAGACTGCAGAAGCAGGAAAAAGAGCTCAGGACAGACAGAGACAGGGCGGAGACTAGGCTGAGGGACGCAGAGAGGGATCTGAGCAAGGCAAGGGCTAGGCAGGAGGCGAGATCATCATCACCGGGCTCAGCACTCACACTGGCAGCACTGACCAAGCTAAGGGAGAGCGGTCAGATTTCAGGCATTCTCGGCTCATTGGGAGAGTTGGCCTCTCCTAAGGACCCTGCTCATGAGGAAGCATTGGCAACAGCCCTCGGAAACGGACTCAGGAGCATCGTTGTGAGGGATGACGAAGTCGCTGCCAAGTGCATAGAATGGTTGAGAAATAACAGTGGGGGCAGGGCAACATTCCTCCCACTCTCTAAACTAAAGGTCTCAAGGCCCCAAGGAAGGACACTCCTGGTCGCCCGAAATCCAGGCATGATTGGATTCGCCCATGAACTCCTCGACTATGATGAAGAGGTTGAGACAGCAATCATTTACGCCAGTCGAAATACACTCCTAGTGGAGTCCATGGAAGTTGCTAGGAGGAATATGGGGGGAGTCAGGATGGTGACTCTTAATGGATCTCTAATTGAGAGTTCAGGGGCTATGACAGGAGGATCTTCGTCCAAGGGCAATAGGCCATCATTCGGAGGTGGCCCTTCACGCAGCTCGAACTTGGATAGGTTGGAGAGGACAGTCGAGGAAGCAGACCTGCTCTACTCGACCGTCGACGCCGCTTTGAGAGAGGCGTTAACCAACATGCAAGATCTGCGTGACAGGATCAATAATATGGATGGCAGTGACCACTCGGTCAATGTCAGAAACTGGAATGCCGATATGGACAGGGCGATAAGACACGTCCAAGAAATAGAATCCAAGGTAATTGCTGCAAAGACAGAATTCGACTCTTCGGAAACTACCAGAGTGGGGAAGGAAACGGAGGCAAAGGAGGCCCAAGTCGAGCTGGATAAAGCGATCGAGGCAAGGTCATTAGCTGCCGAGGCACTTCAGGACAATACCCCTGACCACCTTTCTGATATTCTCAGAAAAGCCGAACAGACCAGAACAGCTGCAGAGAGGACCAGGCTTCAATCAGAATCGTCGATTTCAACCAATCACGAAAGACTGTCTCTGATGGAAGGGAGGATTTCTGAGTTGCAGAGGCAGCTGGACAAGCACAACACGGCAATCGAGCAGGCGGAATCATCAATCGCAGAACTACGGGAATCGATAGATTCTTCCCGTGAGGTTCTGAAGGATCTCAAATCTCAGTCCTCGCAGTTCGACGAAGAAGAGAAGATTCTGACCGAGAAGAGGGATCTCCTGTTCGAAGAGCGTGCCAGTCTTAGGGCATCCCTTGAAGGGCTCTCGAAGGAAAGGCAGACGATCAGAAGCAGGATAGACGAACTCAATGCCCAGATTCAGCAGAAGAGAGAGGCGGTCGGAGAGACAGAATCCGAACTAACTGAGGCAGGAGTGGAAATACCCTCCGAAGAAGTACAACTACCAACAATTGCCGAGGCGGAACGAGTGTTGCAGGGACTCGAGCGCCGCCTCGGCAACCTAGGGGATGTCAACATGCTAGCAATCGAGCAGTACGACGCTACAGCAGATAGAATTGCTGACCTAGTGGATGATGGCAAGACACTACGCTCACGTAGGGATAATCTTGTGACCATAGCGGAGCAACTTGAGTCCGAGCGCAAGTTGCGTTTCATGACAGTATTCGAACACGTCAACAAGAACTTCAGTCGAGTCTACGAGATCCTTCAACCATCTGGCAACGGGAAACTAAGGCTTGAGAACCAGAAGAACCCATTTGAAGGAGGCCTGGACATGGCCTGCGTCCCTCCTGGCAAGAGTAGGAACACCAGGAGGTCCGCACTTTCGGGAGGCGAGAAATCAATGGCTGCCCTCGCCCTAATTTTCGCCATTCAGGACTACGAGCCCAGCCCATTCTACTACTTCGACGAGGTTGACCAGAACCTCGATCCCTTCAACTCCGGAAGAATAGCAACACTATG
>CAYFGD010000061.1:0-7242 GCA_964342715.1 uncultured Candidatus Poseidoniales archaeon | reverse complement strand
CCTTGAATGGCCTTACGAAATCCCTAATGTCGGAAGTCATTCTTCTCAAGAACTCGGAAGGGTCATCGAGAAGGCGCGCTAGCCTCCTAGTGAAAATTCTCTCATCGGCAACCCTCCAAATGCTTGTATGAGTTCTGTCGGTGACCTCGACAGCGAGAATTGCTATGATCATTCCACCGATTATATCTGCGAACCAGTGGATTCCCAGATAGACTATTGCGAAAGCGGTCAACGAAATGAAGGCGAGTAGTATGGTCCTATACCTGTTCCAGCGGCCGTCCTCATCCCATCTGCCCATTGTTAGCCAAATAGCTAGCGGGAGTCCGATGTGGAGACTGGGCATTCCATTTGTGAAGGGGTCAATCCTGGTGAACCAGTTATGTATCTCAGGTGTCAGATCATAGGCTATTGTTTCCATGGCCGGTATGTGGTCTCCTGTGACCCTCACATTGAAGAAAAGGTAGAATGGTATGGCAAGGATGTAGACCCAGAACATGGACAGAGATACCCTATCTGCCATGTGCCGATCATCAAAGTAGATTGGGTAGAGGAATGAGGCGAAAGTTGCTGTCATGAAACCCATGACATAGAAGTGTGTCAGTGTGAAGTCAAGTAAGGGGCTCCTGAACCCTTCTTGAATCCAGAGTACCACATCCCCTTCTACTGCATACACATATGGTGTCATGTCTAGTTGGGTGTTTGCCATGAGGACTCTATCGAGGCCATCAAGGAGATCTTTCCACAGATACACCGAGAATACGACGAACATGTGTGCCCAGTATCTTCTGAACATATCCACGAAACCCTCTGCGCTAACTTTTGCGTAGGGGGGTTTGAAAAGAGGCATCATCGCTATACTGAGCAGTATCGCGCCTGTAATCCAGGTTATGTATATGCCACTGCCTACTGCCATTTCCAATATACCCGGGGATAAGGGTCCTCAATGAATTCGACCCCTGCGGGATATTCAAGAAATCAGGTTATCTTGACATCTGGGGGGGCACTGTTGCTTAGCTGCTCCAGAATCTCCTCGACGACGGAGTCGAACGCATTGGCGGTTTCTCCCTCGGGATCGGCAACTATTCTGTGAACGCCGTCATCACCGCCCCTGACAACACCTGGGTCAAATGGCAATGCCCCCAAAAATGGGACCTGTAAGTCGATCGCTGACGATTCGCCCCCTCCTGATTTGAAGAGGTCGAGTTTTATTTCCCACTTTCCTTCTTCGTTTACTCTGGCATTCAAGGGGACACCATTCGGACCGGTGACAGAAACCTCGGAGCCAGCAGGAGCTGTGCCTGAAATGGTATATCCGCTCATATTCTCAACCACTCCCAGTACTGGAACATTGATCGTCTTGGCGAAATTAATTGATTTCCTGCTATCCAAGAGTGCGACTTCTTGGGGGGTTGTTACAATTACCACTCCATCCAAGTTTGGCAGAGTCTGACTTACAGTTAGTGGTTCATCGCCCGTCCCTGGCGGGAAGTCAATAATCAGAGCGTCCAATTCCCCCCAGGCGACATCGCCAATGAACTGCTGAATCGCTCCCAACTTTATCGGGCCCCTCCAAATAACTGGCTTATCCGGATCCTCAATTAGGAATGCCATTGAAATCACCTTGAGGCCATTAGGACCAATGGCTGGAAAAATCTGACCATCCTCTATGTGGAGTTCGACCTCTTCAAGGCCCAGCATCTTTGGGACATTTGGGCCGGTTATGTCTATGTCCATTAGCCCGACCTTCATTCCTCTTTTTGCGAGAGAAAGAGCCAAACCGGTGGCTACTGTAGTCTTGCCGACTCCTCCCTTCCCCGAAAGTACCATGATTTTGTGCTTGATGCTATCCCCCATCTTTGACATTCTCATCTTTCTTTGCATCTGCTGATATGCCTGTTCCATCTGTGCCCTTTGGTCGGTCGATGGCTGGGATTGCTCATCGGACCCTGGTGGATGGTGGCTAACAGGTGAGTCCGCCATGATTATCGGCGGATGATTGGTATACTTCAACTCTGTTAGGTGGAATCTACTATCAAAATCAACTATATCGGTTGGCTTCATTAAGGGCAATGAAGTGTAGGTGGTGTGAGGATACTTTTTGTTTGTGTCGGAAACACTTGTCGCAGCCAAATGGCAGAGGCTCTAGCGAAAGACTCGGGGCATCATTCGGAATCTGCTGGAACACATCCGGGGACCAAGGTGGCTGAGAGTGCTATTTCTGCTATCGAGGAATTGGGCATAAGCATGGAGGGGCAGTTTCCCAAATCAATAGAGGACATTGATGAAAGCCAATTCGACCTGATTATTAGCATGGGATGTGGGGTCGAGTGCCCCAAATTGCCAATAGACGATGACTGGGGCTTGGATGATCCGGTTGGTAAGCCTATCGAGGCCTACAGGGAAACTAGGGACATTATCAGGAGTAGGCTGTCTGAGTTGTCGGATTAGGTACCGACGCTTAGAAAAGTGATTCAGGTTTCCCGGAGCATACACGAGTGTAGTGTAGTGGTTATCACCCGGCGTTGCCAACGCCGGAACCCGGGTTCAAATCCCGGCACTCGTACCATGGAATACTACGATTCTAATCGAAATCTGACTTTCTTATTGAGAGCAGTATTGCAGCTAGTCCACACACAAATAGTGCGCTGATAGAAACTACGGCGATTGCTTCGGCGTTCTTTGAGAACCATCCCCTATTGTCCGAACAGCAGTCTGATTTGATTATAGAGAAGGTGTGTGCCTGATCTTCCAGATCCGTGGTTGCGAAGAAAATATCTGAGGCCCTAATTAGAACGACAATTTCGCCTTCAGGAACTGATGGCCTAACGTTGAACTCGAGGGTGTAAACGCCATCTCCCGGTACACGATCTCCCGAAGACCCGTCGTCCACAAGTAAAAGCCACTCGTCTGACTTGCCGATTTCGGCCAACCTTCCTATTTTCGCCTGAACTGATGAGACTCCATCGGGGTCGTTGACGACAACCTCCAGTGTGTGTGGAATAGATACATCATTTGTAGGCGAATGCACGAAATGCTGAACTATACCATCATCAGAAATTGTTGTATGTGATTTCCCGGAGGACAGGACTTCAATGGAGTCTACTGAAGGGTCCTCATTCTCTACCTCCAAGAGCGGTAGAAAAGCAGGATTTGATACTAGGATGGTTTCGCCTTCTCCATCTGTCAGTCTTAGGGGAATTACCCTAGCACCGGGCGATAGTGATGTTGGGACGATGAAATGCCCTTCCCATGGCGTTTCCGGTTGGGATGTCTGAGGTGTTAGATTTGTCAATACCCCTCCTGCACTAAGCAGGTCAACGGATACCTCAGAGACCCCATGGCCGTCGCTTGCCACCACACTTACTGAAACTACGTCACCCCTCTTTGCCGTCGTGGGAGCGAATGTGACAGAGTCGACTCTGGGAGGTGAGTTTGTGATTGTGATATTGCGATATTCCGTAACTTGAGCCCAATAGTCGTTAATGGTAATAGTAACGTTAAATTCTCCATACTGTAGCCCGGGGTGAACAATTTCTGCTGTCCAAATGTCGTCATGAATAGTGATGTCCCCATCTAGTCCGCTATCCGAAAGTGCGACTACCCCCATTTCAATGAATGATAGGTCGACGGATACTGAGATGACGTCGGTATCGACGTCTACCACAGTTACTTCCAGATGAGCGTTGCCCCCTTCGGTTAGGAGGATCCCCTCTCTGAATGAAACCGATTCCACTGTTGGCAGCGTGTTCTCGTCTTCAGTGATTACTGATGGATAAAGGATCCTGTCCACGACCTGGTTCTCAACGAGTGAGATTGTGCCGCTTCCAGTCTCATTTTCGGAGAAGTCAACCTCAATCCAGCGGAATACCTCGCTTAGTAGTCCGGATAGCGGACCCTCATTGATTACGAACCCAGATGCATAGCTATCCTCCCCATATTCGCCGACCCATTGGGCGACCTCGACATCATGGCCATCGACTGATCTCTGGGTAAATCCAATGACCTCGACTTCGAGTATTGCTTCCGGGTTCCCGGAAAGGACGAAGACGTCGCCCACCACTACATTCTCGGGTGCGAATCCAGTCTCCCTTGAAATTTGGAGGGATGACATTGGATTAGCTTGAGGCCTTTCAGGTTCGGAAATAATTGGGGAGTCCTGTGGGTACTCATTTGTTACTGAGCCGTTGTCCTCAACGTATTGGTAACGAAGTGTCCTATTGTACCAGTCTTCCTGCGGGACTGTGAATTCGTAAGTCAGGTTATGCTCGGCACCAAACTCCTGATCTATTGGGCCAAATGGGGTCGCGGAAACGTTGAACCAGAATTCGTCTTGAATTTTGTTTACCTCGAAAAGTGTGCCATTGAAGTTTTCTTGGGGCCCACTGTCTACAATCTGTCTGACATATCCGAAGCTTCCCTCTGCGTCTCCATCATAGGTCCCATCTACAATGATTGATTCTTGAGTCACCTCGCCGCCGCTAGATTCCAAGTGAACAATGGGGACTGTGCCGTTTACATCTACCTGGAAGCCATCGTCATCAATCTCAAAGGCGAACTCTCCCGAGCCGGCCGCCTTGAAGAATTGTTCGACCCTGGTGTGATCCTCCCATTTCTCCCTAATCTTTAGTTCATCGAGTTCGAAGGTGAAGTATTCAGCGGCTCCCATCAAACGGATGGATGCGTTTGCCTCCAACTGGAAGTTATCTAGCCGTCTACTGCCATCGACATCCCATGTCTCGAAGTAGAACACCTCTATGCTTCCAAAGAAGCCCTCAGAGCTTTCATTGTCTCCTCCGTTGGCGGACAGCCAACCGTTGCCCTCTATCACTATCCTCTCAGCAAGGTGCCCGTCTGACCACGATCTAAGGATTGAAGCATGACTAATGCTGACAGAAATATCGAGGCCCTCCGATGGGCCCTGCTCGCTGGAGAAACCATCCCTGAGAACCATTGTTCCGTTTCCTTCCATCTCGAATTCCTGGATAAGGAGTTGTTGTCCCTCATACGTCTCATTCAGCCAAACTCTATCGAGATTGAGATTGAGCATGAGTCCATTCGACTCTTCATCCATTGTGTTGATTTGCATGGATCCGTTTCCTAACTCGTTAGATTCCAATGTGTCACCACTTCTCTTCTGCCAGCCTCTTCCTTCGAACTCTATGCCCTGAGCCTCGTCTTCGACGCCTTCCATTGACCAAGTGGTCTCGCGCGTTATTTCGTGGTCCTCCACTGGCTGGTTCCAGTTTGTCACAGTGATTCCCCTGCTGCAGGAGGCCTGGGTGCTCTCAAGAGAAATAGAAATCGTTTCCCCCAGATTTGGAGATGAGTCGAGGGTGATGTCAACTTCCCCTCCCGCACTGATGAAGTCGAAGTTGATCTGAAAATCATCACCATTGATGCCCCTGTGTATTGCATCCACGGTTAGCGCACTTGGAGCTTCGCCACTCTCAAACGGAGGGTCGAAGATAACCCTGTATCGATGAACAAAGTCGAGATACTGGCTTGAATCTTCCGAGAATTGTGACTCATAGTCCCAGTCTACCAAGACTTCGCAGGAGACGTCGTTATCTGACTGGGCTCCAACCATTGATGCTTGGGTGCTTAGCAAGAAAATGCAAATTAGCACGATAGCGTTGCTTGTGCGACCCATGAGCGACCCATGCTGGAGTGACGTATCAATCAATTCCCGTCTCGACCTTGAACAATCTAGAACAGCGGTTCTTCGTAATCGTCGTCTTCCCCCGAGCGTTCCTTCCACAGTGACACTGGAACGTCCTCATACACATCCGAGTAGGGGTCTTCCTCCTTGCTTCGAAGAAGCGCAGCTGCAGCGGCGGCCTTTGCAAATTCCTCGGCATTGGCTTTGAACTTCCAGTAATGTATCCGCCATTCCCTTCCATCCCAGAGTGTAGTTTCCTCTGACTCGGTGGTCAGGAGATCATAATCTTGTAACTGGTAGAATAGGTTCCTATCCGTTGGCTCCAAAGCATTGTCGATAATCCTGTTGGAGAAGCCGAAGAATCCGAGTGCGTGCTCTGCTATGGATTCAGCTACTACTACTTCCATGTCAGTGTCCACCTTGCTCCTAATAGCAGAAGTCAATTGTGCTAGTGTCAGACCCATCGCATTGTCCCCCGGACGCCTCTTCATAGAGGGGCGCTGTATTTCAACGATCTCACGTCAGGTGTCGATATTGGACGAAGGTGGGCTGCGAAGCGATTATTCTGTGGGGATTGCACGGATTAGCATGGAGGAAACGTGGGAGGGTAATTTTCTAGGGCTCGAGGAAGATGAGTTTGGCCCTTGGGACGTTGTTATTCTGCCGATTCCATATGAGATGACGACCAGTTGGATGGAGGGGACTGAGAGAGGTCCCAAGGCGTGCATAGAAGCTAGTTCGCAAGTTGAATTGTACGATCCTATCCTACCTAGAGACTTGCCCTGCGGAATGTCATTTCACACTGCGGATGAGTGGGTTTCTGATGCTGGTACCTTGGATGCGCAGCTTGAGTCGATTAGGGAATACGTTCAGCCTTGGATTGGGGATTGCTTTCCCTTGATACTCGGAGGTGAGCATGGCATTCTCCCTCCAATCATTGAAGCTGTATCAAAACATCCCATTCTGGGGGGCGATCTGAGTAATTTAACGTTGGTTCAGATTGACGCTCATGCCGATCTGCGAGATGAGCTGAATGGTGAGAGGTTCTCGCATGGAACCGCCATCAGGAGGGCGCTTGACTTGGGCGTTGGTAGGGCCATACAGATAGGAACTAGGGCGCTTTCCAGAGAGGAGGCCTCATTTTCCGAGAGTGATCCCCGGGTGGAGACTTGGTTCGCTCGGGATTTCATGGGAGTCTGCGATGGAGAGGCAGGTTGGTCGAGGCTTGTCCATAGTCTAGATTTGATTGAAGGTCCAGTCTGGATAACTTTCGACGTAGACGGTTTAGATGGTTCCCTGGTGCCTTCTACTGGGACGCCTGTTCCGGGCGGAATCGCATATTGGGCCGCGGTGGAAATCATTGAGAGGGTATTCTCTGCGCCAAAATCCGTGGTTATTGGAGCGGATGTGAATGAGATTGTCCCATGTCAGGAGGGGCCTTTGACTGAATTCAACGCGGCACTTATTGCTAGCAAGATGGTCTCATGCCATATCGCCCAATTATTGAGCGGAAAGGGAGAATGATTGTAGCATGACACCCTCTCAGCGGCGCATGCGCCGCTGGGCAGCAATCATCCTAACAT
>CAYFGD010000060.1:0-7244 GCA_964342715.1 uncultured Candidatus Poseidoniales archaeon | reverse complement strand
TGGAAACAGAAACTTTCTCGTTTCCCGAGGGACTCTTTCTCATTGCTACAAATCCTCCGCCTTCCATAGAAACCTCGGACACCATTCCAACGCACGTGAAGCCGAGGATGCTGGCAACACCCGGGCCAGTGGATCCCGCATTGGTGTCTGCGGCCTGCTTGCCGCATAGGACAACTTCGGCCCCCGACTTTCTTATTGCCGATGCAAGAAGATTTTGCACATTGGAGCTGTCCATGTCGGAATCATCTGTGACGATATGGACTAGTGAATCAGCCCCAACTGCCGCAGCATCTGTAAGAATCTTGGAAGCCCTGTCCGGCCCGCATGTGATTGCGACCAAGTCGCCCCCTCCCCCTTCTTTCAGTTGGAGTGCATACTCGAGCGCATATTCGTCATACGGGCTCATCGACCACTTGCTCACTGCGCTCTCATCTACCCTTCCTCCGGAGACGGTGATTTTTGCGGTAGTATCTGGAACCTGCTTTAGTAGAACTGCTATTGTCATGATATCCCTACGGGCTGTACGACTGCTGTCCCCTCTATCAAGATTCACCCGTGGCAATTACAGAGCCAATTCGACTATTCCAGGGTGCGTGTGAATGCCTGGATGCCCGTAATGTGTCTGCCAAGTATGAGATTATGGATATCATGGGTGCCCTCGTACGTCTTTACCGACTCCAAATTTGCCATGTGCCTCATTACTGGATACTCGTCTAGGATCCCATTTGCACCGTGAATGTCCCTCGCGGCACGAGCAATCTCTAGTGCTATGTCGACATTGTTCATCTTAGCGAGTGAGATATGTTCAGGAATCCACGTACCTGCATCCTTTTTCTGGGAGAGGTGGTAGGCCAGAAGTTGAGCCTTCGTGATTTCCCTGAGCATCCAAGAGAGTTTATTTTGGACCAATTGGTATGACGCGATAGGATGATCGAATTGGATCCTGCTCATTGCATACTCCTTTGCAGAGTCAAAGCAGGCCTGAGCCGCTCCCACGGCTCCCCACGAGATTCCATACCTAGCATTGTTTAGGCAGGAAAACGGGCCCCTTAGGCCCTTGACGCCGGGAAGTATCCTGTCCTTGGGAATTTTGCAGTCTTGGAAAACAAGCTCACTGGTGACCGATGCTTTCAGTGAGTGCTTACCCTTCATTTCAGGAGCTGTGAACCCCTCATCCCCCTTCTCAACGATGAATCCCCTGATGACTCCATCTAGTTTGGCCCAAACGACCGCTACCTGTGCTATGGTGCCGTTAGTAATCCACATCTTTGCCCCGTTCAAGAGGTAGTGATCCCCCATGTCTTCGGCTTTGGTAATCATGTCGCCCGGATTAGACCCATAGTCTGGCTCAGTCAGGCCGAAGCATCCGACCCACTCCCCGCTGGCCATTTTTGGTAGGTAGTGATTTTTCTGCTCCTCCGAACCAAAATCCCAAATTGGGTACATGGCAAGAGATCCCTGCACAGATGCGAATGAACGAAGTCCACTATCGCCCCTCTCGAGCTCCCTGCAAATAACGCCGTATGCAGTGTAGGAAAGTCCAGGGCAACCGTATCCCTCCAAGGGGGCACCAAGAACCCCCATTTCGCCTAATTCGACCCTCCACTCATCGGGGAATACCTCGTCCCTGCAGGCTTGCTCAATCTTGGGCAAGACTTCGCTATCTACAAAGTCCCTGACCAAATCCCTGACCATCCTTTCTTCTTCTGTCAACAGTGAGTCAACATCGTAGAAGTCTAGGGCGTCGTACGGCATGTTCTCGTGTCGTTGCGAAGGCATTTACCTCATCAAGGTATGGCAGTGATAGTACACTACTTCCTACCTCTTCTTCTTCGTCTCGAATCCCTCTTTGAGAACTCCTTCTCTTCCTCTGAGCCAATCTTCATGGTGACCCAGTGACTAAGTTCTGGGGACATGGACATCAGTATACTGAGGACCACTCCCAAGATCACTAGGGGAAAAACAACCATGATGACTAGCCCCATCAGTCCATCAATCCATGAATCCCCCGATGGGGGATGAAAACTCAAGATTGTTCCCCTGTCGGTAAGAATCCAGCCACTGTCCCTGTCAGTCGCCCATGTTGCAACAATCCTTTCTCCCGAAACCGTGGAGTCAAACTCAACCACGTCAGAGTTCTCTAGCCAAGGGAAGGATGCATTCATCCCAGCATCGTGCTCAACTAAGGAGAATGGCGTTAGAAGAATTATTGACCTGTCTTCATGCTGGCTATCGATGCCTGTGAACACCCCTCCGGCACCTGAAATCTCGCTAATGCTGACTTCGGAAGACGACGGACTACTTGCATCTAGATCAACCATCCCTACGGCGTCTCCCGAGGTAAACACGCAAACATCCGTTGTCTTCGGGCACACCATTCCATTCCAAGGGTATATCCCCCCTCCTACCCAGTGCAAAGAGTGATCTCTGTCGATTATCGCAATCCCATCATAAGTCGTGCCGACCACGCAAAGTAGAATTTCTCCATGACACTCTATTTCTGTTATTTCGCTCCCAGTCCCAAGCCCCTCTAGGACATGAACCTCAGCACCTCCGTCACTAGAAGCCCTCATCCTCCATATTGTGCCATCCTCTGATCCCACGTAAGCCCAGGACCCGCCCTGGTTCCAAGCGACGGCAGTCAGGGAAGAATCCCCGAACTCCTCATGCCCCCCTGCATCGGTCACGGAGTGGTCATCCGCAGAGTACCTGAGAACTACCCCGTCCTTTCCAACAATGAGTGCGGTTAGCCCACCTGGATGGTAGTCAGCGTCGTTGAGCTCAGACTCCCCAGTCGCTGGCATAGGTACCTGAATCGATGGATCCGCTGCATTGATCATTTTCATTACCGACTCTTCCCCATATGCAAGTACCCACCTGCCCGAAGGATCCAGAGTCGCGCCATTCAGGCCTAAATCATTGGAAGATAGACTATCCATATCATCCAGCACTACTGCTGACTCTGCTTGCACAGCAGCGGCTGAAGATAAGGTGGCACAAAGCATTGCCAATATCAATAATGCCGCCCGTGCCACGACCCTCCGAGGCGCAACAATGGTTTAGCCCGTTCGACCGACTACTTCAGGCACCAATGTCAAGGCAGAATTGAAGAGTGACTCACCCAGCGCAAACACATGGAGCGATTCGACGTCAGACGTGGTGTAATCAAGGAAGTAAGTGGCGAGGGCGGACTTTCCGCATTAGCGGGAAGGTATTTTGAACAAGTTGAGAGCACAGGTGATAACTCATTCTCAGGTTCTCATGGAATCATGACCTCGATAAGTGGTAGCTATGTGGGAAGCGCACTGATGATTGATGTCACCAATGTCCCTCCGAACTTCGATGATCCGGAAGAGGTAAAATCCGCGATGGACGCTAGGAAGAGGTGGACTTCATTTCTTGACGAGGCCACTGGTTACAATTCCAAGCAGAGGGGCGACAAAGCGAAAGAATGGGCCAAAAAGGCATCTAAGGCCAAGTCCGCAATTAGCGCTACTCGACACTTCATAGAGATGGCAGATTCGCTCCCGCAGGACAAGATTTCAGAGGCAGAGTCAATTATAGCAGAGATTGAGCAGGCTTTGGAGTCAAATGACAATACGAAAGCAGCCGGGCGAGCTGAAAAGCTAAACAAGATGTTCAATTAGGTGATAGAATGAGCGAAATGGACCCCCTATCTAACTTAGACAAGGGGTCCCTTGATGCCATACAATCCATGTTCTCTGGCTGTGAGGAGGTCGTGGGTGTGGAACACGTTGCTTCTGTTCTCTCAGGCGCACCATCCCACTCGGGGGATGGCCAACTTGTGGCATATATCGGATTGGAGCCTAGTGGGAAGGCACATTTGGGTTGGGTCATCTTATCGGACACAATTCGCAATCTCCTGGATTCACAGATCAATGTCATCATACTTCTGGCCGACTGGCATGCCTGGGTGAATGACAAGTTTGATCGTGATATGGGCAAGATCTCATTGGCTGGAGATTACATGATTGAGGTCTTCAGGGCCCTTTTGGGGAATCCCACAGAGGGAGAAGGTCCGGGTCAGGTCAGATTCATCAGAGCCTCCGAGGTAATGGACTCTGGAAAATACTGGGAGAGGGTGCTCAGGTGCTCCAAGAATATGAGCCTATCAAGGGTCAGAAGGACTTTCAGCATAATGGGGAGGGAAGAGGACTCATCCGATCATGACCTATCAGCCTTCTACTATCCCGCTCTTCAGGCAGCTGATATTTTCGAATTAGAAGTAGATATTGCATTCGGAGGGATGGACCAGAGGAAAGCACACATGTACATGAGGGAGGTAGCGGATAGGAATGGCTGGACAAAGGCCACATGCATCCACACCCCAATGTTATCGGGACTCAAGTCATCCGGAGGTCGTATGGACTCGTTCGATCACAAGATGTCGAAATCAGACCCCAACAATGCAATTCTTTTGCATGACGATCTCGAATCCCTGAGAAAGAAGATGAAGAAGGCATTCCTGGAGGTTGGAAACCCCTCCTCAGCGGTATTCGAGATGGTTGAGCATGTCATCCTACCTAGGCTAGGGACGGTTAGGGTAACGCCTGACCCAAAATACGGCGAACCTTCCGAGTTCAGCGATCCGGAATCCTTCAGAAATGCCGTTTCTGATGGCGCCGTCCACCCATTGGATGCAAAAATGGCAGTTGCGGATGGACTAGCCGAGGTCCTATCCCCAGTATCCGAACACTTCTCATCCAACTCAGAGCTTATGGAGGCAATAAATTCCATTACCGGCCCCCAGTAGGTCGTTGAAATATTGACTTTGAGGATATTTCTCCGGGGCAGGTATCATAACCCCGTCGTCGCCGGGCGAGGATGAGGGAAACTATGCCAGAGGTCGGTATAGACGACATAGCGATCTATTTTCCCCGACTCTATTTTGACATGAAGGACTTCGCAGAGTTCAGGGGCGCCGACTTCAGCAAGTTGAACAAGGGACTGGGCCTTTCGGCCATGGCAATACCGGATTTCCACGAGGATACGGCAACAATGGGTGCGAATGCTGCTTCAAGACTGATTGACAGAAATGGGATAGACCCAAGCTCGATTGGAAGAATCTACCTTGGAACCGAGTCGGCACTTGATGGCGCCAAACCAACAGCCACCTACATCATGGATATGCTGGAACAGAAGTACTCTCCAGAATTCGGTGCTGAATGCTTCAGGAACTGCGACGTTGTTGACTTGACGTTCGCATGCATTGGAGCGGTAGATGCAATGCACAACACTCTAGACTGGGTGGCAAGGGGGGGCATCGAGGAAGATCGAATTGGAATAGTTGTATTCGCTGACAATGCAAAGTACGATCTTGGCTCCAGTGGAGAGTACACACAGGGGGCCGGTGGTGGTGCAATACTGATCAGGCATAATCCAAGACTTCTGGCAATTCCCGACATCTGGGGAGTTTCCACTATGCCGGTTCATGATTTCTTCAAGCCACGTAGAGAGGTGGATACCAGGTCAATCATTGAGAATGTCTTGGAATTAGCAATAGAAAGTGGAGAGAAAGTCAAGGATGGGCTCGTAGAGAAGATCCTGAAGGTCCTACCTACGTCAAGTAAGAAGGATGAATTAATTTTTGAGAATGACAAACTGATGATACACAAGGACATGCCGGTTTTCGATGGCCAGTTTTCCAACAGGTGCTACTCCGAGTCAGTAAAAACCGCATTCATAGATTTCAGGGCCAAGGCAATCAGAGATGGTAGGTATGACCCGGAAAACGACGAAATTCTAACAGAGCAGTGGATGAGGATTATCGTTCACCTGCCTTATGCCTTCCAAGGAAAAAGGATGTTTCCAGATGTTTTCAGACATGACAGACGGCATCTCCCATTGTGGGAAGAGATCGTAAATGAGATCGGCCCCGAGCCTTTCCCCGAGGATTTTCCGGGCACTAAAGAGGGTATCGAAGAATTTGAGAAGGCGAACGATCAGTATAGAAGGCTGATTTCGAAGACTGAACAATTCAAGGAATTTGCTGAGATGAGGATAGAGAAGACCCAGAGGGCATCCAGTTTGATAGGCAATCAGTACACCGGATCTATTTTCCTAGCCCTCATGTCTACCGTGGAGAGTGACTACCTTGATGATGTAGAGATGGAAGGAAAGAAAGTCGGCCTTTGCGGTTATGGCTCTGGTGCCAAGGCCAAGGTTTTCGAGGGAGAGGTCCAGTCTGATTGGAGGGCCATGGCTTCTAGATTCAAGCTATTTGAGAGACTCGCAGATCGTCACGCAATTGACAAATCTGAGTACGAGGAACTTCATCGTGGTAGTAGGAAGGACTCAGTCCTGCCACCGAAGGGAGAATTCGCTTTAGTTGGCATAGGAGTCGATGGTGATCTAGAGGGCCAGCGAAGATATTCCTGGTTCGACTAGTCACTCTGGCCTAATTGAACGGCTGATCACTATTCTTTGGACCTCTTGAGTACCCTCGTAGATTTGAGTTATCTTGGCATCCCTGAAGAATCTCTCCACGGGGAAGTCTGTTGTATATCCATAACCCCCAAGGACTTGGACCGCCCTTTCCGTTACCCACATAGCAGTATCGCCAGCAAAAAGTTTGGCCATGCTGGCTTCTTTGGTGTGCCTTGGGGCTCCTTCATCGTAATGCTTCTTCTTCGCCCAAGCCGCTCTGTATACCATCATCCTAGAAGCATCAATTCTCGTTGCCATTTCGGCCAGATAGTTACCAATACTCTGGTGTAGTGCGATTGGCTTTCCAAATGCCTCCCTTTCGTGGGCATAGTTCAGTGCAGACTCGTAAGCCCCTTGGGATATTCCCAATGCCTGAGCAGCGATCCCAATTCTTGAATTATCCAAGGCGTTCATTGCTATCGGGAATCCATTTCCAGCCCCCTTCAAAACGTTCTCAACCGGTACCTTGCAATCTTCAAGGAGCAATGAGCACGTGTCGGAGGATCTTATCCCTAACTTGTCCTCCTTCTTTCCGACTGAAAAACCCTCAAATGCCTTTTCAACAATGAATGCAGTAGTTCCCCCATGCTTCTTCACTCCGAAATCCGGATGATCAACATCCTTAGCAAATAGGACATAAATGTCAGCACTACTTCCATTGGTGACCCACATCTTCTCACCGTTCAGGATGTAATGCGTACCATCTTCGCTTAGCTTAGCCTTGCAACTCATGGCCGCAGCATCGGTCCCTGCGCCTGCCTCAGAAAGTGAATAGGCCCCAATTTCTTCGCCTGCCA
>CAYFGD010000059.1:0-7380 GCA_964342715.1 uncultured Candidatus Poseidoniales archaeon | reverse complement strand
TTAATCGAACTCCAATAGCGGTAGCCTCCGGCAGGATCAACCGGATTTCGCGTGAAGCGGAATCACTGATCCATACGGAAGTTGTTAGTTTATGTCGCAATTCTAGGCTTTCACTTATTGGTTTGGCGCAGAAACACCATTCAAACAAAATGAATGTGATATCTGCTCTTGCACCCCCTATGTCGGGGGTCAAGTCGTTTCTTGTGGTTCACCTCTAAGCCCCGAACTCGGTTCGGGGCTGCACGTCCTCGGCAAACGTCGAACCTGAAGGAAGACGTCATAGCACTAGGTGCTCAATCTCCAACGCCAGCTCAACGCAGCATCCCGGCGACCGACATTCGGTATTTCAACATGACGAGAGGTGATATCGGGGCATCGACGTTCGGTGTATCGAATATGCGCTTTACTCTGCTCCGAAGAATTCTCTCAATACAGGATGCATCTCCATTGCCTGCTCCTTCTGAATTTGCTCATATGTTCGGAGGATAATCCCGACTGCCAGGAGGAGTCCTGTGCCAGTGGCATTCCCCACGGTTCCCAATAAGTCGGCACCCGCTGCAAGAAGCCCTACGAAGGCACCTGAGAACAGCGTCACTGGAGGGATGTATCTCTCAAGGATCCTCTCCAGGACAACCGGATTCTTCCTGAATCCTGGAATCTGCATCCCCGTCCTTTCTATCTGCTTAGCCACGTCCTTTGCGCCCATGTTGGTGGTCTCAATCCAGAATTTGGCGAAAACGGTAGACCCTGCCGTCATCACGAAAACGTATGTGAAGACGTGCAGCATAATCTGGCCTAGGCTGTGCCCATACGCATCACCGGTCTGATTCAACAGAGGCATGAGCCAGTCGCCTACGCCATTGACCATTGAAGAGTACCAAGCGAATCCATCTGATGGAGTGGTAGCACCGACCTCGTAAGAACCGAACCAATGCGCCTTGCTCATGGCCCCGTTCCTACCCAATATTGGGACAGTGGAAAGCGTTGGGTGACTCCAGAACAAGAGAGTGAACATGTTGATGTTAGCCAACAGTGCCGCCATGAGAATAACTGGGATGTTGCTAGCGTATACTAGCCTGATAGGGTACTGCCCTCTGTGCCCTCTTACCTTACCATGGGTGAGTGGGAGCTCTAGCTTGCTCGACTCAGCATAGGCGACAACAAGGAAAACGATTACTGATGAAATCAAGGCAGCAATCGGATTGGCATGATTTAGAAGCATCAGCTCGAAGCCGTTCTGAGAGACCAATTGCGAGTTTGTTGCAGTCCGCAAGGTGTAGAAAATCATGGGCAGGGTGCCTGAGGGGGGATTGTCGAAGGAGATGGGAGTTCCTTGCACGACCGGTAGGGGGGATAGTGTTCCGACGAATGTGGACTGGGCCACCCCAGCGGCGATGAATAGGGAGATCCCAGAACCTATTCCCCACTTGCTGACTAGCTCGTCAAGTAGGAAAACCAAGTATGAACCTACGAATAGTTGGGCCACAATTATGACATTGGCCCATCCTATTCCGTAGTCGTAGATTAGGGTCTCGTGTGGATCTAGGAAACCGTACACCTGCGGTATTGACTCAACGGGGATCATGAAGAGAACCAATAGCTTCTGTATGCCTTGGTATAGTTGCTTATCTGCGGAGTCCTGCAGATCTAGCTGTATGATCTTGGCGCCAGCGAACAATTGCATGATAATTGAGCCAGTTACGATTGGTCCGATTCCTAGGTGCATGATTGAACCTGATGCCCCGGCCATTATCGACCTGAAGGAAGAGAATATGTCAAGAGTTGAGTCGGAAAGCCCGTAAATCATGACGTTGGTCATCATGAAGTAGATGATCAGAACCAAAGTTGTGGTCCATAGCTTCTGGTTGAACCTTACGTGGCCGTCCGGCTTTGTGATGCTTGGATAGACATCAACGAGTCTTGAGAGTGCGTACAGCCTGCTGGACTCTGATCCCGAGTAAAGAAGGCATGAAATTGCGAGTCCGGCTCCGAATCCGAGCAGAGCTACCCCCACAAGGAGGAATCCTACGGCTTCTGGGTCCCTCCACCCCCAATATGCTAGCAGTGATACGAAAATAAGCCAAGTTAGTGGCTTGAATGCTCGTCCTATGTATGGCATTTCGCTGATATTTTCTGGTAAATCGGACATCGTTCCCCAAATAACGAATCCGACATAGGGGAATGAAACCAGAAGCATTCTAAGGGCGCGCATCTGTTCATCTTCGGCCCCATCGAGGAGATCCCCTCGTAGCCAGTAGAACAATGCTCCCCAGTATACGATGACCATTACGGGGAGGCCGATTTTGCTAGGACTCCTCTCAACCATCGTATCGCCCCGTCAGAGTGTTCACTCTTCCTCCCACTCTCCGAATTCGTCTTCGTCGTCGGTAGTGACGGTGCCTCCGGCTGCTTCGACCTTCTCAACGGCGCCGGCGCTGGCCTCGGAAACTGTGATGTTGATTGCGCGGGAGATGGATCCCTTTCCGAGAAGCTTGTCGTAGCCCATCTCTGTGAGATTGACCGAGTCTCCCTCGGCCATCTGCTCGACTTCGCTAACATTGATTGAAACATTCACGTTCCTTAGTCCCGGATGGCGGTTGAATCCGTGCATCCCCCAGTGACCTGGCATGTACTTGTTTCGGAACATTACCTTGTGCTTGCCTATTCCTGCATTTCCTCGGCCGCCTCTCTTACCGGCGCCCCTACCGGCCTTCTTACCCCTGCCGTGATACCTGCTCCTTCCTCGGAACTTGTTTGTTCGTGACACCATTCTTCACACCTCACATCATCCTCTCGGCGAGCTCGCCGATTGCATCTCCTCTGAATCCTAGGGCTCCTCCAACAGTGTATGCACGCTTTATTCCGCCCCAGCCCTTGCTGCCTCTTGGTGGATGAAGTCTGAAAATTGGCTTCAAGCCATCAACGTCGCCCATTGATGCTTCGCCAGATGCGAGCGCCTTGGAGAAGTCCTTGATTCCCTTGAAATTGCTTCCGGCCTTGATGGAGGCGTCCGTTACGGGCTTGTCTCCCGACATCCTTCCCCTCTCCCCGATTAGCTTAGCAATAGTATCAGCGTCGACCTCCCCCCACGTGACATAGTCCTTGGACTTCTGGAGCATTCCCCTGTATGAGGGATTATCCATCACAATGGTGGCATGGTTTACTCGGGTTAGATTTAGCATTGACATTGTGTCCCTGATTTTCCTAGTGACACCTCGGTCACTCCTCGCTCTAATGACCAGGAACGTCAACTAAGCTCCCTCCCTCTGATGATATTCAGCCTTCGATGGTCAGCTTCTGTGAGTCTTGTCTTGTTGAGCTCGACAAGAGCATTGAAAGTTGCCTTGGCGAAGTTGATTGTGGTCCTTGTCTGTCCGGACGATCTTGACCAAACGTCAGTTACGCCTGCCAAGTTCAGCACCCTCCTGCCATAATCCCCTATCACTAGGCCCTTTCCGGCAGGAGCAGGCATCAGGGTGATTCTGGTTGAGCCGGACCTTCCAGTCACCATGAAAGGAACGCTCGTTCCCGGCCCCTCAGATGACTCCCATGACCCATTGCCCCTCATCACAGGGATGATGTTCAGTTTTGCCTTGTCTATCGCCTTGCGAATAGTGCTAGCGACCTCCTTGCCCTTGCAAACTGAAAGGCCGACGTAGCCATCGCCATTACCGACGACGCAGAGAACGTTGAATCTGACTCTACGACCGGAGTCGGTCATCCTCTGGATCATATTCACTGCTAGGACGTCATCAGTAATGTCTGGGAGGAGGGCGTCTACAATCTCGACCTCTCTGATTGGTAGGCCTGTGGCTAATGCTTCCTCGTAAGTTAGTATCTGTCCTGACATTACCATCCTTCCGAGTCTCGTGCGCGGTTGCCAAGCCCTCAGAGCCGCAAGAGGGTCAGGGCCCCCTCGCCTCTTTCCACGGCCTTCGGAATGTGACTCCTCCACTGGAGCCAGGGCCTTTGCCAGGCCGGGTGCCAGGACTGGTGCTTCCTGTTCTGGATTTGCATCCGTGCTCTCTTCGGTCATTTGTGCGCCCCCTCAATTGCCTTCTTTGTGGCCTCTACTGCTGCGGCCGTGGAGTCGTCGATATGTGAGCCGATTAATCTATCTTCATCGGGAAGAACTGATTCGCCATGGGGGATTGTAAGTCCTGCGTCAATCATTCCCTTCAATGCAGAGAAAACCCTGCTACCAGGAGACGAAGCGGAAAGCCCGATGTCCAGAACTGCTTCATCGTGGCCGGAAGAAATGGCGGACTTTGCCAAGGCATAGCCGGCGAGATAGCATGCGGGTACTGATTTCCTAGATTTATCCATGGGCCATGAGTATGAGTCGACTAGGGTCTTTCCTGTCACCGAGGAGAGGATTCTATCTCCGTCAGTGCCGAACTCTGCTAGCTGACATGTTACCTGTGTGTTGGAGACCCTGACAACAGCCCTCAGGGCTCCTCCCTTGAGCAGCCTCATCCTTCTGTGGTAGTCCGTCTGCCCGTTGCGTCGACGCTTCATTCTGAGCCTCTGACTCTTGCCGTGTGCCATCATTCATCGCCTCCGATCTTGACTCCGTCTGTCTCCATGTTTGTCCGCATGTGCGCAATTGACCTGTATGAGCCACCCTTCGCCTTGCGGTAGTAGTACCTGTACTGCGAAGGAGTTAGTTCGCCTACTTCCCTCATTTCCTTGAGTTCTCTCCTCTGGGACCTGATCAATTGCATCCACCTGCCTTTCTTGGGAGTTCTTGCGTTGGCGCTCCCCTTTCTAGAGCCGTGTCCCTTTCTTCGTCCCTTGGACCTCTGTTCTGCGGCCTTTCTGGCCCTGGCCCTGCTAGTCCCCTTGATTGGGCGTGCTTTGATTAGTCCCTCTTCGATTAGTCTCCTAACATCATCCTTCTGGACGGCTGAGACTACCTCATCAAGGTAGTCGGGGTCAATCCAAACTCTGTGAACGCCTACTGCCCTACCTTCTTTCTGGGATAGTATGGCCGCGGCCATTCTTCGTTGGTTTGTGATAATCATCAGAGATCACCCCTTCTTTCTATTCGCCTTCTGTTTAGGATCCTAAGTCCTAGATCGTTGGCCCTCTCATGAATGTGGATTCTCTTCCTGTTACCTACTGTAGCACCGATCCTTACCGCTTGCCTCTCCGGATCCAGTCCTTCTAGATCGGATGCCTTGTGGACCATGACCTCCTGGAATCCAGATGGGTGGAGGCCTCTAGCAGAGGAAATCTTCCTGTACCCAACTCTTGCCATCGGAGGACGGTACTTTCTGTTGAGCCTCATGCTTGAGTGCATGCCCTTCGGCTTTCTCCAGCTTGACCTTGCAAGCCTACGGTACCTGTACCATTCCTGCCGGCGGAATGCTGGCTGCTTCTTCTTCTGTGAAGCTCTGAACTTCAGAGCGTTTGAGGTTTCTTCGTCTAAAATGGGTTTCTGACGAGCAGTGTGAAGATCATCCCATTCATCATCCTCGAAGAAGTCGTCGTATTCGTCATCATAGTCGTCCTCCGACGCTACTTCCAAAGGGGCTTCCTTGGGGGCTTCTTCCGGAGCTTCTGCAAGGCGTGCTATTAGCTCGGCCTTCTTCCCTGAAACGGGGAGTCCCCTCTCCCTAAGGACGTCCTTCAGCTGGGCGACAGTCATATTCTCAAATTCGTCACTCATACCTATGCCCCCTTCGATGTGATGTAAATTCCATCCTGGAATACCCTTCTATCCCTATTCCTGATTTTGCATGCTCTCTCGATGTTCGCAGCGGTCTGCCCGACCTTCTCTCGATCGGATCCCTTCACAGTGACCTCGGTCTTGTTTTCGACCTTTACTTCGACCTCAGAAGGAGACCAAGGTAGCTTTGCGACCCTTGGGACCTTCTCACCGAATAAGTTGCTAATTGTCATTCGATTTCCCTCTACTTTGAGAGTCATCGGGAAGTGACTGTATACGGCCCTGAGCTTGTACTCGAATCCTTCCTCTACGCCCCTTACCATGTTCCTTAGGTGGGCGGCCCAAGTTCCAGCAATAGCCTTGTCAGCCCTTCTAGGGAGGTCGCAAAATACCTCCAACCCAGAGTCAGCCTGCCTGATGGTGACCTTTGGGTGTCTGAACTCCCTACTCAGAGACTTTCCATCATTGGATACTGTTACCAAGTCCCCAGAAATGCTTGCGCTGGATCCTTCGGCGAGGTTTATCCCATGTGAAACGTGGTCTAACTTCGGCATTTTTTCAACTCCTAAAAGATGTATGCGAGCAGGCGTCCTCCGACACGCTCCTTCTTTGCATCGTAATGGTCCATGATTCCTTGATTTGTTGTAACTATCAGTAGACCGAAGTCTCTGGCTGGTAGATACCTTGACTCCCACTTGTCGAAGTCTGAACGCCTAACAGAGTGCCTCGGCTTTATCACTCCGCATCGGTTAATTGCCCCGATGAGTTCTATTCTGTAGGAGCCTGCTCGACCGTCGTCGACTTTCTCGAATTCGCCGACATATCCGGACTTCTGCATGATGTTGAGCATGCTACCAAGCAGTTTGCTAGCTGGGCTTACTGAGACCTCATAGTGGCCTGCCTGCTCCGCGTTGAATATTCGCGTGAAGGCGTCGCTTAGTGGATCGAATTGCATTATTTATCACCTCATGAGTATTTCTTGAAACCTATATCTGGGGCAGTGTCCCTGAAGCACTGGCGACAAAGCCTGAGGCCATGGCGACGGATCATGCCTCTCTTTCGACCGCATCTCCTACAGCCTACCGATCGTCCGATCCTCTCTCCGTGGTCCTTTGCCATGATTACTCCTCCTCCCCGTAACCAACTATCTTGAGTTCGAAATTCTTGGCAAACCAATCTCGCGATTCATCTGGGCCAACCCTATGGCTGACTGAAACTCTCCTGGCGTGCCTCCTTCTGCGGGAAACTCTGTGACCGGGCCTCTCCAAGACTACATTTACGTCCATCCCGTAAATTCCAATGTCCGGGTCGTACTTCTGACCGGGGAAGTCCGTGTAGTCTGAAATTCCAAAGGAGAGATTCCCTGACGAGTCGAAGTTGTATGACGGGATTGTGTGCTGACGGACCCAGAAAGCATCCTTCAAGAACGCCCTAATGGACTCCTGGTCGCGGATTGTGACTTTGCACCCAATAGGGGATCCCTTTCTCGTTCCGAGATCCCTGTTGGTACTTGTTGCTAGAGTCCTTACTGGGGCCATTCCTGTGACCATCTCGAGTGCCTGCTCGGCTAGTTGTAGCCTCTGTCCTCCCTCGCCAACACCGATGTTGACGGTGACCTTTGTCACTCTGGGCAAGAGCATTGGGTTACTTCCCTCACTCATGATTCGTCCTCCAGTGGAATATCCGACTTGTCGCCTATGACGAAAACA
>CAYFGD010000058.1:0-7417 GCA_964342715.1 uncultured Candidatus Poseidoniales archaeon | reverse complement strand
ACCCGTGTCACCGGCTTAGAAGGCCAGCATGATATCCAGACTACACCAATCGCCCGAGTCCACTGCGCTGGCCGCCCCCTCATGAATACCACACTCGGACGTTTGCCCAATCTGCGGTTTCCTGAGATAATAAAAATCCCCTATGCCGACTTGAAAGGTCTGGCGCACTTCGGGCACCTGTCGGGCTTAGTTACCCTCCTGCGCTCCCATGAGTGCCCGCAGCTCCCACAGATCCACTGCCTTTCAGGAAGGCTCGACAGGACCTCCTCTCGCATGCTCCTGAGCACGGGCGATTCTTTCAGCTTGGGCGAGGGCGCTACCCGCTTCACGATTTCAGCATGTTCCCCGTCGTGGTCTAGGAGCCCTGCTGCATGCAGAAGCTCATGTGCAAGAGTGTGCTGGAACAGCTTTTCGTCCCCCTCAAGAACCCTGTTGATTCCAATGGCAACGGGCCCCGATGGCACTCCGAGCCGACGCCTCCTGAATAGCTCGTTATGGTCGCATTCGAATCTGGTGACACCTAGCCTACTGTCTCCCTCCTCGAGCCACTCAAGGGTCAATGCCCCGCTGAGGTTCTGTATGAACGGAGCATCCATGCCTTCTAGGGCCATAGAGATCCTTTCAATCAGCCCCTCCGGGATTTCAGGCCGTCCTTCCATCCGCTCCCCCCATGTGTCTCCTGCAATCCATTCTCCTTAAATGGCCCTCGAACGTCGCCGTTCTTATTGGGCGTGTGGCGCAGCTTGGAAGCGCGCTTCCTTGGCATGGAAGAGGCCCCGAGTTCAAATCTCGGCACGTCCACCATTTTAATCCAGGGATGAACGTTTGCCCGCAGCCTGCGACAATTCCCTTCTCAAAGATTATTTCTGTCTAGAAAAACTAATATTAATTATCTATTTGTTCAGAATATTAGATTAATTATGTTAATTTCTCTAGAAAGTTCAATATAGCCTGTTCATACATTCAATATAATAACCGTGTGATATTGGCGTGTCCTTATGACGACCAAGTCTAAACTGGAATACATATGGCTAGATGGATACGAACCAACACAGAGCATGAGAAGCAAGACGATGATTAGATCGGACTTTGGGGGGACCGTGGCAGAGTGCCCGATGTGGTCCTTCGATGGTTCATCTACACTCCAGGCGGAGGGCGGCGACTCAGATTGCCTCCTGAAGCCAGTCGCAATCTACCCCGACCCGGACCGAATTAACGGATATCTAGTGATGTGCGAGGTTCTCAACGCAGATGGTTCCCCCCATGCATCAAATGGCCGAGCAACCATTGACGAGGACGACGACGACTTCTGGTTCGGGTACGAGCAGGAGTACTTCCTCTGGGATCCAGAGACAAACCTTCCCTACGGGTTCCCCAGGGACCAGACCCCCCAGGGCCAGTTCTACTGCTCAGTCGGCGCAAAGAATACATTTGGCAGGGACATCATCGAGGCGCACTTGGACATGTGCCTGGAGGCAGGCCTCAACGTTGAGGGGATAAATGCCGAGGTGGCTGTGGGGCAGTGGGAGTACCAGATCTTCGCAAAGGGCGCGAAGGATGCAGGGGACCAGATTTGGGTGTCACGCTACTTGGCCGAGAGGAATGCCGAGAAGTACGGTCTAGCTATTGACTGGCATCCGAAGCCACTCGGGGCCACTGATTGGAATGGTTCTGGAATGCACGTAAACTTCAGTGATGGAAAGATGCGTGATGTCGGCGGAGAGGAACTGATGAACCAGATTTGTGAGGCCTTCGGTCAGAACATCAAGAAGCACATCGATGTATATGGCGCTCACAATGAGCAGAGACTCACCGGACTGCACGAGACCCAGTCTATTCACGAGTTCTCTTATGGGGTCTCAGACAGAGGGGCATCCATAAGGATCCCAATCGGTACAATTGAGGATGGATGGAAGGGAAGGCTCGAGGACAGGAGGCCGGCATCTAACGGCGATCCGTACAAGATTGGCGCTGTAGTGATTAGCACTACTAAGTCCTCTTACTGAGTTTGACCAGCCTAACCACCTCGTCGGCACACCCCCATGAGAGTGTGACGCCAGCTCCTCCGTGCCCGTAGTTGTGTATCACGGTCCTATCGCCAGCTTCCTCGGCCTCGAGGCGCACCTCGTAGCGTGAAGGCCTCAGGCCAACTGCCGTGCCCACAATCTTCGACCTATCCAGCTCAGGCCACAATGACTCACACTTGCTGAGGATGTACTCGGTATCTTCCTTTCTTATCGCCATCTCCCAGTCGCCCCTCTGGGCAGTTCCCCCAAGGACTGTCACGTCCCTGCGTGGGATTGTGTAGGTCAGCGTCTCGGGTTGCTGATCGAACCTCCCAAACCCCGGGTCCTGCTTGATGTAGATGACCTGGCCCCTGACCGGGACCACTGCCTCATCGTCACAAAACTCCCTAGCACCGATACCGGTGCAATTGATCACAACCTGCCCCCCGACATCGCCAACGGACTCCACCTCGCTGATTTCCAAAGTCCCTCCCAGTTCTTCGAATCTAGTTCTCAACCAAGGCATGTAAAGTGGCATCTCTATGACAGGAGCCTCTATCTCCCAGCCGAATGAATAGCCATCGGCAACTTCCGAGCTTTCGAGTATCCTGAAGTGAGGTATGTACCCACTCCACCCGGGAGGCTCGCACTCTTCCTCCAAGTACTCCCTGCCTAGCCTCATGGTGATGCATTCCAGACCCTCGTCCATCAGTCGGACTAGCTCGTCGAAAGTCTCAGATGACCACCGATTAGTCTTCTCCAGAGGTTCCGCAAGGAACGGGTACCACCACGCCGCAGCGGTATCTGAAACGGTATTTGGACTGGTCTCACTGGTCACAATCCTGACTTTGAAACCCGCCTCAAGAAGCCTGATTCCGGTACTTAGGCCCGACACCCCGGCACCAATCACGCTCACTTCCACGTCCCCCTCATGTGGGCGCAGCAAATTATTCCGCCGGTAGCATAACCATCTTTAGCCGGCCACCAGTCCATTCATTGTCAGTATGCCCAAGATTAGAAGGCCCAGAAAGGGTTGGTGGAGGCCCGAGCGCTACAAGAGAATATTCAGGTCTACAAAGGTAAAACCAAGTGAGAAGGGACTCCCTCCTTGTTCAGCTTGCGGTGAATGGAGTATGCAGAGGGATGGCGCAAGGAACGAACTATTCTGCGGCATCTGCGGAGCGGTTCTGTGACTCGCCAACAACAATACGCAAACACCTTCTCGGATTATTGTCGCTGTGATGAGGAACCGCACCGGATGCCTTGGGCATCAAGAGTGATGGGCGATCTGAGCGACACTACAGATATGTCACAGCTAGGGCGATCATGTTCCAAATCATATGGCTAATTATCGAGGGCCACAGGCTACCTGTCCTGATTTTCACATATCCATACACCACCCCTCCGATTGTCGCCATTCCAATCGTGTAAGGGTCTGGGAAGTGCGCCAAACCAAATAGGATCGAGCTAGCAATAACTGCAAAAACATCGCCATGCAACTTCTTTATCGATTCCAGTAGGTACCCTCTGAACATTAACTCCTCAGCTATGGGCGCCAGTATCGCTATCGAGAAGAACGTAATTCCTATTGCGACCAGTCCGGAATCCCAGGTCACCCCTATGTCAGTATTGGGGCTAGGCTCGCCGAATATGGCTTCGTATGAGATCCCATACAACATGACAAGGACGAAATCAACTAAGGTTACAATAATTGGAATCAGAATCACCAGTTTCAGAGATTTTCTCGTCGAATCCAGCTTCATAGATTCGATTGTATAACCAATACTCCCGTTCGCGTAGATTAACAACCCAGTAAGTGGAATTATCGCTAAATATGACGCTAAAATCGCTAAATTGATTGATGTGGCCTCTGAATAACCAAACAGTAAGAGCGTTATAGCCACTATTGCCCCAGTCCCGATAGTTACTATTATCCATGAAAAGAATGATGAAAGTATCAATGCCCATGGCCAGAGCTTGCTCTTCCGAGAGTCGACCATTTCTGAATTTCCGGATATCATTGACCTTACCCAGTTACCTTGAGAAGAATCCCCCATTTTACTCCTGCCCTATTGCCAGAATGTGCTTCAGTGAATAACCATGAAACATAAAGGGGGAATCATTCATCACTGGAAATCAGTTCGGCATGGATTAGCATGCAGATGATCGAGCTGTCTGGCGACCAGACTATTTCTCTGGCATTGGTACTTACCCTCCTTCTAGTAACTAAGATCAGGGACATGTTGGATCCCAGTGGAATCATCACGGCAGTAATTGTTGGTTTGACGGTCTCTATGATGGGTCATTGGAGTTGGCTGGTCATCCTGATGTCCTTCTTACTAATCGGGTCAACCGCGACCAAGTGGAGGCTGGAGGAGAAGCTCGCCCTCTCAATAGCCGAGGAGAACGAGGGCACTAGGGGCTGGAGAAATGTGCTCGCAAACGGGGCCGCCCCCATGGTCGTAGCAATAGCACACTGGGCTGGAGGCGACACTGCATGGGACTATCTGGCGCTCTGCTCCTGCGTGTCCGTGGCTTGTTCTGACACCCTGGCCTCAGAGATCGGGTCATTGGATATGAGGACTAGAAGCATACTGAACCTTCAGGCAGTCCCACCGGGGACCAACGGCGGCATGTCGCCGACCGGGACCGTCGCAGCCTTGGCCGGAGCAGCAACTATCGCCCTGATGTCAGTGGCGCTTTCTTCTACGGCAGGCGATGAGACACCAACGATTCTACTGTTCTCTATCGTCGCTGCAGTTGGCTGGCTTGGATGCCAGATCGACTCGCTCCTAGGCGCACTTTTGGAGAACCAAGGATACATCGGAAAACATACCGTCAACCTCCTCGCAACACTTTCAGGTGCGGCTCTGGCATACATCGCGAGTTTTCAGTTCCTATAGGAACTGGCAGCCGTTGGGTTTGAACACCCCCTCCTCTCACGGTTCGTCATGGAGCGCACCGGCGCAAGCGGTCTTCCGGCCTTCCTGATAGCCCCTATGTTGCTCTGCGTGCTGCTCGCCTCCTCTATTTCGACGGGCCAATCATCGATTGCTCCAGAAGGCCCCGGAGAGCAATGGGATTTGCCAGAGGAGCACATGATTTTCCTAAAGGGAGATGAGCAGAACCCATTCTTGGACAGGAATTGGTCAGTTCTCACGGGAGAGCCTCTTGGAAGGGCCGAGTTCACCAGAACCAGCTCCTCGCTTTCTCCGAATCTTATCGACATACAGTCGGCGCCCCTTTCGGAGGCATTGAGGTTCCAGGGCAACATCACAGTCCAGCTATTCGCATCACTGGAGTCATCAAACGATGGCTGTAGGATTTCTAACGCTCTTCCCGGTTCAGCGGGGGCCGAGACTTCATTCACCGTCTCACTGAGCTTGGGGACCTCGGCGGTCCTGACAAACGCTGTGACCAATTCATTGGCCATGGAAGAGTCGTTCCTTTTGGCCCATCTATTCACGGTTCAGGCATCAGATGTGAATGTCACCTTGGCCCCCGGGGATATGGTATCACTGAAAGTAGATGTCCAGCATGATTGTCTACAGAGCGGTGTTCTTTGGTGGGGCTCGTTTGATGCTAGGAGCGGGATAATTCTCGAAGGCGAGATACTCGATCCATCTCTGGAAGTCGTATTGGACTCGAATAGGTTGGCCAGGGTCCAGTTCACGCCCTTGTCTCCTTGGGGCGAGGGGGACTTCGATTGGCAAGTCCTCGAAATTGTGGGCCCCATGGATTGGGACGAAATGATTCATGGCAACGGTGACGAGGACCAGAGGGTCGACCATTTCGAGATCCCCCATAGCGTCATGATTGGCGATGCAAACCGCACAGTTAGGGCATGGTCATCGGAAAAGCCCCTGGAACCCGGGAAGTACATGATCGACGGCTGCTTCGTTCTCACGGACCAACATCCCGGAGATACATGTCACGCAGTCGGGGTGCTGAGGTTCGAGGTTCCTGAGGACAAGGACCCCCTGTTGGGAGGTTTCTGGGCCGCCGTAATTGTCCCACTCTCCATTGTCGGATGGATAGGATTCTCAGTCAGAGAGGCCACCCTCCCTCTTCCGGCATATGTGGTGATAATGCTACTAGCCATAGCAGCCCTGGGTCCTGCTTCACATCTGCCTGATATCGATACGGAGGCCAACGGGGGCAGGGGTGCTGCGCCCCCATTCGTATTGATATCACATGGAAGCGAGGAAGTATCGATATCACTGGATGAATTGCTAGAGGGTTCCGATGCGGTGGTGATAGGACTGTTCCAAGCTGGCTCACCCTACGCAGAGCATCAGAGGAGCGATTTCGAATCTGCTATGATAATAATGGATAGAGACGTCAGTTTCGTACAAATCGCCACTGGAAACGATCTCAAAGCAGTAAACATAGACGGCCATGCAGAAGTAATCAACGAGTCTTGGCCGTTGCTGTTGGACGAGGCTGACTCCAGCACTGGGCTCGGTCTACCGAGTGGTCCAACCGATGCTGTGATTGTTGTCGACCCCGCCGGTTTCGTGACATCATGGAGCCCTGGAACCATGTCGTCAGGAGAGATCAAGGAGGCGGTCGAATCAGGGATCAGAGGATCTGGGAACGGACCTCTGGATTTGATTTCGATGCTTTTCTCTTTCACACTACTGCCACTATTCATCCTCTCCTTGCCATCAGGCAGGGAGAAGGAACCGGAGGCGGACATGAATCCATTTGCAGGATCGATGATGACCGTAGCAGCAGCTTCAACAGGGTTTTCTATCTGGGCTATTCCAGTGGCGCTGTTGGCGTTATTAGGCCTGTCCCAATCATGGCTGATTGTAGAAATACTCCTCTCTCTAGTTCTCACTTACCACGGACTCTCGGTCCTAATGTCCGGAAAGATTGCAGAGATCGAATTGGTATCTTCCTTCATACACTCAAGGGTCCCTGAGAACTATTCCAATTGGAGGGGTGTTGCTGATTTCAACAAGGACGCCTACTTGGGCCTCTGGCTAGCGTGGCTCGCATGGATTGGAATGCCATACCTAATTCCGCAAGGAGTCGGGGCCGTGGCTCTATCCGGTACATTCGGCCTGCTTCTATCCGCCTTCCTTATGTCCGCCTTCGTATTGTCAGCAGGAGTTACAGTGGCCTTGGCAAGGGCCATATCTTCTATCCCCGGAGCTATTTCACTTTCCCTCGGCCAGATAAGCAAGGGGGTCAGGCCTAGGGCATGGGGGATTGCAACTGCGGTTTTCGGACTATGGATGTCATTGAGCCTAATTGTCCTCGCTTCTCAGACTGGCCTCTAGAATTATTCCGGAACCTTCCGACCGTGACCATCATAAGAGTGGGTCCCTACCGCGTATCACTTCCTTACGGGGGTATAGTATAACCTGGTAGTACCGCGGGCTCCAGTTGCACGGGAATGACGA
>CAYFGD010000057.1:3137-7509 GCA_964342715.1 uncultured Candidatus Poseidoniales archaeon | reverse complement strand
TTCGCCGCAAGCAGTAAGTCATCTATCTTTGAGAGTGCACTGTGTGTCTGCCCCTCTATCGAATTGCCTCCATCAACACCGACCTGGCCGGATAGCCAGATGTGGTCTTTGACGGTTATTCCTGGTGAGTATGGAGCGAAAACCTTCGCTCCCGTATCTATCTTCAGCTTTCGAGCCATGTAATTCGCAGGGGCTGCCAGTCAAAGAACTACTCTCGGAGCATTTCTATTATTCTCATGTGATCTCCAGCCACCTCTTCGTCCGTTACCTCTTCCAATGACCTCCACTCTGCATGTGAGGCGTCGTCACCCGCTACAGGAACTGAACTCGAGTCAACCTCCACTAGGTAGAATAGGGCAATAACGTGTTTTCGTGGATCTCTACTAGGGTCCCCATGGATCGATAGAGCAACCGGTTCGAACCCATTCACCCCCGTCTCTTCCTCCAACTCCCTGACAACTGCATCCTTCGGGTCTTCTCCGTAGTCCACAAATCCCCCTGGAAATGCCCACATGTCCTTTGAAGGATCCTTCCCCCGTTTGATCAGGAGAACCTCAGTCCCAGATTCCCCCTCCCTAAGGGCCACAGCGTCTACTGCCACGGAGGGACTTCTGTAGCTATCTCGGCCACAGTGATGGCACGCGTCACCTTCCATACTTCCTCCTCCTTTTCTGGAAAGACTCGAGAGCCTCGTAGAGGTCCGACTTCGTGAAAGAGGGCCAGTGCACATCAGTGAAGTGAAGCTCAGAGTATGCGATTTGCCACAGAAGGAAGTTCGATATCCGCTCCTCGCCACTAGTTCGGATTACCAAATCTGGGTCAGGGAGGTTGGATGTGTACATCCTTCTGGAAATCTGCTCGGTATCTATCGAATCGAGAGAAATCTCCCCCTCTGCGTGTGCTGCTGCAACATCTCTTACAGCGTCCACTATCTCCTCCCTCCCCCCGTACGCTAGACACACCGTGAAAAGAAAATCAGAATACTCCGATGTCGACCCCTCTGCAACCCTGATTGCCTCACGGACTCTCTCGGGAAGAAGATCCAAGCGGCCAACTGCCTGAACCCTTACCCTTCTAGAATGGATCTTCGGGTCCTCGGAAATCTCAGTCAGGCCCGATACGTATAGGTCATACAACGACTCTAACTCTTCTTCGGACCTCTCGCTGATATTCTCGGTAGAAAGGGCGTAAACCGTAAAGTATGGAATCTCCAAATCAAGAATCCAGTCCATGACTTCCTTGAGCTTCTCCTTACCATGGCTGTGACCGACATCCCTGTCTAACTGACTGTTCCATGCAAACCTTCTATTTCCGTCCATAATGATTGACACGTGTTTTGGGAGATCCCCCTCCTTCAGACGGTCCCTGAGCCTGTTTGCACGTATCCTGTCGGTCCTAGAGACGAAACTCCATGCAAAGCTAGAATTAGCCACTATTCCCGCTGGAATTGAGAAAACCCTGAATTTCAGCATCCACTTTGCGAGGGAGTCCATGCGCCTTCCCAGAGCACTCCGCCGCCTCCCCATGAGCCTACCAGATGACAGTCCCACTAAAGGGAGTCGCATCGGAATCAAGGCTACTCGAATACGATATCAGCCGAATCTCCGACCTCTTCCAGAAGGCCCTTGTCGGGATTCACCACGATGACTTGCCCCGATTTCTCCCATACTGGAAGATCATGCCTGCTGTTGCCAGCGTACCCGAAGCCACCCTCGCCGAAACGCGCCACAAGAGCCTCCGCTTTCTTCTTGTCCCGCAGGTTGTAACTCCTATCAGATGCCATGACATCGGAGAAAAGTCCGACATGAGCAGCAACCTGTTCAGCAACGATCCTATCTGAGGCCGTTGCCAGAACCAAGGTCCTCCCCTTGGCGTGCTCACCGGTAAGCCAATCTAGGAATGTGTGGTGGTAATCAAGCTCGGAAGGGTCGAAAACCAGTCTCTTTGCAAGGTCCCTCTTCCATTCTGCCCTCTTCCCTAGGAACTCCTTGATTGCCACTCCGGGAATCATCCAGGGTCGCCTCGAAAGGACCCTCTTTACACTAATGTCCGATAGGTCGGAAAGTATCAGCGTTCCATCCATGTCAACTGCCAGTGGCATGTCCGCCCCCGCTCGTCCCATGTTTGCCGCTCTACGCCCACCGGTTCAAGCCTTCGCAGACCGATTCAATGAAGTCAGTGACCCCTTCGTGTGCACTGATTACGATGTCAGACCACGTGCCGCTCTGGAGGCCAAGGGCAATGCGCGTAGTGGAATCCGATGATCCGTGCCCTACAGGTTTCGTTTCAGTCAGGGTGGCAGGAATAGGTATGACAGCCTCAATGCTCGAACCCGATGAGATCAATGTACCGGGCGACTGGGAAAGGGTGATTTCGGAACTCGAGCCATGGGGTGAAGTCCCCGAGGGCAAAATCAGGGAACTGTCCTACGAGGAGACATCCAGGGGCCCATTGGTAAGATTGAGCGCCGAGGAGGAATGGGTGGCAGAGTTTCTTCCATGGGGGTCGGACGGACAGATCAGGGCGAGATCTAGGCACGCACCGGAGATGTGCGACTCACCATGTGGCGGATTCTACTGGAATGGACGAGATATCATAATCCTCAGGAAGCAAGGAGAAACTTTCGCCGGTTCGGAAAATGCCCTTATGGAGGACCTGAAGAATAATGACACAGAGTCTTCAGCAAAGACTCTCGAACGAGCGGGCGCACTTCTCGGACAGTACCACAGTGCCATGGAGCCGATCCTATCGACCCCTCCGGACCAGAAGAGGTGGAACTCCAGGAATGAGGAAATCGAGAGGGTACTCAGGGCCCAGTTCATTTGGAGAGCCCCCTTTACGAAGGAGCAGCCATGCACACTCAGTCTTCTAGATGTGAGGTTTTCAGATATATCCGAGACCAGTATCCGTATCACACGCCCAAGATTGGCAGACGCCCTTAAGCCACACGATTCGGATAAGCCGGGCATGAGGGACCTAGCTTCCCTAATGCACGACCTCTCAAGGATCCACCACGACTCGGGCTCAACCTCTGACATAGTGGAATTGAGATCCTCGCTCATTGAGGGTTGGAAGTCTGAAGCTCCCGAGCAATGGGCCTCGGATGCGGCATTCTACTCCCACAGAGGCGGACTCGCGATATGGGAGTACGAACAATGTCTGCTAGATGTTATGGAGGCCACTTCCCATCAGTCCGGAGCTCCAGAGCCCGCAGTTACGATGCTGGCCTACGTCAGGCCTTACCAGAAAGGCATGTTCAACAACAGAACGTTCGCTGCACTTTCTCTGATGTCATTCTTCTTCGCCACCACAACCCTCCTGAATAGTATCCCCCCATCTCCGATGGACATTCCAATACCCCTCTTCTTCATGGCCCTCGGGGTTGTGTGCCTCAAGACATACTGGGGCAAGTCACCGCCCCCTGAGAAGCCATTCAACGTCCCCTAGGGCATTTCAGGTACATCGTCTACCGTCTGACTATCTTCTTCGATTTGCCGTCGAAGTCGTAGAACATCGGAGTCCCTGTTGCGATTTCAAGCGATACAATGTCCTCGGGGCTGATTGACTCGATGTGCATCACGATCGAACGCAGAGAGTTTCCATGGGCCGAAACCAGGACATTCTTGCCTTCCTCGAGATCGGGAAGCACCTCTTCCTCGAAGTAGGGAATCGTCCTCTCAGCATTCATCTCCAGACTCTCGCCCCCGGGTGGAGGGACGTCGAATGAGCGCCTCCAGATGTGCACCTGCTCCGCCCCATGTATCTCCGCTGTCTCTGCCTTGTTTAGCCCCTGCAAATCTCCATAGTGCCTCTCATTGAGACGCTCATCCTTGAAGACAGGAACTTCCCCGGAATGGGAATTACGGCTCATGATGATCTCAGCAGTTCTCTGAGCCCTCTTCAGACCACTAGTGTGGACAACGTCGAAACGAATTTCGGAAAGCTCGTCACCGGCGGATTCGGCCTCCATGACCCCGTTCTCAGAAAGATCGACGTCGGTCCATCCAGTGAATCGATTCTCAGCGTTCCAGACTGACTGGCCGTGCCTTACTAGAACCAATGTCGGCATTTCCAAACCTCAAGAATTGTGAGTCTCTCGAAGTCGGGGCTCGTGGAACTTCAATCCACACTCTTCGGCCCTCGCCCTAGCCATAAGGGCCAAGTCCTCATTCATCTCCCTCTCGACCTTTGCCGAAGAGTCGCAGTAGAAGTTGGTGCTAACAACAATCTTCGAGGGGCCCATGGAGCTTATCCTGACCCAAGAGTCCTCCTTCTTGACGGCCCTTGGATCTGAGACGACTTGCTCCGACAACGACTCGCAGAAGGACCTCAGTGAGTCTTGGTCGCTGCTGGCCTCGAACTCGAAGTTTGG
>CAYFGD010000057.1:0-3037 GCA_964342715.1 uncultured Candidatus Poseidoniales archaeon | reverse complement strand
GCTAGTGCCAGGGCCAGACCGGCGATTCCCAAACCTGCTATCAGCCCAGTAAGATCCAAGCCACCCAGCCCTGCCAGGACGAAGACCCCGCTGACAACCACTGCCAGTCGTCCGACTGACTCTGCTACGCTGGCCAGAGATCTCCTTGCTGCCATGTTATCGCCCTCGACAACGATGAAAGCATCCAGGAAGTCCACTAAACGATAAGCGGCCAAAAGCATCAGAAGGACGAATCCAGCGTACACATACGAATTGACCGTATCAACCATCTCCGAGTCCCATACGGGGCTAGTATTTCCATTCAGCCAGTCTATCGAGTAGTTGAACACTAGGAAGCCGAACATCCATCCAAGAGACTTTGGCGCCAAGACGCTCTTACCATCAATCCTGTCTGTCTTCGACAAGAGGTCCATCAACCGGGGGAAAACGAACCTTCGTGCTAGCACCCCGCTACCCACGCTCAATGCGATTACTGCCACAATTACGGCCAGCGTGCCAGTCGAAAAATCGAGCAATACCGACTCTCCTGCCATAAACTCGTCCAGTTGCTCCATGAACTGGCCGACGAAGTCTCACTCATAAACTCAGCCCCGGCCCATAGGGCCGGATTACGAGGGATTGAATACTGCCTGTATTGTCGCGGTTACGCACATGACGTCGAGAATCGCTTCGAGCGACTCCCCAAAACGCCCCCGAGCACCCGTTGCGGCGATGCTGATGCCACTACTTCTCTCGGTCCTAGCACCGGTAACGATGATCGCTCCAGCAGCAGCTCAAGACGACGGAGCCGGGCTATCCCCACAGGACATCTGGTCCGATGAGTATGCGTTCCAGGTATTTCCATGGGGCGGTGACAGTAGAGTGCAATTCAGGGAGTATCACGATTACTTCTCTATGAAGGAAAGGATGCAGACTCTCGCCGATCAGAACACTGAGATCCTGACATTCCATGAGGGAATGCCCGGAGGGCTAAATGCCAGAGGGGACGAGACCAACCGTGGGTCCTACCAGGGATGGTTCTACAATCACGACACCCCCTGGGTCAAGATCACTGCAGATGTCCATGGAGGGGAGTGCAACACCTTCGTTGGGGATTGCGGAAACTACGAAGACCGGCCTGACGTAATGCTGGCTGGAAATTTCCATGCCAGAGAATGGATGTCATACGAGGTACCAATGCTGTTCCTCGAGACACTAGTCTACTACTATGGAAAAGCCGGAATAGACAACGACGGCGACGGGCTAATCGACGAAGACGGTTGGGACGGCATAGACAACGACGGCGATTGCCTGATGCTCAATTCGACCCACCAAGACAGCAATGGCGACGGAAACCCCTGTGGCCCCGGTGACTTAGGGGTCGACGAAGACTTCTCCGAGCAATTCATCACTGATATGATCAATACCCGTGAGATGTACCTAATTCCAATGCTCAATGTAGATGGAAACAGGTACGACAGGGAGGTATACTGCGGCCCAACTGCTTGGGAGAACTGCCCTACATCTGGATGGAGGAAGAACCTCAGGGACAACACGGTCACAGGGGTAACACCCCTCCCTGACGTAGATGAGGAAGTAGACCCAAGCTGTGACGGCGTCGACCTGAACCGCAACTTCCAGTACGAATGGGGGGCTCCTCTCGGCGCCACAGGGCCTTTGTTCCCGGGGATGTGCTACTCAGACTCCGGTGCGAATAACGACGTTTACAACGGACCAGTAGATACCGTAGACCAGGACGGTGACCTCAGATTGAACGAGGATCACGTGGATGGCAAGGATGACGATGCCGACGGCCTCATCGACGAGGACTGGCTCGGGGGAAACAGCGAGCCCGAGACCAAGTTCATCCAAGACATGACCGAGATGAACGATGACAACAACGACGGATTCTCTGAGTTCAAGAGCACCTTGAGCTGGCACTCTTTCTCGGAGTTGGTCCTTTGGCCGTGGGGCCACTGCACCGGCTGCTACACGCCAGATGACGAATTCTTGGTTTATCACGGCGTGAAAATGGCCGAGATGACAGACTACGCTCCAATGCAGTCCTCAGACCTCTATCCAACGACCGGTGACTTCTGTGACTGGCACTACGGTGTCCACAACTCCTACTGCTACACCATGGAAATAGGTACGGCATTCCACCAGCACCCGGACGACATAGCCCACATAGCCGTTCGAAACCTAGGAGTGCCGTTCTACATGGTCGAGATGGCGGATGACCCCAGGTATCGCGCAATCGTCGGCATAGAGAACACGACAACCAGGCAGTGGCTACAGATGCCCGACACCGTAGAAGTCGAGAAGGGGGACATCCCAATCTCGATATGCCTCGACCAGGCATTCCCATACTCAGTCGACATCAACATGACTCACCTGATGTGGAGGCTAGTCGAGCCAACGAGGAAGCAGAATGACTTCGGGCCAACCGAGTGGGTCGACGTGCCCTGGCAAATGTCCGCTTTCGTAGCCCCCGAGGAGCCGGAGCAGTGCGTCCTCCTCGACGGTGAGAACGGAACTGCGCTTAGCTCCAGCATCCCCCTGCCAGACACCTCTGTAGGCAAGATACAGTACAAGGCCATGCTTGGAACCGTGAATGGCGCTTTCCCGTTCTCGTACCCGTCCTTCGAAGAAGGTGGAAATTACTACGAATTGGCTATCCCATACAGGGCGAGCTTCGGATCCACCATCCTCGCTTTGATGATGTTCGCTGTGATTGCCAGCTTCGTATGGGGGGGACTAGGACTAACGCTGAGGGCTATGTTCGATGACGAAGGAGGGGTCATAGGACTCCCCGAGGAAATGAGGGAAGAGGAAGAGGAGAGAGGGGCATGAACCCGCAGAAAGAGTCCTCCTCGGACGAGTTCAGTGGTAGGCTGGGACTCATCTTCGCAACCATCGGGGCTGCAATCGGAACAGGCAACATATGGCGCTTCCCACGGATGGTAGGTGCAAATGGAGGGGGTTCCTTCCTCGTTCCATGGCTGATATTCCTGTTCGTCTGGTCCGTTCCACTGATAATCGCCGAGTTCGCCTTGGG
>CAYFGD010000056.1:0-7606 GCA_964342715.1 uncultured Candidatus Poseidoniales archaeon | reverse complement strand
CCCATACCTTGTCGATAGGCATGGTGAGTGAGAGAGGGGAACTGATGCCATCAGAGTCTTCAGTATTTACACCTGAGGAGGGAGGGATACATCCCAGAGAGGCTGCTGATCATCATTCATTGGTTGCCTCTGACTTGGTATCCAGAGTCATGTCAAGGGAAGGTTTTGACCCGTCAAATGTAAAGGCGGTTTCTTTTAGTCAGGGACCGGGATTGGGCCCATGTCTTAGAGTCGGTGCTTCGTTGGCCAGAACCCTATCGAATACATGGCGTGTTCCTCTGATAGGCGTGAATCATTGTGTGGCTCACATAGAGGTCGGTAGGAATCAAACGGGGTGTAAAGACCCAGTGCTTCTCTATGCGAGCGGCGGAAACACCCAGGTTATTGCTAGAGCAGGATCTAGATACAGGGTTTTAGGCGAAACATTGGATATAGGGATAGGAAATATGTTAGACAAATTTGCTCGGACTCACGATATACCATTCCCTGGAGGACCTGTAATCGAGAGGATGGCATATGAGTGGGCAGGAGACCAAATTTCATACACGCCAGAATTGGAGCTTCCTTATGCCGTTCATGGGATGGATTTAGCATTCTCCGGGATTCTCACAGCAGCAATTTCCCTATCCGAAAGGGAAGGCCTAGGGGCTGCATCATGGAGCCTTCAGGAACATTCCTTTGCCAGCTGTATCGAGGTTTCAGAAAGAGCTCTCGCTCATACGGGAAAAACTGAGTTGTTACTTGGGGGCGGGGTAGCATGCAATGGAAGACTACGTGAGATGGCTGAAATCATGTGCGAGGAAAGGGGAGCCACAGCCCATTGGCCGGAAAAGCAGTACTGTATAGACAATGGAACAATGATCGCTGAACTGGGAAGGAGGGAAATTGAGATGGGCAGAATCACGCGACTCGAAGATAGCGCAATCAATCCCATGTTAAGGACCGACTCCTCTGCTATTTCGTGGAGTTAGTCCTGAGAAGCCTTATCAGAGACACCTATGACCAAGCGATAGGAGAATACTGTAGTGCAGAGACGTAGGAAGCCGAGGAGCAAGCCTCGAGACGTTTTCAGTAAGTCAGGATCATCGCAGAGCAAAACCCCTTCGAAGGCTAGGACAACTCCGGCTAAGGCACCCCCCCCAATTGCTCCTGAGCCAATTCCAGTATCTAGCAAAGTGGCGGAAACAGAAGCAATCGAGGCCGATCAAGAAACACCAGGAAATGCAGAATCTGTTAGTGAACCTGAAACTATGCAGGAGTCCATTCAAGAGGCAATTATTGAAGAGCAGCTACTGAGAGAGCCGAGAAAGGGCATCGGACTCCGTCCTTCTGATATGGAAAGTGATGAAGCAGAGGACGGAGGGACCCAAACTAGCAAGAAGGCACAGGACATCATTGACAAGAGCAAGGCTAGGGCCTCCGAAAAGGTCGTTCAGGAGGAAATTACTCCTGAGCCCGAAAATAAGCCATCGCCAATACAAGTAAGGAAGAAGAGGAGGGTCAAGCTATCATTCCAGCCCGCGGAAAGAAAGAAGAGGCTGGATAGGAGTAGGCATATGGAATACAAATACGAGGTGAGGAAGTTGTTGGTGGATATCAACGTAGCAGAAGAGCATCGTTCCAGTATCCTAGGATCCGTCTGGGCCAAGGGTGAAAGGCAGACAGTAGCTGATGCGAAAGAGTTTTTATCGGACAAATTCGATGAAGGCATACTTGACGATGAACAGCTAGACGCGATGTCCAAGATTGTGGATAATTACACTATTAGAAGGTAGTTCAATCACATCATTCATTTCATCCAACTGACTCGCGATAATGAAAATGGGAGCAGATGATACGAGAGAAAGGTCTGGCGAGCCCCCCTACACCAGGGGGATCCACGAGAATATGTACTCGGACCGATTGTGGACTATGCGGCAGTATGCCGGGTTCTCAACTGCGAAGCTAACAAATCAGAGATTTAGGATGTTGCTCAATGAGGGTCAAACAGGACTATCGGTTGCATTCGACCTGCCTACTCAATTAGGGCTGGATTCAGATGACTCGCTTTCTGAGGGGGAAGTGGGTAAGGTAGGAGTGAGCATTGACTCAATCAGAGATATGAGATCTCTACTGGATGGGATCGACCTTTCAGTTGTATCCACATCGATGACCATAAATGCCCCTGCAACCACCCTGTTAGCTCTATACGTCGCCGTAGCCGATGAAGAGGGAGTGGAGAGGAAACATCTCCGAGGCACTGTGCAAAATGACATCCTGAAGGAATACATCGCTCGTGGCCTCTACATTTACCCACCAGAACAGTCTCTAAGGCTAACTACAGATTTGATGAAGTGGTGCAGTGAAAACACCCCCGGATGGAATACTATTTCGGTGAGTGGGTATCATATGAGGGAGGCTGGTTGTACTGCAGTTGAGGAGGTGGCTATCACACTGTCCAATGCACTCGAATACGCCAGATATGCAACTGCATCTGGCATGGACATAGATGATTTTGCTCCTAGGATGTCATTTTTCTTCGCTTGTCACAATAATCTATTGGAGGAGGTGTCTAAGTTCAGGGCTGCTAGAAAATTGTGGTACGATCTAATTCAAGAGGAGTTTTCTCCCGTCAAAGAAAGATCGAGCCAACTAAGATTCCACACACAAACGGCGGGTGCTACCCTGACCGCACAGCAGCCAATGAACAATATTATGAGAGTCTCTTATCAAGCCCTATCAGCAGTACTTGGTGGAACCCAATCGCTCCACACAAACAGCTACGATGAGGCCATAGGCCTACCGACAGATGATGCCGTAACCATTGCCCTAAGGACGCAGCAGCTAATCGCTAGTGAGACAGGAGTCTCTGACCACCCGGATCCATTGGGTGGCTCATATTTGATAGAAGAGATGACATCAAAAATTTATGATGGGGCGAAAAGCATGGTAATGGAAATCGACAGGATGGGTGGGTCTCTCGAGTGTATCAAGTCTGGCTACCAGCAAGGCGTAATCCATGAAAGCGCCTGGAGATATTTGAAAGGCATCGAAGATGGAAGTATTGAGGTCATTGGAGTGAACAGGAACGTTTCAGAGAAGGAGTCAAGCTACGAGGGGCAGTTGCTCAATCCTAACGAAGTTTCCAAGCAGATAGAGTCACTTGAGAAGTTGAAGTTCGGGAGGGACGCGGAAACAGTGTCCAAGGCCCTAGATGTCCTAAGGGAAGCGTGCAAAGGCGATGAGAACATTATGGAGCCACTAATTGCCGCATTAAAGTTAGAGGCTACCGTAGGCGAAGTAAACGGAGTAATGAGGGAAGTATTTGGAACGTGGACCTCACCGAGTGGTGTTTGAAATGGCTAGAGTAGATCATATAGGAATAGCGACTGAATCAATAGACGAATCCTCCGAATTCTGGGCCATGCTAGGATTCAAGAGTTCGGGTGACGACATAGTTGAGAGCCAGGGAGTGAAAATTAGGTATATGGAAGGTGGTGGCGACTGCAGAATTGAACTCCTTGAACCACTTGGAGAACAAACCCCAGTAGGGAAATTTATTCGCAATAAGGGAGTCGGTATACAGCAAGTAGCCATTTCCGTGAAAAACATCGACAAGACTATCTCCAGTCTCCTTGGTAAAGGGGTAAGGATGATCAATGAAGAGGCTGTAGAGGGTTCAAGCGAACATCGGATCGCATTCATACACCCCTCCTCCACTGGTGGAGTCCTAGTCGAGTTAGTAGAGTATCATTGACAAGCATCAAAAGGGGGATGCGGGTCGCCGGGTCGTGATGTCATCAATAGAGATGCTAACAGGCAAAGGTGTGCCTAGTGCATCACAGGTTTCAGACGAAGTTAGCTTCCTCTCGGATACCTTATCATTGCTCAGGGATTCTGGGAAAATATCCAATGACGCGTTCCTAGAAGCGGGCATAATTCAGGGTGGTCTGAATGTACTATCCAGCATGATAACCAATGGGGCTGGAGAAGCGGACGTTAGACAACAAATGGAATCCCTAATTTCCAAGGTCGAAGGGATCCAAATGAGTCACCCTGAACTTGATAGTATGATCGAGATGCATAGATAATATTACCTTAATATTACTCTAGTAATACTTATCAATGGCCCCAATGGCCCGATATCATGCCAAAAGTTAGCCTTGACATGCCTAGCGAAATACTGGATGACTTGAAACAACATGTTGGAGACCACAAGAAGTTCGTCAGTGTTGCCGACGCCATTAGAACGGCGTGCAGGAAAATGCTCGATCAGTTGGATGAGATAGACGCCAGAAGGGGAAGAGGTGTTGAATGATGGTTGAACGGGATGAAGCGATAACCGCAGTAGAAACCCTCGTGAGGTATATTGAAAAATGCCAGGGAGAACTGAGGGAAGGACTCTCAGAAACGCCGGAAAGGGTAGTGAAATCATTCGATGAGATATTCTCAGGATATGGGGTAAATTCGGAGAATATTCTCGACTCCACATTCAATGCTGAAGGGTATGATGGAATAGTCCTGCTAAGGGACATGGAGTTCCATAGTACATGTGAGCATCATATGCAGCCCTTTAGCGGGAGGGGTCATATTGCATACATACCAATAGACAGAATTGTCGGCATCAGCAAACTAGCTAGGCTATTAGACGCTCATGCCAAGAGGCTGCAGAACCAAGAGAGAATCACCAAGTCAATTGCAGATGACATTGAGCAACATCTGAGTCCCCTTGGATGTGCCGTAATACTAGAGGCGCAGCATGGTTGCATGCGATGTAGGGGCATTAGGAAGCAGAATGCGGTCATGACAACCAGTGCAATGAGGGGTGTGTTCTTCGAGAAGGCTGATGCCAGAACCGAGTTACTGCAATTGATTAGGAGCCCCCCCGTACAAGGGTGATATTGTGACATCATACCCCATCGTAGAGATATTCCACTCCACCCAAGGAGAGGGTTTTCACGTGGGCATACCGCACGTTTTCATTAGATTCGGCAATTGTAACCTCAGGTGCGAATGGTGCGACACAGACTTTCTAAAATATGACGAAATGCCAATTGACGATATAGTGAAAGTGGTCCTATCATATGAGTGTGATAGAGTAATATTCACTGGAGGGGAGCCTGCAATGCAAGACCTGGGGACAATCGGCGGGAGGCTGAAAGAGCATGGTATCGCGCTATCGATAGAGACAAATGGTACGATCGAAGTCGACCCAATAATCGACTGGATATGTGTTAGTCCCAAGGACCAGCTTTACCCAAACGTCTCAATCAAACAAAGAACTGGAGACGAGCTGAAGGTGGTATACTGCGGACAAGATCTTGGAATATACGACGATCTGAAGGCGGGATTCGACCACCACTACCTTCAGCCATGCTATATCGAAACGGATACAGTAGAGCAGAATGGAATCAACTTCAGAGCCGTTGAGAATCTAGTGAAGAATGAGTCCGGATGGAGGTTGAGCCTACAAACCCACAAATGGATGGGGGTCCTATAATGAGGGCGGTAATGGCGCTCTCTGGAGGGATGGACAGCACTGGCCTGCTACTTCACCTATTATCAAAGGGATATACGGTAAATTGCATTTCATTCGATTATGGTCAGAAGCATGTAATTGAGATCGAGAGGGCCAAGGCGAACATGGAGTATCTCTCTAGCATGGGCATCTCTGTTGAACACGAGGTTGTCGACCTGCGCTCAGCTATGGGTATATTCAATTCGGCGCTGATCACTAGCGGTTATGATGTTCCAGAGGGCCATTACGAGAAGGAGCAGATGAAGGACACAGTCGTACCAAATAGAAACGCTATATTCACATCCGTGCTATACGGTTACGCCCTCAGCCTGGCAACAAAGGACGGCACTGATGTCGAAATTGCTCTCGGAGTTCATTCCGGCGATCACGCGATATACCCCGATTGTAGACCTGAATTCTACGAAGCGGTGTCAAGTGCATTCGCATTAGGTAACTGGGACTCAGAGAGGGTCTCTCTACTGCTTCCATACATTGAGTCGGATAAGGAAGGCATACTGAGGGACTCGTTGGAGTCCTGCACTAAACTTGGTTTGGACTTTGACACTGTCTTTGCAAACACGAATACATCATACAATCCAGACTCTCGAGGAAGGTCTTCTGGTACGAGTGGTGCGGATGTTGAGAGGGTTCTCGCATTCCATGCTATCGGTAGGAAGGACCCTGTTGAGTACGTAGATGATTGGGAAAGCGTTCTGGATTGGGCAATGAAGGCTGAATTACGGTACCATGTGATGAAGAGAAACGGTACTGAGAGACCGTATACGGGAGAGTATGACAAGCATTACGAGGAGGGATCCTACAATTGCGCTGAGTGCGGTAGGAGGCTCTTCGAGTCTGATTCCAAATTCGATTCGGGGTGCGGGTGGCCCGCCTTCTCAGAGGAAGCAGATGGTGCTGGAATCAATCAACTAACAGACCTGTCGCACGGTATGAGGAGGATCGAAGTTAGATGCAGTGGGTGCGACTCACACCTAGGCCACCTATTCCACGAGAGTCGCGGACCTCGTTACTGCATCAACTCGATATGCCTAGAATTTGAGGAGGGGAAGAAATGACGACCAGGATAAGGAGATGGATAGAGACGGATACGGGACACAGAGTTCCCAACCACAAGAGTAAGTGCAGGAACATGCATGGGCACAGGTACAGATGGGAAGCGGAGCTAGAGGGTGACGTAGTAACAGACGCAGGATCGTCCGATGAGGGTATGCTGATGGATTTCTCCGACATTTCGGAGATTCTCAAAGAGCACATCCATGATGTGGTTGATCATGCGTTCATCGTTTACAAGGGCGATGAGTCGGCAATTCAAGCACTATCACAGATGCATGACGGGCATAAGACAGTTGTTTTGCCGTTTATCCCCACAGCGGAGAACCTAGCAAAGTGGGCGTTCGAACAGGTCAACGAGCACATCGTTACATCATACGGCAATTCACTAAGACTGAGGGCTTTCCATGTCAGGGAGACGCCAAAGTCATGGGCATCATGGTCTGCTGAAACATAGTGAAGCCTCTATTCCAGTAGGGCTAAACTGAGTTTCATCACTTTCGAAGGCGTTACTTGCTAGATTACTCACCAAAAATAATCACTATCACCAAAGCTATTGCCAAGAATACTGCGGTGTCGACAATAATAAACTTCAGGATACTACCCCAATCCCTCTCCCCTGATGAGTCATCTGTCATGTTTTGTTCAATGAAAGGCTAATCATAACATATTCGGTAGGGTTGAGTCCCCAAAATATCTGGCCACAATACTAATCACAGTGGCCGATTGCAGAGTTTAATGTGAGTAGTGTTTACAGGTTCATTCCAGAGGAAATGACATGGCAAGAACACGACCATCGTGCTAGGGCGTTGGGAGGTCACCTCGCTAGCATCACTAGTGCTGAGGAGAACGAACAGGTCACTAGAATCTCTGGCGGGAAACCGGTATGGGTAGGCGGAATCAGGAAAGGTGATGGTAACGGTCCCGGCGCGGACCACTGGTACTGGTCAGATGGCCAACCTTGGAGTTACACCAATTGGCATCCTGGCGAGCCGAACAACGCCGGAGGGTGGGAAAACAGAGTGCACCTCGGTTTGC
>CAYFGD010000055.1:0-7748 GCA_964342715.1 uncultured Candidatus Poseidoniales archaeon | reverse complement strand
TATTTCGACGAGGTCGACCAGAACCTCGATCCCTTCAACTCCGGAAGAATAGCAACACTATGCAGGATAAGGAGTGAGAGGGCCCAGTTCATCATGGTCACCCTCAGGAAGGTAAGCCTCTCTCTGGCTGACCATCATATCGGAATAACTCATGCCGGAGACGGATGTAGCAGAAGGATCACCGACTTCGACAGGGCTGCTGCAATAGAACTCAGTGAGGAATTGGAGAAAGAGGAGAAAGCTCAAGCAGAATCCAAGGCAGAGCTAGAGTCGATGCCAGAACTTCCCAAGGCAGAGGATATGCCGAAGGTCCCGGAGCCACTTGGTGCCCCGAAGAGTCTTGGCGGACTAGCTGAGAGGGCAGGAGTCGAGGTAGACGGAGAAGAGACCGAGCCTCAGGCCACAACTGAAGGAAGTATGGATTCTCTGAGGGGGAGGACTGAGGACTGGTCGGAGGATATGGAGGAAAGGGATCAGGTAGAATTCCCAACCGAGCCATCCGCCCAAGAATCTGAAACCGATGATGTTCCGGAGGCAAAAACTGAATCAGATTGAGGTGAAAATGTGGCAGTACTAGACGGTCAAGAAATGAGGGAGGACATCGTCTCTAGGCTACTTGGCGGAGAGACGGATCTAGCTACCAGTAAGTACCTAGACAGGATTTCAGAATTAGCCAGCATGGAGGAAGCAGAGCATCAATTCCTAATCGACCCATTCGATAGGTCCGTTGCTTTGGTTTTCCAGATGTTCCAGTCTACAGATTTGGACCCGTGGGACGTCGACCTCTCTTTCTTCATTCAGATGTTCTCGGAGAGGATAGAGGATTCTGAAAACATAGACCTTCCAACATGCGGACGCCTCATCAGAATGGCTTGGTCAATACTGAAGGGCCAAGCATCTGACCTTATAGAGAGACAAGAGAGGGCATTCGACTTCTCAGAGGATGAGGACGTTTGGGATTTCGAAGGGGGTTGGGAGGCTGATTTCGATGATGCTGACTATAACTTCTCAGTAGGTGTACTGTCAGGAGCTGCTGATGAGGTTCTGCCCTCCATGTTCGAGGGGAGGATACACAGGGATGAAGGCAGACCAGTCACCCTAGGCGAACTCCTGCTAGGCTTGCAGGAGGCCGGAAGACTCGCGGAAGAGCAGAGGGTCAGGGAAAAAATAGCCGAAGAGAGAAGGGATGCCTTGTCCATTGCCAGGAAGAGGTTCAGCGGCAGCCTACACGTCGAGGACTTGGAGGGCGATCTGGAAAGAACATGGGAGGCACTCATGTCACGAGCGTCCCATAACGGAAAGGACATCGGCTTGAGAGAGATCTCAGAAGAACTGATGGGCAGGTCTCTCAACTCTGGAGTTGAGGTCGACGAGGCCCAAGCAGAGGCGCAGGTCACAGCTCTGGTGTCGGCACTATTCCTAACAAATAGGGGCTATACTGAACTGTCACAGGAGCCTGGCAAGGATGGCAGGATCGCTCTCAAGCCACTTTGGGATGGAAAGGAAAGCTTCTCAGATCTGACAAATAGACTCCATCCAGGGGACGGTTCACTGGGGGCGGCCAATTGACCGAAGAGCCACCCCTATCATCCATGCTAGAGGCCATACTTTTCGGGGCGGGACGCTCTATGTCTGTCGATGAACTGGCAAAACTTCTGGGTAAGAGGAACTTCCAAGTCTCGGACTCACTAGGTGATCTCAGGAAAGAAATGGAGGGGAGAAAGAACTCCGCTCTCCAACTTTCGGAGGTCAGTGGCAGGTGGATTATAGAAGTGAATCCTTCCTTATCCCCATTCCTCCCTGACACATTCAAGCCTGAGATCCCACAAAGGCTACTGCCAGCAGCCGCATTGGTAGCCTACCACCAACCGATGCCACAGGCCCAATTGGTCGACATGCTTGGTCAGAAGGCGTATGATCATGTCAGGGATCTCGCCAATTTGGGCCTTATCGACAAGAGAAGGGAGGGCCTCACTAGGAGACTCACCACAACCAGAAGATTCGCAGAATATTTCGGATGCCCGGAAGTGGAGTATCGAAAGGTCAAGTCATGGTTCAGGGGAGAGGCGGCAAAATTAGGTCTAACTAGTGCACAATTGGCCGCATCACTAGCTCCCGACGAGCAGATGACAATCGCTGAGTTCTCCGGTGAATCCGAGACCAGCCAGATCGAGGCCCAAGCTGAGGAATGACTATTCTCCCCTGATCTCAGATAGAGCATTCTCCACAACCGCCATCGTGATTCTCTCGCCGCTCTCCCTGACCTTCTTGGCAACGGCCTCTATTTCCGTTCCTTCAGCCCCAGCTGCAGCTACCATGTTCATTAGGTGCAACTTCATGTGTCCAGCTTGAATTCCTACAGTCGCTAATGCCCTTAGTGCCCCCAAATTCTGTGCAAGACCAGCGGCAGCCATCACCTTGGCTAGGTCATTGGCACTCCTTAGTCCCAGTAGCGCTACGTTGGCTTGGGCGCCAGGATGTATCCTCACTGCCCCCCCAACTAATCCCACTGCCATTGGTATCTCTATTGAGCCAACTAGATTGCCATCCCCGTCCTTCTCCCAGTGAGTCATTGACCCATACTCCTTACGATAGGCGGCATACGAGTGTGCCCCTGATTCTATTGCCCTCCAGTCCTGTCCACAAGCTATGGCAACCGGGGAGATTGCATTCATGATCCCCTTGTTGTGCGTGGTCGCCCTGAATGGGTCAGCCGCAGCGAAATGGTATGCCTGAATGACTCCCTCAATTACTTCAGAACCACGAATCGGGTCGTCACCCGAATCGGACATTTCTTCCGGAGTGAATGTTGCACTCACCCTTGCAAGCCTGTGTACAGCAAGGTTGCTAATGATTCTCAGAATTACAGTTCCAGACGACAGTGACTCAATCCTCGGAGCTATTGTCTCTGCCATTGTGTTTACCGCATTTGCACCCATCGCGTCCCTGCAATCGACCAGAATGTGGACTATCACCATCGGCCCTGAACCAGTTTCAATGATCCTTGCCTCTATTTCCCTGCACCCGCCTCCGAATTTCACTAGGATTGGATCGACGTCATTGCAGGCGGAAATCAACTCCTCCGAAGCTGCCAAAATGGAGTCCCTTGCAACCTCGGGGTCTTCACAACCAACAACCTGTATCTGACCAATCATCACAGGCTCGTCATTGTCCGACCTGAAACCTCCTCTCGACTGGCACCTCTTGGCCATGTTGGAAGCAGCCGCCACTACGCTGGCCTCCTCGACTACGAACGGTATCAAGTAGTGCTCACCATCTATGATGAAATTGGTAGCTACTCCTATCGGAAGAGAATAAGTTCCAATGACATTCTCTATCATTCTGTCTGCTGTCTCTTCATCCAGCTCTCCACCGGCCGCCCATGCTTCTACCATGTCCTCCTCGAGACCTGCAATGCCTGCAAGCATCTCTCTTCTTTCTGATACAGATAGTTTGTAGAAACCCTTCAATCTGCTATTGTCAACCGGCATCTCAATCAGTCCTAGTCGGCAGGCCCCGCCTTCTAACATTTTGCGGGAAACACTCGCCCAGATTTGCTTAGGCCGACTGTTCCGAATTCTCCGATCTCTCGGTTTTTATGCCACTCGCTGCAAACAAATATCATAGAAATACATCATAAAAAGCGTTAATTTAATCGTTAACGCTTCATTAACGCATATCTAAAGCGTTAGGAAAGCGTTAGAGATATATTTCAATAAATGTTGTACTGAATCATTACATTCAATAAATAAGAAAAACTAGTGGTAAAAAACGCGTTAAAGTATGTGATATTATGCGTAAGTATGCGTGAATGTTATGTACTCCTCACACGGGGGACGACCTGATGGACCAGAGAGGCATCGATCTCCTCGGGCTGCCGCCTCTCAGGGGAAATCCGTTTGACATGAGGCCAATAGAAAGTGGAAGGGCCGAGGACATAGTTGGCAGGGACCTTCTTCTTGCTAAATGGAGGGAGCACATTATTTCGAAATCACCTAGGATGGCAATACTGGTTGGGGAGAGGGGTTCAGGAAGAACTTCGCTAATCAGGGCCCTTGCCTCCCAGACCAGGAAGAGTTACATCGGGCAAACCTGGCCAGACGGAAATCCAGTCAACTCTGTCATCCATGAACTCACAATCCACTTCGGTGATTTCAATCCGCCAAAGACCACACAACTCATGATAGATAGGCTGGTCAAGAATCTGGACCAGGATCCTGACTCACTTCCATTGATTGCTTTTGATTATCCTCCGGAAGTAGAAGTTTCTTCCTTCGTCGAACTCATTTCACCCGTCCTACAGAGGTTGAGGGCGTTCATTGTGGTCGTCCTCACTCCTTCCCAACTTTCCAACATGAGTGAAGAAACACTGGAGATGTTCGACAGGCCAGAGTTCCTCGATGGACTAACGACAGCTCAGATTCAGCAGTTATCGGATAAATTGGTTTCTCGCAGGGCCAAGGAGAGGTGGAAGATTGATCAAAGGCTGCTGGAGGCAATTCGTGATATCACAGGCGGCACTCCCCGCGATGTAATCAGGCTACTGCGGGACCTTACCGATGAAAGGAGGGATGTCGGCTCTCATGGGACGTTGGAGAGAGTCATGGGTTGGAACGAGATTGGCGACCCATCAGGATCCATCAGAGAAACTACAGTAGAGAAAAATCTCGATCAGGCAGAAGAGACTCCTGAGTTCCAATATGCGACTGAATCAACATCTGAAAATCTGCAAACCCATCAATTAGAAGAGGAACTAGAAACAGAAATTTCTCCCAAGGATGAGTTCCCCGAATGGGACATAGACGACAATCAAGAAGTCTATGATGATCAGGAATTTTCTGAGGAAATTTCCGACGACCCCGATGACCTCTGGGAAGAGGAGGACCATCAAAATGAGCAAAAACAGGAAAATCCAGAACCATCAGAAAAGAAAGGAACCCTAGAGGATTTTGTCTATGAGCCCGGTACCGAACCACCAATGCTTGAAACTGGATTCGGATTCAATCGACTTGCTGCAAGGTCAAGAAATGCGCCTCCAAAACCAACAACTTCTGATGGAACCGAGATTATTGACGCATCAATCAATCGCGATCTCAGGCTAAGTGAGTCAGAACCACCATCTTCTCTCGAACCAGATGAGCCTACTTACAAGAAAACTATCGAAGACTCGTCGGCACCAATTGACACCGCAATAAGATCAAACTCAGAATCCGGGGTGATGTCCACAGAGTCAGCGTATTGGTCAGTTGAGGAATCTTCTCAATCAACCCTCCCTGATCTATCTGGAAATGAAACTACAGAGCCACCAAAGACAGTATTTGGAATCGAAGAGGCTCCTGCCGAGGAGATCTTCTTCGAAGAGGAAATTCCCGAGCCAACGCCTCCCTTGCCCACTCCAAAGATTTCAATATCTCCCAAATGGGACGTGGACAATCCATTGGACGAATCCAAGTTAGCTTCTCTGAACGAAGCAGAGGTCATGATTCTCGAGGCATCTTCTGAAAGGGAAATATCTCCCTCCGATGCAGAACTACAGGCGAGGCTTGAGGTTGGCAGGCCACGACTCTCCCAGATATACAACGAACTATTGAGGACAGGACTTCTTTCCGTCAGGAAACAGGGGAGAAAGAGGCTCTTCAAAATCAGCGAGGCGGCGGCCGGCCATTTCGGAGGGGTATGAAAGTGAGTGATGGAGAATTGGTGACTAGGGATCTAGTAGAGAAATATCTGAGAATTACGCGAGAGGCCAGGCAGAAGGCCACCCCCTTAGCCAAGGGGGAGAAAGAGTGTAGTAAGCTGGAGTCGATGATGGAAATGTGCGATAATTACTACTCTGATGCCAGGCATTTCATGGATAATGGAGACCTAGTCAGGGCTTTCGGAGCAATAAACTACTCTCATGCATGGCTAGATGCAGCAGTTAGGATAGGGCTTATGGACGGGCATGGGGACGATAGGCTGTTCACCCTTCCCTAGGGCCCTATTAGCCGAAGCATCCTCCCGGAAACGACTTCGATATAGCTGCACCCTGACATTACTAGCCTCTCCTTGAGCCTAATGTCCACAGTTAATACTGGCCATCCTTTTTCAATTGACAGTTGCAACAGCATGTCGTCTGTATGGCTCATTCCACTAGGATTCTCAATCATCTTGCTCCTGGACTCAAGCAGGGGCAATAGGAGCCCCCTCTTCTTTGTAGACAACTCGACCAATTCTCCTAGAACCCCCTCTAGAAGCATCAGTTCTGGAGTTCCAATAACATCCCTCATGGCAGCGTCGATGTTCAGTCCGGAATCCATCAGCGCCGCCCAGCCACAAGCATCGACGAGCACGCCCGCCATCGGATCACCCTACTATTGTCCCATGGCCAATCAGTCGCCACCTAGAGCCAATCCTTCTTGAGAGGGTTATCCTGCTCCCGCTCTTGGCGCAAATTGGAAGTCTAAGGTTGAGGGTCGCCCCTCCCTTTTTCGAGGAGGACACAGTTCCAACACTGGTCGCTGTTGCAGAGTTCACCATCAGCATCTCATTCGGCTGTATGGGCTTGACTGCTCCGCCACCCCCCTCTTCTCCTGACACCATCTTCTCCAGAAGTTCCAACTTGAGCTCAAGTGACTCCCAGACAGGGGGAAGCTCTCCATCTCTCGCCATTACCTGGCCAGAGAGGTCGTCCGCCTTGGTGGACATGGGGTCCATTGGCGTTGCTATTCCACAAAGCCCCCCTGCATGAGCTTCTTCTAAATCAAGTCCGCCCGCTTGGATATTTTCTATCATTGTCCTCAAGGGCTCCCATCTGGTCTTTCCACCTTCAGTAACTCGACGTCCAGGGGCAATTAGAACTGAGTCGCCCACGCGGAAAGAACCCTCGACGATGCTCCCTCCGATTATTCCACCTTTCAGACCACTAGGTCTTGAGCCAGGCCTGTTTATGTCGAAGGATCTAGCGACATACATGAGCCCCCTGTCTTCAGAGCTCCTGTCCGGATTCGGGATAGTTTCCTCTATTGCCTGTATTAGCATATCTAGATTCACATCATGGTGAGCAGAAACTGGGACAATTGGTGCCCCTTCCGCTATTGTCCCCTCAACAAAAGATTTTATTTCCCCATATGACTCAATCGCCCTTTCTCTACTCACTATGTCCACCTTATTCTGGACTACCACGATGTTTTCAATTCCTGCAATTTGCAGTGCCGCTAGATGCTCCCTAGTTTGGGCTTGCGGACAGGTCTCATTGGCAGATACAAGTAGAAGTGCTCCATCCATAATTGCAGCACCGGAGATCATTACTGCCATCAGGGTCTCGTGACCAGGGGCGTCGACAAATGAGACTACTCTTAGTAGATCATTATCGGAATCTTCCTTCCCTTTGGGATGCTTGCCCCTTGCGTAGAAATCCCCATCCTTTGTCTTGTAGAATGCAGTGTCTGCATATCCCAGCTTGATGCTTATCCCTCTCTTCCTTTCCTCGGAGTGGGTATCTGTCCAAGTTCCGGATAGTGCCTGTGTGAGTGTTGTCTTGCCATGGTCTACATGAGCAATTATGGCGATGTTTCTAATTTCAGCAGGAGACACGAATAGGTCCAAACTGAAAATCCTTTGTTTTAAGCCTGTGTTTTAAGCCAGTCTTGTTAACGAAACAAAACAGCATAGTTAGATTTATCAAACCTTTAATAATGGTCTAATATTGCTAGTGGAGTGTAAAGATATAATTAGAGCGTAACATGCCAAATATTCACTTGTTATTG
>CAYFGD010000054.1:0-7813 GCA_964342715.1 uncultured Candidatus Poseidoniales archaeon | reverse complement strand
CGAGCGCTGAGGAATCTAATTGGCCTGCTATGGCCAGTGCCCGCGCATTCGCGCGAGAAATGAATAGTGAAGCAGTCTCGTCATTGACGATCCCCGCCTCTATGGCAACGGAGAGGGCCTCGCCGCTAGCCTTCGAAAGAAGTGCTGGCATAGTTACAGGCGTGAACCACCTTATGTTGCACGCTAGGTTGTAAGCACCTGAATTGGCTACAAGTATGTCATTCCTCAAACCATCAGTGTCCAAATCCAAATCGGATGCAGATAGGACATCTCCATCGTCTAGAACACCAATTAGTATCAGCCCTATCTCTATGGGATTGATTCCCAATTTTGAGAGCATCAATCCCAACTCTCCATCTATTGGATCTCCCTTGTTGACTACGGTAACGGTCTTTTGTATCGCGACTGCACCCTTGTCTATCTTGGCTGGGATGCCCACAGCGTTGAACTCCCCTACAATTGGCCCCGGACCGAACTCAGTGGGCCCCTGCTCGACAATTATGTCGTTTGGAGCGACTTCCCCATCCTTGGCCGCCCTTCCTTGCCTGGTCTTCTCCAATTCTTCGAACAACTCGTAGCAGTTGAGTGAGTCAGTGTGGACAACGCATGGCTGCACGGCCCCCTCCAACAGGGACTCCAAGTCGTCTTCTGTCAGACCAGCGTTTTTCCAGGCTATCCTGATCAGGCTTTTCTTAGCCATAGTCATGGTCAACATCCCCCGAAGCGACTCTCGCATGTCTAGCATGTTCTTCGCAGGGACTCCGGCCACGTCAACAACTCCGACGATCCCACCTCTTCCGACAATCTCTGAAAGCTCCGATACACGATCGGGCTTCCAACTTGCGACCTTGGGAATCAAAGAACCACCTCGACCTTGATAGAGGGGCCCATTGAGGTCTTGACGTAGCAAGACCTGATGTTACCAGCTCCCCTTTCCAACTTTCCAACCACTCTGTTCCAAATTGCCATTCCGTTTGCCGTAAGGTCGACAATCCCCTGCTCTCTAGAGCCCATGGCGGTATGGAAGGTCACCTTGTCCCTTGATCTGACGATTGCTGTGTCCTTGAGCCCCGATGCAATCATCCCTGGGTCAACGTTGGGTGGGACTGGCCTAGGCATCTTGCCCCTTGGTCCAAGAACGACACCGAGGAACCTACCAACAGTTCCCATGTGAGGTATTTCGGAGAGGAAGAAGTCGTATTTATTCGCCATCTTCCTGGCCTGCTGCCTGTTTCCACCGATATCCTCAATCTGAGAAGGATCAATGACCTCTATTCCCGCGGCCTTGGCCTTGGTGGACATTTCACCACCTGCGAACATGGCAACTCTAACCGGCTTACCTCTGCCAGAAGGTAGTCTAACCTCTTCTTGTATCCTGTTGGCAGGATTTTTTAGATCAACGTCCCTAAGTGTGAAAGCCATCTCTAGTGACTCAACGAAGTTTCGCTCCGGCGACTCGTCTAGAGCCTGTTGAATAGCGTTCTGTATGTTTTCCTTCATTCAAACCACCTCTGCGGTCAGCGAGGTTCCCCTCTCCCGCAATTCGTGAGAACATCATGCGAAATGCTCGGCGAATTCCCCCTTGCTCATAGCATCGAGAGCTTCCTTTGGAGGCATCCCCTCGACATTAACTCTCATTGAAACACAGGTCCCCATGACCTCACGGCACTTTGCGTACAGAGTAGCACCAGTGAGCCTATCTGACTGATCCTCGGCCAGCTTCTTTACTTGATCCATGGTGAGGTTCTCTGTAGCCTCTTCCCATGACCCATTACACTTCTTCTTGCCCAGGGACTGAATAATCTTGTGAGGAGTCTCATTACGTGCAGACATCTCTAGTACCCCCTTGGTGCGCCCCGGCGACCTACTCTCCCTATTTGAGCGTGATGCAAACCCCGGAAAACCGACTCTCCCCTCATTCCACTCTTTGTGTGACTCTTACTTGATCGGCTCTAATGTTCAAAGCAACTGGAACAGCGGCTTCGAACAACTCCACAGTGACCTCTTCTTTGGTCTCACTAACACCAATGACTCTAGCAGTTGCCCCCTTGAAGGCCCCTCCCCTGATTTCTACGATGTTACCTTCTTCAATTCCTGCTGTAGCGGCCTTCGGCTCTAAGTAAGGCAGAATGTCACGAAGCGGCGACTCTCCATCCAGAACCTTTCGGCAGTTCTTCATCGGGGTCGCTGAAACACCAACTCTACCAATTAGCTTCTCAACATGGTGAAGTGCCGTCGCTTCAACGAAGACGAAACCCTTGAGGTAACTCGGACTGAGGACACCGAATATCTTGTCCTGAATGTCTTTCAGTGAACCAGTCCCGGAAAGTCGCGCCCTAATCTCCTTGGATACGTTCTGCTCCTGTCCCATGCTGGTCTTCAGGATGTAAAGGAAAGAGGCAACGTCGCCATACATATTCCCTAGTTGCGGAACCATGTATCTAGAGGACCTGCTGTCTGAACTATCTTCAGGCTCGACCCAGTTGATGTATCCAGGGTCGACCCAGCTGAATCCCTTGTACAATCCACGGGCTTCAACACTGTCTGTATCACTCAGAAATAGTAACGGAGTCACGTCATTAAGCCTGTTACCGAACTCAAGTCCCCTAGCATCCCCAGAGCGGACGAAAGTCAGGCTATCGGCCTCTATCCCAGTGGTCTCTGTGATTCGAGCGCCAACTGCATCTATGTCACTTGCATCACCTGCACCGTATACACCATCCCAGGCGCCCGGGAAGTCAGCTACTCCGTCGGCTCTTTGCATCAACAGTACCTTCTCACCGTGGCGGATGTAAGCAACAAATGCATCAGACATAGTTTCACCTAGTTAATCAGCCATGCGAAGAACTTGGGGAGTGCAGTATCCATCGCCCACAGCATAGCGAATCCAATGAAGCCCAGAACGAACATCCCTATTCCGCAAACGATGACAGTTTGCCTAAACTCCTGCTTCGAAGGCTTTCTGGCCATTTTCAGGATCCTTGCGTAGGAGCCTGTCTGTAGGCTCTTGACGCGTCCTTCGATACCATCTTGCCAACCCTGCACGGTCTCTTCAATGGGCCCGATATTGGAACTCTCGATAGCCATGACTCAACCTCGAAGCGGTCTGCCGACCGGAGGACCTCATTTAAGCACGCCGGACGAGCCCTAAGGGGCTCGAAGAGTGACTCACCCCACGAACTCGACGGTTCTGCTTCGTAGGTTTCGCATCTGGGTATGCAGCGCTGCGCCATGTATCTGCTCGCTCTTCACCCCGGTAAGTACCAGAAGGACCCTTATCCCATCGCCCATACCCGGATCAGTAGTAGCTCCCCAGATTATCCTAGCATAGGGATTGATTCTGTCCCTGATAATTTTTGCACAGGCTTCCGCATCGCCCAATGAAAGAGTTGAGCCGCCGACAACGTTCACTAGGGCACCCCTAGCATCCGAGATGTCAATGTCCAGTAGTGGAGATTGCAGGGCTTCCTCAGTCGCCTTAATCGCCATGTCTTCGCCCTCAGCCTCGCCAAGTCCAATCATCGCAACTCCCCCCCCGTTTTCCATAACCGACCTCAGGTCTTGGAAGTCGAGATTCACAATCCCCTCCTTGGCAATCATTTCTGAGACACCCTTGATGCTCCTCATTAGAAGCTCGTCAGCCACACGGAAGGCGGCATCTAGTGGCAGGTCCCTGACGCCCTCTACTTCCAGGAGTCTTTCGTTAGGAAGAACCACAACCGTATCGCAAACTTCCCTCAGCCTCTCCAGCCCCCATTCCGCATTCTGCCTTCGCAGAGCTCCTTCTGAAAGGAACGGATAGCTGACGACGGCAATTGTGAGGGCACCGGCAGAGCGAGCAAGTCGCGCTATCACATGCGCGCTCCCTGTGCCGGTACCCCCGCCAAGCCCGGCCGTGATGAATGCCAGATCACAATCCTCGATCTCGGTCTTCAACGAGCGCTCGGACTCGTAGGCTGCCTGTTCCCCTTTCTCTGGGTCTCCTCCAGCGCCCCTGCCTCGCGCTGACCTCCCAATCAGAACCTTGTTGCGAACGGCCACCCGCAACAGGTGCTGTGCATCGGTATTGACTGCAATTCCTCTGACATATTCCTCGTCGAAAAGATCCTCGTGCTCTAGTCTGGCAACTGTGTTAGATCCACAGCCCCCACAACCGAAAACCCTGATCTTCGGTTGTAGTGACATTAGGAGGTTCTGTAGCTCTGGATCACTCTCTGTATCGATGTGCCCAGTGGGGATTTCTCCCTCGTCCTCAAGCTCTAGAACTCTGTTGATGAGGTGCTTCACGGACACTAGCCGCGTCGAACAGAGGATAACCATTACCCCCATTGAGGGGTGATTCACAGGGGTTTAGTCACGGCCCCCCAGGGGCCGTCAGAGAAGTTGCTCCCTGGTCTTGATGAATCTGACTATGAATGTGTAGAGTCCTCCCCACGCAGAAACAGCAAGAGCGAAGGTCATACCATTCAACTCATTATTGCCCAGCAATGCCCATTCCGCCAATTCATGAATACTGGATGAGGAGATGCCCATCGTACCAGTTTGGGCCTGCCAAGCAGCCACTACAAGCCCCACTAGTGTTAGTACCATCCTGTCGGCTCTGGAGAATCCACCGTAGATTCTTCCTACACCTACTGATTGTGCCTGCGTCCCCATGTATGAGCCGAAGAGGGTCAATAGCCCTGCCAATAGTCCCGAGCGCGGGTCACTCACGAACGCGACGTTCATGCCTATAGCAACTAGAAGACCTACATCGACAATCCTGTCAATTGTGTGGTCAAGAAAATCCCCATATGGCCCGTCAACGCCCTGATGCCTCGCAAGCGCCCCGTCCAGTGCATCTAGTACACCGGCCACAAGTATCAGAATAACCCCTCCAATGATCGCAATTGCCCCCGCTTCATCCGCCCCTGCACCAGAAAGCAGATAGAAGGCAATAATTGCAATCAATAGGCTAGCCCAAGTCAGGACGCTAGGGTCAAGATCGCCCATCCTCAAAACCAACGGATGAATCATCTTTGTCCACTTAGCCCTCATCTTCTCAAACATCAAGATTCCTCCATGTGCGCGACCCAGTCTATTGTCGAGCCAATACTCATTGGCTTGAAGCCATCTGATATCCACCTCTCAATTTTGTCAACTACGGACCCTATCTCTTCCGCCGTGGTATCGAATTCAGTCCAAGGCAGGCGTTCGTCCCAGTCATTCCATGCCCCTCCCAACAGTTCCCACTCACAGTTGGAATTTATTTTACCCTCAGAGTAGCCTCGCTCGGAGAGCCTGATTCTAAGGGTGTCGGGAGAGCACCTTAGTACTACGACTGCTTCGACTGGAAGATTGTGTGAAAGATGACCATCCACAATTCCAACGCCATCCATTGGCCTCGCCCATGCCTCCGACAGACAGCCTCCTAGCTTCTCAATGTCTATCGGCCTAGCTCCATCCTCCGGATCGACTTCACCCACGCATTCGAAATCTTCAGCAAGACCCTCCACAGAAACCAACATGAATCCCCTGCCTTCCAGTATCCTGCTCACAGTGCTCTTCCCTACGCCCGGCGTTCCAGTAATGGCGACCCGAACTCCCCCTCCCATGTTTGCCCGCACGCGTGAGAAGCAATGAACACTGCGTGGAACAAGCGTAACATTGACCACACACATGCGTTGCCCAGCATGAGCAAGCATGTCTGAGACCGTTAGTTGGATTGGTGCCATGGACCCAAGAGAGAATAAGCTGAATGCGCTATTGGTTGCACTCCCAATTACCTGCTACTTCGCCTACTCGGACGCCCATGACGAGTCCATGGCCTTCGTTTTCTCCCTTCTAGCGATTATGCCTCTGGCTTTTTTGATGGGTAGAGCAACAGAGGAGATCGCCCTCTACACATCAGAGTCATTAGGTGGATTACTTAATGCGACTTTTGGAAATGCTGCTGAGATGATAATCGCGTTACTCGCAATATATACAGCATCGCAAGCAGCCTCTGGAAGTGAAACAGAGTCTCTCATGATCAGCCTAGTGCAAGCAAGCCTGATCGGCAGTATCCTTGGAAATCTGCTACTCGTCATGGGTCTTGCATTTTTGTGGGGTGGAATCAATTTCTCCGAGCAGAAATTCTCTGAAACCCAGGTAAGTTCAAACGGTTCACTGATGATGTTGGCGATGATCGTACTAATCATCCCAACCGTATTCAACTCAACCGTTGGGGGGACGGAGGGCGAAGAGGGTGTCATGCAACTAAGCCAGGTAGCAGCAATCGTACTCCTTTTGTTGTACGGATTGTTCCTTTTCTTCCAGTTCAGATCTCACGTTGACCTATTCGCTACTGAGGTACATCAACATGAGTCGCCTGAGATGAGCAAGCGAGATGCCACAATTCTCCTAGTTGTCGCTACAATCCTAGTTTCTTGGATGGCCGAGATTCTTGTTCATTCGGTAGAATATGCTGCTTCTGATGAAGGACTGGGACTTCCCCACTTATTCATTGGAGTAATTCTCCTTCCTCTTTTCGGCAACGCGGCCGAGCACTTCACCGCCGTGGTGGTTGCAGGCAAGGACAAGATGGACCTATCCTTCGCCATATCAATGGGCTCATCGACCCAGATAGCAGTATTTGTTGCGCCACTGATGATAATCGTCGCATGGGCTTTGGGCGTACCTCTAACCTTCGAGTTCGGTACGCTGGAAACAGTTTCCGCATTCCTAGCGGTCCTTATCGTAAACATCATCGCATCTGACGGCAAGTCGAATTGGCTTGAGGGAGCTTTGCTACTAGGGACCTACGTTGTATTGGGCGCCGCCTTCCTGGTTCACCCATAGTGAACTCAACAGCACCCATCTACACGATCCGGCGCCAAAACGAAGACCACTCGATCTACACCCTCTATGTTCCTAAGCTCCCCAATCATTTTTCGTATTGAATCAGCTTCTCCCTTAACTTGCATAGTGTCGACACAAGAGTGGCTTGAGGGCAGGCAATTGTGATGATACGATGAAATATCAACACTCCCCGAGTGCCTAATCTCGGCCAATTTATTCTCAACATCATGCTGAAAGTATACCACAGCGGTACCCTCTACTCGGAGACCATCATCCATATCACTTAGACTGCCTCGCATCGACTCCTCGGCGAAATGTATGCTTGCATCCCTGAGGAACATACTCCTATTTCTGTAGCCTGATTTTTCAACCAGTTCTCCAAGCCTGTCAGCAAATTCGTTGTCGGTGCTGAAGGACACTATACGACTCATGAAAACCCGTTCAATGGTGCAGTAATAATAATTTCGGATTTACTAGTTAATAACATATATTAAATATCTAATAGAATGCGGACGCCCCATGAAGAGTGTAGCGTACAGGTCAATACTGTTGAGCGTGATAATGGTAACATCTAGCCTGGCCGGATGTATAGCAGATGAGGTAAATGACTCCGATGAGAATGAGGTAGTGGACCCAATTCCTGTATTCGGTAGCGTAATGGTATCGACCTACCACGTGGGGGAGCTCGTCAAGGCAGTCGCAGGAGATCACGTCGTGATGGAATACATGAGCCAAGACAACATCCCTGTTCACGACTATGAGCCCTCGGCGACCGACTTAATCAGACTACAAGAAGCTGACATCTTCTTCTACCACGGACTTAATCTTGAACCATGGGTAGAATCCACACTCTCGTCCCTTGGAAGCGATGCACCTCCTTCCTTCATGACGCACACAATGCCCTCAGGTGAGATCACGCTAGATTACGAGTCAATGCTAGTGGCGGACTTGTGCGAATTGATGAATGACGGCCCATTTGAGAGCACTACCCTCG
>CAYFGD010000053.1:0-8018 GCA_964342715.1 uncultured Candidatus Poseidoniales archaeon | reverse complement strand
ATGATTCTTTACTCCACTTGGAGGGGAATGATGGAGGCTGATTTCTGGATCTTCGAGAATTTTGGAAGGAGCGCTGGCTACTCGACGATGGCGATAGAGTCTGAGGGCAGCCATGTTCTGAGCCCCCTATTCAGCCCTCTGATAATCCCGGGCCAGGGAACCTTCGGAGGGCCTATACCGGAATTTCTGTGGTGGATGAGTCCTGCAATGTTCATACTGATATTCCCTGCTGGATTCAGAGGTACTTGCTACTACTACCGCAAGGCGTACTACAGGGCTTTCTTTCAACAGCCGACCGGATGTGCTGTTTCCAAGCCATGGAATGAGTACAGTGGGGAAACGGGAGTACTGGTAGTACAGAACTTGCATCGTTACTTCATGTATATTGCACTAGCTTACCTTCCAATCCTTTCATACGACGTTTGGCTTTCGGTGAACTTCCATGATGCTGCAGATGTGCATTACTACGGGATCAGCGTTGGAACGATCGTTCTACTAATCAACGTGGTAATGCTAACCGGATACACAATTGGTTGTCATGCATTCAGACATGTGATCGGGGGAGGCAGCAATGACTGGACAGGAAGCCCTATGAACAAGCTGAAGTACAGAATGTGGAAAGTCTCCACAAAGCTGAACGAGAGGCACAAGGAATGGGCTCTCTACAGCCTATTCTGGGTCATGTTCACTGACTTCTACGTTTATGCCTGCACGGATCCATTCTTCGGATGGAAGGACGTTGTTTTGTGGGGTGGCATTTCGTGACCGGGATTACCACCCATGAACATGACGTTGTGATTATTGGGGCGGGCGGTGCCGGTCTTAGAGCGGCAATCGAGGCCAGCTCCAATGGCGCCAATGTGGCGATGATCTCGAAGTCTATGCTTGGGAAGGCTCACACTGTAATGGCCGAGGGTGGAGCCGCCGCCGCTCTTGCAAACAAGGACCCCAGAGACTCATGGGAGGTCCATTTCCGTGACACTATGAAGGGAGGAAAGTACCTAGGTGACTGGAGGATGGCTAGGATTCACGCTCAACAGGCCCCGGACAGGATTAGGGAGTTAGAGCAATGGGGGGCCGTTTTCGATAGAACCCCCAAGGGTTTGACAAGTCAACGAAATTTTGGGGGTCACACATACCCAAGGCTGGCGCACATAGGGGACGCAACGGGTCTGGAATTAATCAGAACACTGCAGCAGAAGGGCGTACACATGGGAATGGACGTTTTCATGGAGTTCACAGTTCGTAGACTTTTCAAGACCGGAGGTAGAATTTCGGGTTGTTTCGCTTACGACAGGAACGATGGTTCTTTGCATGTCTTCAAGGCCAAATCGATAGTCCTGGCGACAGGGGGAATTACCCGATGCTGGGAGGTTTGTTCTGGCTCCTGGGAATACTCGGGAGAGGGGCACGCACTGGCTTACTGGGCCGGAGCAGAGATAGGGGATATGGAGTTCGTTCAATTCCATCCAACTGGAATGATATGGCCACCCTCAGTCAAGGGGATATTGGTCACAGAGGGAGTGAGGGGAGAAGGTGGAATGCTCCGGAACTCGGAGGGTGATCGTTTCATGTTCAACTATGTCCCAGAAATGTACGCAGATGAGTTTGCTGACACTGAGAAGGAGGCTTTGGAGTGGGTCGATGAGGTGATCTCCGGACAGCTTGCAACTAAGCGCAGGCCTCCAGAGCTGCTTACCAGGGATGTAGTTGCTAAGGCGATAAACAGCGAGAGGGCCGCAGGAAGGGCCTCTGAACATGGAGGAGCTTATCTTGACATCTCATGGAGAGATGAGGAGGAAGTGAAGAAGAAGCTGCCAGGGATGTATCACCAGTTCAAGGAGCTTGCCGCTGTTGACATTACCAAGCAGCCAATGGAGGTGGGACCAACAGCACACTACGTCATGGGGGGTGTGAAGGTTGACCCCGAGACACAAGAGTCTACAATTCCGGGACTATACGCTGCGGGTGAGGCGGCTACAGGACTACATGGTGCAAACCGCTTGGGTGGAAACTCCCTCTCAGACTTGATCGTATTTGGGAAGATTGCAGGGGAGCATGCAGCCTCTTCCGCATCGGAGATTGGAGGTTTCGCAGAAATTGAGCAGTCCGAAATCGATGAGGTCATCGAGGAGACCTTGTCCCCACTCAGCAGGGAAGGCGGAGAAAACCCGGCCAAGGTCGTCGAAGATCTGCGTAAGATGATGCAAGATAAGGTTGGGATAATCAGAACCAAGACGCTTCTCGAAGAGGCCTTGGAGGAGCTTGATGATTTTGAGGCGAGGTCAATGGAGACATTCGGTGGCTCTGGGACGACCTACAACCCCGGATGGCACCAGGCACTGGAAATCGGCGCTATGGTAGACGTTAGCAGGATGTGCGCATTGGCGGCCCTAAGGAGGGAAGAGAGTCGTGGGGGGCATACGAGGGAAGACTTTCCCACTCCAGATCATTCCCACTGGGGCAAGATAAACAGTGTGATAGTAAAGGGGGCAGACGGGGGCATGGATATCGACTACGTCTCATACCCTCCAATTCCGGACGAGCTGAGATCCCTCCTTGACGAGGAGGACCTAAACTAGGGGTGAAGTGATGAGCGGGGATGTGACTTTCAGAGTTTTCAGAGGGGCCCCTGATTCCGTAGGTGACCCATTTGGAAAGATGGTGGATTACACTGTTGAAATGGACGAAGGAATGGTTGTTCTGGATGTGATACACAGAATCCAAGCGGAGCACGCACCGGACCTGTCATGCAGGTGGAACTGCAAGGCCGGGAAGTGTGGATCTTGTAGTGCCGAGGTAAACGGCAAGCCCAGGCTGATGTGCATGACCAGGATGGAAGACATCATGGAAGAAACCCCGGAAGATGTTCCCATTCTGATTAAGCCGATGCAGGCATTCCCCCTGGTGAAGGACCTGGTGACCGATGTTTCTTGGGCTTACGAAACCGACAGGAGCATTGCCCCCATCAACGGGCCTGAAGAAATGGACTGGGAATTCAAGCAGGAGGAAGCGGATAGGCTTCAGGAGTTCAGGTCTTGTATCGAGTGCATGCTCTGCGTCAACACGTGCCACGTACTCAGAGAGCATCAGAAATTCGATGAGTTTGCAGGACCTAGGTTCTTCGTCAGGCTGGCAAGCCTTGAGATGCACCCACTGGACAAAGAAAGCAGGATTCCAGAAATTAAGGACGACTTCGGCATCGGCTACTGCAACATCACCAAGTGTTGCACGGAAGTCTGCCCGGCTGGGATCAATATCACCGACAACGCAATAATTCCATTGAAGGAGAGGGTCGTTACGGAGTTTTACGATCCACTAGCGATGCTAGCAAGGAAGATAGGTGTCAAGTAACCCTTGGAAACTAGCTAGACGCCAGCAAGGTATCGAGATGACCTCCCGGCCAGTTGCCCGACCGGGAGGTTTGCGTTGTTCCGTTGTTATGGGCAATGGCCCAACTATAGGCGCTTTATGCCGGTCTTCTTCACGTTGGCCTTCCAGATCTTGTCCGGAAGGTACGCTGGACCGCCTGCTCCTTTTGCAACGAGATCTCTCCAGCCCTCGAAGCAGTGCACTCTGTTGGTGCCTCGCTCCCTAAGTTGGATGTCTGTGTGTCCCCTTCGAGCAGCCTTCAGGGCCGCCCCACGGGGTTGGTTGTTCACAAACACCTGGCTGGTGTCGTCGCCGTTTTCCATCAGTACGAAGTACTTCTTTCCTGACATTTTCAGCAATACCTCCGCAATTCGGGCGTTCTAGAGAGATAATGAAGTTATGGGGGGGAAAACGCTTCACTGAGGCTCTATTGGGGGTTTTTGCGATTTACCGAGGGCGATTATCGCTCACATTTCGGCACATGCTAATGTCTTGGTATTAGCCACACCTGGGATCGATCGGATTGATTCTACGACGTGTTTTGCAATCTCGCCCATGTCATGGGCCTCTATCTTGACAATCAAGTCATAGTCGCCGAATAGCATGTTAGCGTCAGTCACGCAGTCGAGTGCGAGAGCTGCTTCGTGCACAGAAGATTCGCTTCCTGGATCAACATTGACCAGCACATATCCAGCGGACATGATGTCGGTAAGGGGGGCTCACGGAAGAATGCATCGCAGGAATTAGTGATTTTGATACGATGATTACTTATCGGATGGCTTACCCTTGAGAATTCATGGCGGAGACAATTATCGTCCGAGAGTGCCGACATGGGCAGGTCAGGGTTCAGTTCGGGAACATAATCAGAGTCGAGGGGGACGTGATGGTAATTCCTGCCAACAATAGGCTGGCTGGTAGAGAGGGGCTAGATGAAAAGATGCAATTAGCCGCAGGTCCCGAACTGAGGGAGGCCTGTACAAAAATCGCTGTCGAGAGGAGGAAAGAGGGGAGGCAGCCATGTGGAGTCGGCGAGGCTGTTACGACACCAGCATTCAATCTCCCGGCCTCGAGTCTGGTTCACGTTGTCGGTCCCGACTGTAGGAGGCCGAATCAGGATAATTTCAGGAGGGAGTTGCTGGCTAACTCATACAATTCGCTCTTCGATCAGGTTTCTGAGATAAAAAAGAGGGAGACTTTGGTTACGCCGCCATTGGGGATGGATGTATTCGCATACCCCCATCGAGAGGGAGCTAGGCTAACGATGGAGATTATCCTAGGTTGGATGGACGCAGAAGAGGACCCCGGGGTCAGGATGGTCCTCATTGTTACTGACGAGGTAAATTTCCTGAACAACATGAAAACCGTCTACAGGGAAAGTGAAGACCAATTTCCCGGAGTGGACAGAACGAGGGATTTCAGAAAGGGCAAGATTCAATGAGCATCGACCAATGTTCTCAAGAACCCTGAGAATCGGCTAGGGTCGTGGGGAGCATAGGGAGCCAATACGAGAGGGAGTTGCGATCAGTACTCGCTGGCGAGATAAATGGCGTCAGGGCGATTACTAGATCATGCTCCGAGACCGAGAGAGCGCGGGCCATGCAAGTCACACAGAGGCCGTTTCTTGTTGTGCGGGCGCCTGGGAGTGGTTCGGAGGGCACAGGGGATCTTCTGGTTCTGAGAGGTGACATGTGCTTCCCGGTGGAAGTTAAGTCGTCAAAAACAACAAAGTTGTACCTCTCTGGAAGGACCTGGGATCAATACGAATCACTGAAAGAAACGGGGGAGAGATGTGGATTATTACCACTATACGCATACAGACTCAAGGGAGTCAGGGGGGACAGTTGGAGAATAATGAAAGTAGAGGTTGAGGGACTCAGTGGCAAGTTGAGGCACCTATCAAGAAGTATTCCATCGCTTCCACTTACAAGGAACGGGAAGCCCTTCCTTGACTGGGAAGAAGGCATGCCTTTGCATCGGTTCTTGGCACTCGTTTGTAGGTCCGATGGTGCGAGATTCATTGGCAATAGCAGAGATTCAGATTCACTTAAGGTAGCGATGGATTAGCTACCTAGTATCTTCTCTATTGCGTCCATCTTGCTCTTGATTGCCTCCAGGGATTCGTTTAATTCCTGTAACTTGGCTTGGTTGATCAATCTCTGGATACTGTCTCTTTCCCTTCTTAGTGAGTCAATGTCCCTGTTCACCTTGCGGTTGCTTTCATCCGTCTCTCGCATATCTGCCACATCAATGGCAGATGGTCACTGCTCAAGTCAATTGCTATCTCCAAACGCAGGTTGAATAGCCATGACTTCGGGCTAAGTACATGGGCGAAGAGGGCGAGACCGGTATCTCAGTTTGGCCCATATTGATACTGACAATGATGGTGTACTACTCAGTGGCCCCATTCTGGGTAGTGGCATTAATTGGTATCTGGTACTTCTCTCTCAGATATCTAGAGGAAGCAGGACATCTGGAAAATTGGAACTTCGACAGAGTCCTTGGAATAATCCTCATGGCTAGAACAAAGAGGGGGAAGTCACTACTCGAGTATGTTTCTAGAAATAGGAAATTCTGGAGGTTTTTCGGAGAGTTGTCAATTTGGGTCTGCTTCCTCCTGATGGCAGCGGTCGTATACCTAATCTCGGTTTCATTGATTACGGCAATTAGAAGCCCGCCCCAAGAGGCCCTTCCAGCCACGGATATCCTCCTTATTCCCGGAGTTACTAGTTTCGTCCCATTCCAGTGGCCTGTTCTAGCTTTGGTGGTGGCATTGCTAATCCATGAATACAGCCATGGAATCCAAGCTAGAGCCCATGGGATGGAAGTGAGGAATTTTGGATTGCTCCTAGTGGGTCCCCTTCCGGTCGGCGCCTTTGCAGAACCAGAACACTTGGACATGTCAATCGCGCCGAGGAGAGAAAGGATCAGGCTCTATGCTGCTGGACCCTCAATCAATATCGTTGCGACTTTCGTCTCGTTGATTCTTTTGGGTGTCATATCAAGTGGCTTCGTCGCTGCAAATCCGGGAGTGCATGCCCTGGGGGTTATTGAGGGAGGTGGGGCTGAAGAGGCTGGAATAATGCCGTATGACATTATCACAGAAATCAATGGCGTTAGCGTCGAAGACCGGTCCTCCTTCTCGGAGCAAATGGACACTTTGTCTGCGGGCGAAGTAGCCCTGTTCACGGTAATTCCTCATTCTGGATCCGAAGAAGGAGTCGCCTTGGAGAAAACTGTGACGCTTGGCGATAGGTACCAGCACTACATTGACTTGTGTGAAGGTGACGAGTCTTGCATAGAAGAAACCGGAAGCACCCTGAAGGCTCTCGGAATAAAGGAGGGGGATGCTTTCCTGGGGGTCAGCAACCTTCGTTCTGGGACAGTACAGACCGATAGATTCTCTTACATCTTCGATGGGAGTTTCTCACCGAGCGAAACGGTTCTACTAACTGCAATTTCGCCCCTGATGATGCTGGGTACCCCCATTCAGTACGATGGTCAGACGATGGACCTCCGAGAGAGGTCCATGCTGGAATCGGGAGACGGCGTCTTGGCCTCTGCTCTAGGAACCGATGGCATGCTAGAGTTGTTCGACTGTATATTCTGGATGGCGTGGATAAATTTCCTACTAGGTTTTGCAAACCTGATTCCGATCATTCCATTTGACGGAGGTCACATAGTAAAGGACACATCGCACTCCCTACTTTCTAGGATTTTCAAAGGTGATAATCCGATGAGAGTGGAGATATTGGCCAATAAATTCAGCTACTATACAACACTGGTCGTTCTTGGCATAGTGATTGTACCGCTGATCATACCTCTATTCAACTAACTACTCTTCCTCGTCTGACCTGTGCCCAGAAATGTATTCGGCAACAATTGGAGCGATGAAAATAGCAGCAACGACGAAAGCGAGACTGGTCCATGTTTTCTCAGTAACCTGCGATGCACCGGGATTGGGGGAAAGAATTAGCTTTGCTGCACCTATCCAGGGAATTTCTGAAGAGGCGACTCCTACTATCCACTCATCCTTTACTGCGGTAACTGGATTTCCAAACTCGTCCCTTAGGCCTTGCCTTGGATCGTCTCCTGTCGCTATCCTCTGATCTATCTTGCATCCATTGGTGTCCTCGTTGTCTCCAGTTGTAAGATACCCCTCATGCGGTGGTTCCCAGTCAGTGATTTCTAGATTGTAGAATCCCCCATGGTATGGGCACTGATAGTCGAGAACCCAGTTGACTGCGTTCACGTTTAGAAGGGGCGTCCCTGGTATATCCCACCCTCCTGACTCGTTGTATACTGCCTTGAGGAGGGCCCTATGGATAACCGGTGTGTCGGATCCCCCGTTTTTCTTGTAGACTATCACGTCGCCCGGCATTCCATGTGACTCATGGCCGTAGTTCTCGTTTCCTTCTTGGGTCGCCTCTGCGAAGGTAACTACATCCTCCCTTTCCGGGTTCATCACCAATACGAGGTCACCAGGATCTATTGTCCCTACGGATCCCTCTTCATCGTGCATCATTGAGCCGGACTCGACTACAACCATCGGCGGGAATGACCCAGTGGCTATCCACATAGACCCTAACAGTATGAGGACCAGCCCCAAGGCGAGATATGCCTCCCTTAGAACGGCCCTAGACAAGCTC
>CAYFGD010000052.1:0-8159 GCA_964342715.1 uncultured Candidatus Poseidoniales archaeon | reverse complement strand
GGCCCCGAAATCGCATCACTTGTCTGCTCTGAGATTGCAAACCTAGAAGAATTGATTGAAATGCTGGAAAACAGAGACCAATCAATCCAGAGGCTAACTTCCATAGACAGGATAGGTGAAACGGTAGCAGCGCTACTCTTGGATGGAATTGCCGAGAGAAAGGAAGACATACTCGATCTCTACTCGCAACTAGAGATAGTTGAGGACGAGGTCGCGGAGAAGAGCGGCCTCCTCGTAGGCAGTACCTTCTGCATAACAGGAACCCTGAGTAGGCCAAGGAAAGAGATAGCGCTATCGATAAAATCAGAAGGCGGCAAAATCTCCTCCTCTGTTTCGGGTAAACTGGATTATCTCGTAGCTGGCTCGGCGGCAGGATCCAAACTGGAAAAGGCCAACAGGCTTGGAGTAAGGGTGCTATCCGAGGAGGACTTGGACAACCTCCTAGGGGGGGCAATACTGGAGAACCTACCCGAAGAGAGGCAAGCGACGCTCGGGGAGTTCTGACTAACCGTACATTGTACTGGGGGGGCTCACAACATCACTTTCCGAGTTCAGGCTCAGAGCCATCATCTCCCTGATTTGGGCTTCAATCCTCTGAGCCTCCTCCAAGAGTGGCTCCGGGTCAAGCTGAACCGCCGGAAGTAAACCATCTAGGCACTCAATAATTCGTGCGGCAGCCCTGGCATCAGGAATCCCCCCTCCTCCGAATTCACCTCCGGATTCAGCTAGAATCGCAAGAGAGTCCACCCTCCTTCTTCGGCTCTCCCCGAGCATCACTCCAGTCATCCCGCCGACTACCCCCTGATTCAGAAGGGGGGCTCCAATTTGTCTCAGAATTTCCTTGGCGGCTTCTGTGGAGCCAATCCCGACCACAGAGTCCGGTGACTGATCTTCATCAAAAATCGAATGCTTCTGCCCCTCGCCATGTGCATAAGAATCAATCATTATCGATGTTCCAGCTCCAGAATCGCTCATCCAATCTAGGATTTTGCTGGCTATTGGTAGCTTCAGCTCCGGTGATATCTGAATTTCTGATGCGATTAAAATCACCTTGTCACACCGGTCCACAGTACAAATCGGCTCGCCCCCATAGAATCGCATAGGTGGAAGAGGCATGCCATCCTGAACTAGACAAACAGGGGGAAGTCCGGGGTGTCTCACACCCCCAATCAACTCCAAACCCAACTTGTCTACTAGGAAGTGAGCCACTATGCTGCTGACGAATCCAACCGAAGGAAAGCAGTTGATGACTAGTGCTCCTGATGCATTGGTTTCCTCGTCAATGTCGATTACGGGGTCGGGGCTCATGGCCTCCAATGAGCGCAAGTGCTTCTAACTCTTGGCACACTCGCCATAGCATAAGGAGACGTCCGGGGGCCCAATAATGGATGAGAATTTCGTCGCGCACCAACTATCTCCTTCATCATGGAGCAGATACGAGGAATGCCCTCGAAAGTACTGGCTCTCTAGGCAGAGACTACCAAGAAAGGCCAGCATGCCAGCAGCCATGGGTACTGCCGTACACAACTCCGTAGAAGATATTTGCAACCTTGATCTTTCAGACAGGGAAGAGTCAGAAATTGGTTGGCTGCCACCCACTGCGAAAGCGATATTGGATCGCCACTGGGCATTGGAGAAGGAGGCCTTCCTCGACACCCCTCGACACCCCAGGTGGAAAGATGAGATGATAACAAAGGCACATGACGGACTTGTAGGAGCTCTAAACATCCTATTCTCAAAGTCTCGGATGGAAAAGACCGCACTTTCCGGGGTATCTGTGGGGATGTGGAGGAACGTTCAATCAATGGTTCTAGCAAATGAGGGAACGCTTGTCTCGGAATGCGGCCGCCTTATGGGGAGGTTGGACCTATTAATCGCAGATTTGGACGAAGACGGGAACTCTACTGGGTGGGTAGTGGCAGATCTCAAAACTGGAAAGCCACCGAAGATAGATCTCAACGAGAAGGTAAGCCGCCAACTCCGATTTTACAGAGACCTGATCAAACAAAACAACCCCGACCACCCCCCTCTACATGCCGAGGGATGGTACTCCTCCAACCAGACCGTCCACAGGGCAGAAGGACCGTCGGTGTTGGATGATGCAATGATTGCATGGGAGGGGATGAGGCATAGCGAAACCCCACTTGAGGGAACACCAGAAAGCCAATCATGCGGATTTTGCGAGTGGAAGGCATGGTGCCCGACTTGGTGGGCAGCTCGAAGAGATGGAACATTGCCACCAGGCGGGGTTTTCAGGGATGAAGTGGTAAACCTAGTGAGGTTCGATCCGAATTCCGGGGCCGCCCTTTTCGAGAGAGCTCCCCCCATAGGGGATGAGGGTGAAGTTGGAAGGTCCGAGCAGAAGTTCGGCGCCCTTCTGAGAGACCAAGCCCTTGAACACATGAAAGAACTCATCGATTCTGAACACGATGGCCCAATTTTCATTGGAAGTGCCAAGGCAGACGGCAAGGTCATGCATCTCGGAGATTGGTCCGAGATTCTCCCATGGGATCCCCTGCTAAAGTCAATTAGAGAGTGAATCCAGGACGTCGTCCAAACTACCTTCGAACTTTTCTGGGTAGCTCTTCATTATCTTCCACAGGAGAAGGAGCGTCGCACTAGCATCGGCCCCTGCCCTATGTGCTCCATCGAGTGGAATGCCAAATCTTTGACAGAGATCTCCCAATCTATGCCTCCCTGGGACCATCAATCGCCTAGAAATAACGAGAGTGTCCAGTATTGCCCGGGGGACCGGCACCTCAACACCAGCCCTCAAGCATTCCATCTCCAGAAACCTCCAATCAAAATCAATCACGTTGTGGCCCACTATCACTGAATCTGAAATCGCATCTGACAATTCCTTGAAGTGACTCTCGAAAAGCCCCGAATCTCTGACATCAGAGTCGGTAATCCCATGCACCTCTGTTGCATTCCGCGGAATTTTCCTTCCCGGATTGACCAGTGACTGGATTTTCATGTGTCTCCCATCTGCATCGCTACCCACCAGAGCAAACTCCACGACTCGTTCTGATCTTGGGTCAAAGCCTGTGGTCTCCAGGTCGAATCCAAGGACCCTCATTCCGTCCAGCATACTTGACACGTACATGCGCCCTACCGCTTCTCCCATGAACCCTCTCAATCGCGCACTACGACTTGAACCACCCAACAGCCATATGAGTACAAGTCCATGCAAGAGCACTGTGACGGGCACAATCAACTCCACTATCGCAATCATAGCGATGATTCTAGCGACATCTCTGGCGGGGTGCTCTGGAATAGGAAACTCGGCCCCCAATGCAAGGATAAGTGCTGACCAGACGGAGATAAACGTCGGAGAAACAGTCAATTTCGACGCTAGGGAATCATCGACGCCTAATCCCACCATAGTAGATGAGTATCAGTGGGATTTTGGCGATGGAAACCAGAAGACTACCAAACAGGGAGTTGTTAGCCACACTTTCCTAAGTTCGGGGTACCATGATGTCAGAGTGACTGTACTAAACGACGCAGGCGAGACTGACAGGGCCTCTGTTTCACTCTTCGTGAATTCAGCGCCCACGGTGGTCCTCGAAATGCCCGGTTACATCAGAGCGGGCGATACAGCGACATTAGACGCCAGCGAATCATTTGATCCAGAGGGAGCCAGCATGGAGTTCATTTGGGACTTCAACATAATGTCGGACTCAAATAACGACGGCGACCCTTCTAACGATGCCGACTCAGTGTCCCCGATGGCAGAACTCACCATAGACGAATCGGGAAACAGGACCGGCTCGATCACAGTTGTGGATGACAAGGGAGCTACCTCTACCGCGATCTGGTCCCTAATGGTCACGTCTCGCACCTTCAACGTAGTATGGGAGGAGCAGATTCTGGACTTCGGATGGTCCGGCTACTTGGAACAAGGCCAGTCGTTCACAATAGAGCACGAGCCAGGCCTTGGGGCGAGGGTGATGCAAGTCAACGCGACACTCACACTTGCAAGGGACCTCCTGCCGATAATGTGGCCTGAGGACAACTTCACGCTATCTATAGACATGCAGTCAGGATGGAGCTCCTTCTCCTCCACACAGCAGGATAACGTGACACAGAACTCATCAGCCTCAATCGACAGGGGCCAGATGAACTCCTACCCAGAAAGTGGCTACACGGTTACATCCGACTCCAAGAGCATCCTGGAAGCAGCCCTTCTCAACGAGGCCGGCGAGAGATTCGGGCAGGGCACGTGGCAGTGGACAATCACGGCCGACCAGTGCGATCCGGATCTGCCGGTTGACGGTGTCGACCCGGACCAAGGAAACGACTGGGACCTATCAGCCAGGGTCGTGGTATTCGTTCTGAGGCTCAGCGAAGTGGGCCCGTGAGGGTGCCTCGCTAGTGCGAAGTGCTTTGAACTCGGCATATCTGGCACTGCCATGGTCAAGTCGATGGAGATCACCAAGGTCACTGTCCGCGAGAAGCTCGTCATCGATGCCAACGTGCTGATGGAGGACCCCAGGGACTACGACTTCTCGCCGAGGGCCTCCATTGAGGGAAGCACCGTCACCCTGTACAACGATGGTGACGAGGAGCCCTCGACAAGCACCGAGCTCGACCCCGAGCAGATGCAGATCGCCGAGAGGGACAGAGCGTTCGAGCTCAGGGTCAAGTTCTCAGTCGAGGGTATGCACGGAATTCTTACTCACAAGACGAAGAACGTGAAGACCGGCCCCAACTCCAAGAAGTTGGCCGAGCCACGCTGGAAGACCGTCCTCCCGCTGAATATGTGATGCATTTATCTATCCCCAACAACTCCATTTGAGTCCCACGAGCAGTGTGGAGGGGTGACTCATTGGTTGATGATAATGAATTAGTCGATAGGATACGTAGATTCCAAGCCCTATCTGTCTCCTATATCTTCTCGAATGAACCTCCCACAAACCGGAAAATCCCCGCGCATATCAAAAGGAAAGTATTGGAAGCAGCAGGAAAAAGATGCCCTATATGCTCAACCATCATGATTTCAACACCAAGTAAAAAGACCCCCCTAGATCGAAGAGAATCGACCCCCGACCACATCGTCGACTTGTGCATAGGCGGCAATAATACGGATGAGAACTTCCTAATTTTGTGCCACAAATGCAACTGGGCGAAGGCCCATGCACTGAATCAGCACCTGAAGATTCCAGGAATGCCCCAAGGAACTCCCGGACAGGACTCATGGAGACGGGCATTCAGAAGCAAACCGAGCAACATAGCCAAGTTGTTTGAGTACATAGAGTGGTCTTTTAGGATCAACGAACCCCTAATCGAGAATCAGTTTCCCGAACTTCATGGAATCTTATTGAAGAAAGAGCCTGTAAAACCAAAGGAACCCAAATCAACATCCCGCAAGAGACCGGAGAAACCCGAGAACACCCTCTGGAGGAGATTTACCAGATTTCTCGGGGGACTATTCGGGGGGAAGCCGGAAAAACCTCAGATGAAGCCAAAAAAATCACGGATAAATCTTCTAACAGAATCTTCAGAGTTCCCGAAATTGGACTTCACTCCCGGGGATTTCGCTGCGGGCCTATTGAGGCAAAAAAAGAGAGAACAACCAGTCACCTTCACAACCCTCTATGATCGGCTAATCAAAGAGGACCCAAGTTTTAACCTCAAGAATCTCGGGATAAAGCCCTCTGCGTATCTAGTTAGCAATTGTTCGGATTTGCTACTTATCGAGTTCAAGGACCCCCATCACTGGATATCCAAAATACACGTAGCCCCCCCCTTCACCCCAGAAGAGTTCGTCAAGGGCCTTTTGAGATACAAAACCAGGGAAGGACAAGCGGGATTCAACTTCCTCTATGGTCGGCTAATCAAAGAGAATCCAAAGTTCAAACTCCCGCATTACGGAATCAAGCCCTCTTCATACTTACAAGAAGAATGCTCTTCCCTTCTTTCAATAGAAAAAAGAATGCACAAAAATGGCACAACATCTACGCTCTGGATTGAGGAAGATAGGAAGTGCTCATTCTGCAATGAACTAGGCCACCACATCGATGACTGCGAGAGGTTGGCGAAAAGGAAGGCCAGTTTGGAAGACGAGTCAAGGAAGGCCGACCGAGAGGCCGAAATCCTCCTTGCAGGCCTAGGAAAGGTAGGGGAAGACAAGAAAAAAGCAACTCAGAAAGAGGGTATTTCGGAATTCAAACTTATCATTGAGGAAATAATTCGTGATTCGGAGCAAAAAACGGCCGACGGCCGCCACATTATTACAATCAGTGCATTGGGGCAGAGGTTCAGCAAAAGAGTACAGGCCACTGGGTTCGGAAACAAGAAGGAATACTTCCAGCAGAAGGGGTTGGATCCATCCATGTCGATATCAAAGGCAATCCATGCATACTTCTCAGAGGAAGAAATAGAGTTCGTTGGAGAAAGAATCTGGACAGGTTCGCATTTCAAGACTAATCACACACACGTCGTCCTGAACCGTCGGGGTTAAACAGAAGCCGTCGGTCGAAAAGGCGCTGGACCCATAGTGTAGCCTGGATATCACATGAGCTTGCGGAGCTTGTAACCCGTGTTCGAATCGCGGTGGGTCCGCCATCAATCAACCAATGCAATACAGCCATGACGTTCATCAAGACGCACCCCCACGCGCGTCCATGGCTTACACCTCGACCAGGAGGGTCGACTTCCCGATGGTAGATCTGGCCAAGATAGTGTACTACCCCCGATTTTGGGATCTGGCACATAGGTTCTATGAGGAGTCATGGGAGCACTCATGCGGCCTGCACTACAACGAAATCCTGAGCGAGCGTCGAATAGCCTTCCCTCTGGTCCATAGCGAGGCAGAGTTCCTCAATCCAATTTCATATGGGGACACTGTACAATGCACAATCACCGTCCCACGGATTGGAAAAACCTCAGTAGAGTGGCATTACGAGTTCAGGAATCAGGATGGAATACTTTGCTGGAAAGCGAAGCAGGTCACAGTCTGCACCAGCATGGACAAGGTGAGGTCGAAGATCCCCGTCCCAGATTGGATGAGATCCGGCTTGCAAGAGAGGATGGCACCCGAGTAGTCACTCTCTGGGCCACTTCTTCTCTAGAGCCTTGAGGAGAGAGTCGTCCAATTTGGCATCCCAGTAGTTTGCATCCCTCCATACCGCGTATCTGCCTCGGATCCCTCGCATGTCCGCGCCATCTAGTCTGGCCCCTTGCATGTTTGACAGTCCAAGCCTCGCTTTGATGAGACGAGCTCCTCGCATGTCCGCGCCGTCCAATGCTGCCTTCATGAGATTCGCGCCCTTCAACGAGGCCTCCCTGAGGTCCGCTCCTGAAAGATCGGCACCCTCGAGGTCCGCCCCATCTAAGATGGCTCTTCTCATATTGGCACCAGAAAGCTCAGCTCCCCGCAAATCGGCACCTATGTGCGAGGTAAATGACCAGTCCTTGGGGGGGTCTTCCATGCCATCCCTCACATAGACAGGTCTTCGAGATGATCGAGCCCAGCGTCGGTGAGAACGACGAACCTGTTTTTCTTTTGGCTCCCTGCAGGATAAGACAACAACTCCCCCTCAATCATCCTGTTGATGTATAGGGATAAATTCCATTTCTCAACCTCTTCCTCAGTCCATTCCCCCGTTTGTGAAATCAACCTTCTTATTTCTCTGGGCGGCGTGTCCCGCTCCCGCTCCACATTTCTGAGATAGTGAATAGAGGCAAGAATCACGTCTGAGGTCTTGTCGACCCCGCAAGATGCCAATAGCTGCTTGAACGATGAACCCCTCTCAGGAATCCCGGCCATCCGCGCTCTCTCAGTCGCCTCCTCTATCGCCGCGTCTCTTGACCGACGAATTTTCGAGAGCGCGGACTGCCACGTGTCAGTCTTCAGTATTTTCCCGAAACTATCCGAGACATCTCCCTCTTCACCAGTCAAGTCAATCTCCTCCGATCCGACTTTGATGTATATCCTCCCCATGACACCACTGTCCTCTTCACCCATGCAACAGCGCACGGAGCAACCAATTATCAAGTTATTATTTCTCAACATTCCTTAACAAAGCCAGAAAACCCGTCATTGAAACCCGGGCTACCATTAAATTGCTCAAAGCAGAGGGGCATGCAATGGCGGAAGACTCCAGCGCCGGATACCCATTGGTCCTTCATGCCAATGCCGACCCCTCCAAACT
>CAYFGD010000051.1:0-8214 GCA_964342715.1 uncultured Candidatus Poseidoniales archaeon | reverse complement strand
AGCCACTTCTCTTGGATGACGACGGTACTGTACTGGTTCGTTCATTGAGTGATCTAGATTCGACCCAACTTTCGGAGATGTCGGTCAAGAATCCGACATATCACAAGAATCCGAAGAGCCTTGATGCCAAGCTGATTTACTCGATGTTCATACCGTGTTTAGGAGTCGGTGCGATTGTATTTATGCTGATGCGTAGCATGGCCAGGGGATACGAATATGAGATGAACAAGTGCTACGGATGTGACTTGTGCGACGATGCTTGCCCAGTTAGGCTATTCAATGCTGGAGACAAGCTGAACATCATTTACAACACCTGGAATAACGAGGACGATGGGGTTCCCCTATACTCATGTCTAACATGCTCGGCTTGCACAAATGCGTGTCCTCAGTTGGTCGACTACGACTCCTATGTCGATATTAGGAGAAATATGATTGTAGGGGGACCTCCCGCTTCAGAGATACCACACACAGTGCTACAAGCAGTTCTTGCCGCTGAGGCGGAAGAGGATGCCGATGCAGACTTTGTTTCCGTCGAGGACTATCCAATCGACTCCAATATCGGATACTACCCTGGCTGTGTTGACTATCTTGATCAGGAGATGATATTCAGCCATGTCAATGAGGGCACGATGAATCTGGGAGATGCGACAACCTCTGCCTTCACTTTATTCGAAGAAATGGGAGAGGAGGTGACGTATCTAGGCAGGGACTTCCTGAAGTGCTGTGGGCATGATCAAAAGTGGCAGGGCATGACAGAAGTATTCGAGAAGCTCAAGGCCTACAACCAAAAGAAGCTCGGTGAGAGTGGCGTGGACACCCTAGTTACCTCCTGTGCTGAATGCTTCAGGACATTTGCACTAGACTACGAACTCGATGAAATGAAGGTTATGCACACCACCGAATTCCTGATCGAGAACGGATTTGACATGGGCCTGAAGACTGAGGATGACGTCACAGTTACATTCCACGACCCTTGCAGGCTCGGTAGACAGATGAACATCTATGACCAACCGAGAGACCTGATATCAAGCGTAGATGGGGTGAACCTCGTGGAGATGGAGCATCACGGAGAGGACGCTCTGTGCTGTGGCGTTTCTAGTATGATGAGTTGCAACGAGAACAGCCGCGCACTTAGGGTCCAGAGGTTCGACGAAGTTAATGCGGCTGGGGCTGATATAATGCTAACATCTTGCCCCAAGTGCGTTTCTCACTTCGAATGCCTGAAGTTTGAAGGCGATCCGAGGCATGATTTTGAGATACTTGATGTTGTAAGTTTCCTAGCCAGGCAAGTCCAGTCTGGCAAGGCTAGTTAAGCGAATATTTGAGAACAATGGCCTAGAGGTGTAGTTGTGACAGGCATCCCAGATCTTGAGGCGAGAAGGGCCTCTCAGCAAAAGAGGATCAGGATAATGCTCGATGCGATGAGGGCTGAAGACCAGGCAAAGCTGAAGGGCGGGGAGTCTGCTGTGGCTTGGGTCAAGGAAGAGCTATGCATAGGATGTAACCAATGCACAATAGTGTGTGATGACGATGCCATAGAGCTGTATGACACGCCATTAGCTAGTCCCATCATGGACGTCGATGTAAACAGAAAGGCCAGAATTATCAGAGACGAGTGCACCGGGTGTCAGCTATGTGTCCTATCTTGTCCAACAGATGCCATATTGATGATTGACAGGTGAACGAATGGCTAGCGACGATCCAATTAGATTTGGTGCCGAATTCGGCCCTAGGAGAACTGATAGAACCACAGGGGTATCTCTTTCCACATTCAAGAATCTGGTATGGGTTTCGAACCTTGGTGGACTTATCCTGTGCGCGATCGCACTGGAACTTATGATAACGGGTCAATTCCTTCTTGGACTCGGCTCAATGATCGCAGGGGTCGCCATTGCACTTTTTCCTTCAAATTACGAAATTGTGGGAATGGAAGATTCATTTGGCGAAGAAGAGACGGCGGAAGTGGAAGATGTCGAATGATTGGGAAGGGAAATTCTCGATTGGTACCGAATTCCAGAAATTGGTTTGGAGGGAGTTGTTAGAAATTCCTTATGGGGAGACTAGGTCGTACAAGGAAATAGCCGATTCGATAGGAAAGCCCAGCTCTTCGAGAGCAGTTGCTAATGCATGTTCCAGTAATCCATACGCGCCCGACATACCATGTCACAGGGTAATTCGTTCTGATGGAAAGTTAGGCGGATATAGCGGCCCTGGAGGGTCCCTTCGTAAGATGGAATTACTAGAGTCAGAAGGCGTAAATCTGGATTTTAAATGAGTCAGAAGTAGACAACAAAAATGGCAAGTGATGCAACTGATGCGATTACCCATGCCATCACGTATGTAGACTGATTGAGCTCATTACTGCCTGATTGGGTTATGCTTGGTGTTTTACTTTCCTGTTTTCTACTGGTTTCATTGAGTAAGCCATATCTCCTAAGATCGCCAATTCTGTTACGAAGGGTTTTTTCTGACATCCCTATATCACTGGCTATTTTCGTTCTTGCTTCCTTCGAGCTTAGGATTTCTGGTTTTTCTTTGATTAGGTTAAAAATCCTACTTTCGTGTTCTGTCAAATCAACCATTGTCATTGCCAAAACGACCCCTGATGTAAACATAACCCGGGCGATCACAAGAAGGGGGACATGATTACCAGTGCGGCCAGGGGTATGAGTACCATGGTTGCATTATCATCGATATACTTCAGAGAGGGGAGTTCACCAAGAACGGTCAGGGGGGCCAACAGCAAGGAGGCGATTAGGGGAGTGCCTAGCCAGAAGTGGCAGCCCACCCAAACCGTAAAAGAAACTAATGCGCCGGCCACAATGGCTGATTTGAGGTCCTTCTTAGTCCGCTTGACCTCTCCCATCACAGGATCCACGAATGTCAGACCGAAAATCAGTGGGATGCCGAATAGTCCTTTTTCAATTCCGCTTCCATCGCCCTCTGGTGCCACCAGTAAGGCTAGTGCGACAGCTATCCCCCCCCATGCAAATGCGGAAATCTGGGAAGACTCGTACTCCCTCTGACCAATTACTACTATTCCCCATCTTAGTCTAATTAACTCGATAAGCAGTATGGAAATCACAATAACACTGACTAGCTCTCTCGGGGAGAGAGAAAAGTAGTCTCCTAATTGTTCCCCACTTGAGTAGTAAATTACTGGAATTGCTGACATCGAAACATGAGTGGCCCTTCTAAAGGCGTGACCGCCAAATCCCCCTATCGAGTGGTCGACATGATCTATGTCGAATGGGACTTCTGATTCAGACAAACAATCACCTACTAATTCCCTGCAGCCTATCCAGTGCCTCTTCGAGTGTTATACTTCCGGTTTCTAATTCGTCCAGAGCAGTATCCAGACCGTCTGATAGAATCAGCCGTGAGTCCCACATGGACAATAGCCTCTCAGTGATTCTGAGCCTATTTCTCCAATCGGGTGAAGAGCAAGTCTCTATCGCAGAAACGAGTCCCTCGATCCCGACAGAATTCTGTGCTGACACCAAGTGAACTTCTGGAGAGTTGATATTTCCTGCCAAATCGAGTGAAGCCCTGATGGAGTCCGCTGCCCTTGATGCGCCTGGCTTGTCCGATTTATTCACGGCAATGATGTCAGCTAGCTCAATTATCCCTGCCTTCTCAGCCTGCACTATGTCCCCCCTGTCTGGACCATCGACCATCAAAACCCTGTCTGCGAAGGCCACTATCCTTGTTTCAGCCTGACCCGATCCAACAGTCTCAATAATAATTCTAGACCATCCGCAGAATGAAAGTAAATCAATCATTGGCGACATCAGATAGGAGACCCCTCCAGGATGGCCTCGTGTCGCTAGGGATCTGAAAAATACCGAGTCCCCCGAGTCCGTTGACTCCATCCTCATTCTGTCAGCTAGAAGAGCCCCTCCGCTACGAGGAGAAGACGGATCCACTGCCAGTACTGCAACCTTCTCACCACTATCCTTCCAGTGTCCCACCATTCGTCCGATTAGCGTTGATTTGCCGACTCCCGGGGGGCCAGTGACTCCCAATGTCCAAGGTTTGACATCAGGAAGTTCTAATTTTTCACCTTCTTCGACCAATGTGAGAAGCCTTGCTAAGGACCTGCGGTCTCCTGATTTTGCAGATTTAAGGAGATCCATGGAAGATTTCACTCCCAACGCCATCCCGAATTCTGGCCGACACCTATCGGTTCTTCATTTTCCGATCTTTCAGAACACTCATTGAGGAAATCAAGTATCTCATCGGTCCTAGTTCCCGGACCAAAAATTGCCCTAACTCCATGATTAAAGACAGACTCCCGGTCCCTATCCGGAATAATTCCTCCAGCGAAAACCACTACATCCCCCATTCCTTCTTCACGGAGCCCGTCACAAATCTTGGGTATCAGAACGTCGTGAGCCCCAGAGAGCGTCGAAAGGCCGAGGGCTGTTGCATCTTCGTCAGTCACAATTCTGATGATTTCAGAGGGAGTCCTGCGAAGGCCAGTGTAAACTACCTCGTGACCGCCGTCCCTCAGTGCTCGAGCTATTACTTTGGCACCCCTGTCATGGCCATCGAGACCCGGTTTTGCGATGACTATTCTCATACTGCCCCCACATACGCGAGTTGGCGACACGTCTTCAAGCAACCGCAGTATCGATGATTTGCACTACTTCATTCAGGAAGGCATATTGACGGCCTTCTTCGTAACGACTCTGTAATGACCATCGACGAAGCCCGTATCGAGGACCTCAGGCGGAGAAAAGCCCAGGCGGAAGCCGGGGGTGGTCAAGCTAGAATTTCGGCTCAGCATTCCAAGGGCAAGATGACTGCTAGAGAGAGGTTGGACCAGCTACTGGACGATGGCTCGTTCATGGAAGTCGATCCATTGGTAGAGCACAGGTGCAGGGATTTTGACATGGACAGAAACATAATTCCTGGAGATGGTGTTGTTTGTGGTCACGGTACCATAGATGGGAGGACGGTATACTGTTTTGCCCAGGATTTCACTGTATATGGCGGCTCTCTTGGTGAGATGCATGGCCTGAAAATATGTAAGATATTGGATATGGCACTGAAAACCGGCTCTCCGGTAATAGGATTGAATGATAGTGGCGGTGCTAGAATTCAGGAAGGTGTCGCTAGTCTAGGCTCCTATGCCGAGATTTTCTTCAGAAATGTCCGAGCTAGCGGCGTTATTCCTCAGATTTCTGTCATAATGGGGCCTTGTGCGGGTGGCGCGGTATATTCTCCTGCAATAACAGACTTTGTTGTAATGGTGGACAAGACGTCGCACATGTTCATCACCGGGCCTGAAGTGATCAAAACTGTGACTAATGAGGAAGTAAGCTTCGAAGACTTGGGTGGTGCCAACACCCATGCCAGTAGGTCCGGAGTTACACACTTCACCACGGAAGACGACCAAGAGGCCATCGATTTGGTTAGAGAGTTAGTCGGACTTCTGCCTTCAAACAACCTAGAGAAGCCCGTTCCGACCCCTACTTCCGACCCCGTAGATAGGGAGAGCGATGAGTTACAGTCGCTTGTTCCTGACGATCCCAAAAAACCGTATGATATCATGACTGCGATTACCGAGGTTGTTGATGACGGTTCTTTCCTTGAAGTTCAACAGGACTTTGCGAGAAATATCGTGATTGGTTTTGGGAGACTAGGGGGGCACACGATAGGGGTTGTGGCGAATCAGCCTGAAGTTCTAGCTGGATGTTTGGACATAGATGCATCTGTGAAGGCAGCCAGATTCGTTAGATTCTGCGATGCATTCAACATACCACTACTGACATTTGTTGATGTTCCCGGCTTCCTTCCCGGAGCAAGTCAAGAGTGGGGCGGAATTATCAGGCATGGGGCCAAGCTATTGTACGCATATGCGGAAGCGACCGTTCCCAAGCTAACAGTGATTACTCGCAAAGCGTATGGGGGCGCCTATGATGTAATGTCATCAAAGCACATTCGAGGAGATTACAACGTTGGTTGGCCTACTGCACAATTAGCGGTAATGGGCGCTGACGGCGCAGTACAGATAATCCACAGGAGGAGGATTGAATCGTCCGGAAACCCTGAGCAGGAGAGGGAAAGACTAGTCGATGACTATACTGATACATTTGCCAATCCGTACAGAGCAGCTGCACTAGGTTACTTGGATGACGTGATTCAACCGAAAGAGACTCGAAAGGTCATGGCCAAGGCACTCGGTGCACTACTTGAGAAGGAAGAAATACGTCCCGCTCGTAAGCATGGAAATATACCACTCTGAGGTCTAGAAATGACATCCGAAATTGATGAAGAGAAGCTTCTCTCTGTCGCAATTGTAGCAGTATTATCATCGGCAAGCGAAGGCGATTCAATCTCTGCTTCATCGTCGAGAGGGAGAGGGAACCCTTGGTCGATGGATCATCGTAGGGTTCTGATTGGCAGGAGGAATCTCTTCCGTGCTAGGAGCAGGCGAAGCACAACTAGGTGATTAGATGTCTGAAAAGAGAAAGATCACTGTGGATGGAGAGGAATTCGAAGTCCTGATAGGAAGGGAGGGGGGAATTTGGGAAGTCGTAGTAGGGGGCAGGACATTCTCCATAGAATTGGATGATGGGGGCAATCAGAGCAAGGCAACAAGGAAGCCAAGAGGCAGTAGAAAGGGAGTCGTTTCAGGCGTTGTCTCATCGCCAATACCGGGCAAAATTGTTTCCATTAGCCAGTCGGTCGGGGACGAGGTAAAGGAAGGGGACGTACTCATGGTTCTGGAAGCGATGAAGATGCAGAATGAGATTCAGGCACCTGTGGGAGGCACTATTACCGAACTGAATTGTTCACCAGGGGAGACGATAGAAGCGAATGCTCCACTTGTCGTCATTGAACCAATGGGAGATTAGAGGAAACAGAGAGTTTGAATAATGAGGAGAGGGAGGAAGACACGTGCCGAACTGTGACTACCAAGATTGCAAGGTCGAGGGGACAATAATTAGTCGTCTTTCTCCCGAAGGTTTCCTTGTTGCCACGGGGAATAAGGCATACTCATTTAGAGAGGCTTACAAGAGGTTTCACTACTGTGAGGAGCACCACAACGAGCTTATGAAGTCGGTTTGGAATAGGGTCAGAAAAACGGACGGCAAGGGCGATGATCATGTTGCGCCAACTGCAATATGACTAGATCAGGCCAAGAGCGTCTTCTATCCTGTTCAGTTCGGGCCCTGTCGAGCCTTCCCCGACCATTGCGTGGTTATCACTGGCTGTACATCCGGCACCCACGAAGGGGGAACCGAAACTTACGGTACCGACCATCAGTGGGACTCCCAGGGCATCCTGAATAACGCTCGCCTCTTCTGATGAAATATCTGGGTGAGACAGGACCCCATTCGAATTTGCTACCAGCATGCTACCAACCGTGTCGTGACCAGCCACCTTACTCCTGACTGCATTTACACCCAATACCTCTCCAATCATTTCCAAACCATTTGGACCGGGAGGAATTACTGGGCTAACGACAGCTCCGATTTCATTGCATTCGACCAGATTGCCTGCAGCGTTAACACCACTTTGCATTACAACTACGTCCCCGAAGCTAGTTAGTTCATCTAGTTCATCTTCAGTAGCTATGTCAGCGACAGCGATTCCCTTTCTATTGCCCTTCAGTAGGCTTCCTATCAGAGAGGAGCCCCCTACCATGAAAGGGTGCATTTCCAAATCGAATGCGGATTTCAAATCGTGAATTGCTTCTTCTCCAAGCGAGTGGGGGTGGAACAAAACATCGCCAACGACCGACAGGTAAACACCCACCTGGCTGTGTCCCAGAATGTCTCCTGTGGAGATGCCCATGTCGATCCCTCAAATTCCTGACCGTTCTCGGACTTGTGATTGTTACTGATGTTGCGGGGTCCGGGGCGCCTCACCTGAGTGAGACGCCCTGGGGTGAAAGAAAAAGGCACAACGACGAACGTTCCCGTGGGCTCTCGCACCACAGTACAGGAATCGACGCAGATGGGCTTGACTTCCGGGTTCGAAATGGGACCGGGTATTTCCCCATCGCTATGGCCGTGCACAAATTTCTTTCGAATGTGAATTGATATGCTTGATTGAACAGAGTCCCACACAGGGCTCAGTATGTGAATTCTTGATGCTCGGGGGATTAGTGCAGCTGGGCTGAACACCTCGGTCGAAACCTCGGTGCTTACACCCGCTGTCTATCAATCTCGTCTTTTACGAGTCCCCTGAGGTGCCTCGTCT
>CAYFGD010000050.1:0-8368 GCA_964342715.1 uncultured Candidatus Poseidoniales archaeon | reverse complement strand
GCCGCAGTCCAGCGGATTTTAGCAGAACACCGATGCTGGAAGCCGTGATTCCTTTCCCCAGTCCAGAGAGGACTCCACCGGTGACGACGACATACTTCATCTAATCAACGGGGTCCGAAGCCGTTGAGCCTCCCATATCAACATTGGCTAAGAAATTGAGATTTTCTCAGTATCAATGACAAAGTATCGTCAATCGTGCGTTGGGTCATGGAGGGGCCTCCGGGGGAGAGAATTCTCGTAACAGGCGCCTCCGGGCAGATAGGCACTGATCTAGTAGGTGAGTTAAGGAAAAGGTACGGCAGAGAGGCAGTTGTCGCCTCTGATATCCGGGAACCAGAACCTGACTCGCCGATTCTGGATGGACCCTTCAGATTCCTCAGCGTGCTTGACGGCGATTCGATGGAGTCGTCAATCCAGGAGGAGGGGATTGGTACAGTTTACCACCTAGCTGCCATTCTTTCAGCCACAGGTGAAGCGAAGCCAGAGCTATGCCACAGAGTCAATGTCGGTGGAACAGTATGCGTCCTGGAAGCGGCCAGAGATTTCAAACTCAGGGTGTACGCTCCCTCGTCAATAGCGGTTTTCGGACCCGACGCACCTAAGATAGCACCTCAGGTCACTCCCCTGAACCCGACGACTATGTACGGAAAAACCAAGGTTACCGGAGAGGTTCTGGCAATGAATTACTGGAAGCAGTACGGTGTTGATGTAAGGGGCATAAGATACCCTGGGCTGATTTCGTGGAAGGCCCCTGCGGGGGGTGGAACGACGGATTACGCCGTTGACATATTCCGAGCAGCCATCGAGACCGGCCATTACGAGTGCTTTGTTCGCGAGGACACGCAGTTGCCGATGATGTACATGGATGACGCCATCAGAGGAACTATTTCTTTGATGGAGACGCCTTCTGAGAATCTCGGACCTTCTAGGGCGGGATACAACATCGGCGCAATGTCATTTACCGCAGGGGAGTTAGCCGATGCTATTGCCAGAAGAATACCGGAATTCACATGCGACTTCGCTCCGGACGAACGTCAGAACTACGCAGACTCATGGCCCAATGATGTCGAGGATCTAGAAGCCAGGGAAGATTGGGGTTGGGAACCTAGGTTCAATTTGGAAGAAATGGTGGACGAGATGTTGATTAGGATGAGAGAGGATCAGTCCTCTTGATCCTCTTCATCTTTCCAATCGGGAGTCATGGGGTCCTGCTTTGCCCAAAGGACATCGTTAATTCGCAGCACGCTGATTGCAGCTTCAGTAGCACCCGAAATAGAATTAGAAACCACGAAAAGAGGATCCAGTACTCCAATCTCATCCATGCGGGCCTTTTCACCAGTCCAGGCATTCAGCCCTATCCAGCTACCGTTCTTGGAATCCGATGCTTGCGAGGCAGACAGCTCCAGAACCTCGTCAATAGGGCTGAGCCCAGCGTTCTCCGCCAAAGTTCTTGGAATCACCTCAAGAGCGGCTGCATATCCCTCGATGGCAATTTGTTCCCTTCCCTTGTTTGTCGGGGCGAAAGTCCTCAGATGCCTGGCTAAGTGAGTCTGGGTGCCCCCCCCTCCTGGTAGCATTCGTGGGTCTCTGGTCAATCTGAAAGCGACACCCAAGGCATCATCAAAAGCTCTTTCACACTCTTCCCTTAGTTGAGGTGAAGATCCCCTAATCATAACAGTCATCGCACCGCCCTCCTCCCCGTCTATTCTCGTATGGTTAACCCCGGCAGTCACCGCCTCGGATCTGCTTGAATATGAGCCAACATCTCTCTTCACCAGGCTATCTATGTCCCTTACAATCTGTGATCCAGTAATCCGGGAAACCATTTCTAAATCGTTTCTCTCAAGTCTCCTGTATGCGGTTATTCCGGCCTCTCTCAGCATCGAACATGCTTCATCGGCGATTCCGTCCCTCACAATTAACAGGTCAACACCAAGAGACGACAAGTGATCTACCTGACTCTGCAGATTTTCCGTGACTCTCTTGTGGAAACCCTGTAGAACTCCAGCGGTCCTGATTTCTATCTCAGCATTAATCTCGAGCTTAGATCCCTCAAGCCCTCCATCGACTACTGCTACACTACCTCCCTCCGATGAGGGGGGAGTAAGCTTGTCGAGCCTAGTTTTCGCAATCACCAGGCCCCTAACCAACTCAGTGTCAGTCGAGGTCCCCCCACTAACGGGCAGCCTCTTCACCCTCAGCCTCTCAAGATCATCTCCACCCTCCTCTTCCGAAAGCAACTCAGCGGCCTCTGTGGCTAGACCGGTTAGGTGCTCAGCCAGAGACTCTCCTATTTTCCCGGCAAGGGACGTAGAAACTACGGACCCGATCTCCGCCGGTGAGGAGATCTCCCTGGAAAGCGATTCCAATTCACTCAGGCACTCACTCTGGGCAATGCCGTAGCCATTGATCACTATGGATGGATGGATCCCACTCCTAACCATTTCGAGTGCATTCTGAAGTAGCTCCGCAGTAAGTACTACCGTCGTAGTAGTGCCGTCCCTTGCCACCTTGTCTTGGGAAGCAGAAGCGGCGATTAGAAGCCGAGCCGTGGGATGTTCGATTTGAGCAGTCTCTAGGACCGTCACACCATCATTTGTAACTAGGCTCGAACCATCCGAATCAACGAGCATCTTGTCCAGCCCCCTCGGTCCCAGAGTAGAGCGAACCGCACCTGCTAATGCAACGGCCGCCTTGACATTATTCACCAACGCCGCTCGACCCTGCAATCGATCGGTGTCCTGCAGCGCAATGTCGTGCTCTGGCTGAACCATCGTAGCCTCGGACCCTAGTCCTCGCTTTGAACTGCTCCATGGGACATCCATCCATTATTGGCCAACAAACCTCGTTATGCCAGGCGTAGATTCATATATGACCCACTACTCCCACTATACAACCTCGAGTTGAGTAGTGGTATTATGAGTGAAATTAGCCGTGACGAGTGGGAAGACCAGATGCTCGAGGAAATGGCCAAGATGTTCAGTCAGATGGGGATGCCAATAGAGAAGTCAGACCTCGAGGAAATGATGTCCAAGATAAGAGAGCAATTCGAGAGCATGGGAATCGATGCCGATAAAATGGTAAGGAGCGATGTCAAGATGAATTTCCAAGGAGATCCTGAGATCCTGAGAAAGCAGATGGAGACCATGCTGAACGGATCAGAGGGAATAGCCGAGCTTTTCAGAAATATGGGAATCAACGTCCAAGTAAACTCGAATCAGGAGGAGGCAAGCGTGGAGATCGAAGAGTCCGAGGAGTCCGAGGAGTTGGAGATTCCTGTTGAGGACACTTATGTCGATGGGAGTTCCATGTTCGTAACAATGGACGTCTCTAGCCTCACTGACCTGGAGGAAGACAAGATCGAGCTCAGCCTCACTGACGGCGGGTCGGTCCTCCAACTAATGAGGACAACTCAGCCAAGGCCATTCAAGAGGATGAATTTGCCGAAGCCTGCAAGCTCAGTCTCCGATTGGAGCCTCAATAATGGCATATTGGATGTAACATTCGAATTGGCTTAAGCCAAATCAAGAAGGATTAGTGATAAAATGAGTGGACCAGTGATTGGAATTGACCTTGGAACTACAAACAGTTGCGTGGCAACACTAGAGGGAGGGAAACCCGTGGTTATCCCAAACTCCGAAGGCTCCAGGACTACTCCGAGCGTAGTCGCCTTCACCAAGGGCGGCGAGAGGCTTGTTGGGATCACAGCAAAGAGACAGGCGGTAACAAACTCCCAACGGACAATAATGTCAGTAAAGAGGGAGATGGGAACCAAGTGGAAGAAGGATATCGACGACGAGAACTACACTCCACAGGAGATTTCCGCCTTCATCCTGCAGAAGCTCAAGGCCGATGCAGAGGACTATCTGGGAATGGAGGTGAAGGGCGCTGTCATCACATGTCCGGCGTATTTCACAGATGCACAAAGGCAGGCCACGAAGGATGCCGGCAGAATAGCGGGATTGGAAGTTCTGAGGATAATCAACGAGCCAACGGCCGCCGCGCTAGCTTACGGTGTCGACAAGGACGAAGATCAGACAATCTTAGTTTACGACTTAGGAGGCGGAACCTTCGACGTCTCCGTCCTAGAAATCTACCAAGTTGACGGACAACCCCAGATTGAAGTCAAGGCGACAAGCGGAGACAACAGGCTAGGGGGAGATGACTTTGACGAGGCCGTAATTGAATGGCTTGTTTCAGAGTTCAAGAAATCATCTGGCATAGATCTCTCAGAGGACACTCAGGCAATGAGCAGGCTTAGAGAGGGCGCAGAGAAAGCGAAGATAGAACTATCGGGAACTAACACCACCCAAGTTAACCTGCCATTCATCACCATGAATGAGGACAAACAACCAGAGCATCTCGATATTTCGCTATCAAGGGCCAAGTTCGAGGAGCTTATTTCCGATCTTATTGAGAGGACAATGGGCCCTACAAGGAGCGCCATGAAGGACGCTGGTGTCAAGAAGGGCGACGTGGACAAGGTCATCCTAGTCGGAGGCTCAACAAGAGTCCCCGCCGTCCAGACAGCAATCGAGAAGGAAGTAGGAAAGCCACCATTCAAGGGAATCAACCCTGACGAAGCCGTGGCAGTCGGGGCGGTTCTTCAGGCTGGTATAATTACTGGCGACGAGGGAGTGACTGACGTCCTGCTGCTTGACGTTACACCCCTAACATTGGGTATTGAGACGCTTGGTGGGATTATGACCACCATGATTGAAAGAAATACGACAATTCCCTCTAGAAGATCGGAGACCTTCTCTACTGCCGCAGATAATCAACCGGCTGTCGAGGTGCACGTGCTCCAGGGCGAGAGAGAGTTCTCCAAGGACAATGTAACATTAGGCAGATTCCACTTGATGGGAATTCCGCCCGCACCACGAGGAATGCCCCAGATAGAGGTCACATTCGATATCGACGCAAATGGGATTGTGAATGTGTCAGCCAAGGACCTTGGAACCGGCACTGAACAGTCAATAAAGATCGAAAGCCAGACATCCCTGTCCGAAGACGAGATCAGCGCTAAGATTGCAGAAGCAGAAGAGTTCGCATCTGAGGACAAGCGTAGAAAGGTCGCTGTAACCCTAATCAATTCTGCAGACAGCATGGTCTATCAAGCCACAAGGATGCTCAAAGAAGCAGCAGAGAAGATTTCCGACCTAGACACGGACCCAATCGATACAAAGCTAGACGAGCTACGCTCCCTGATTACCAAGGACGATCAGCCAATAGACATCGAAGACCTCGATGAGGCAGCGGTGCAGACAAAGATGGCTGAAGTGGAAGAGGCGCTTCATGAGGTCTCCAGTAAGCTGTACGAGGCGGCAGCAGCCGAGATGTCAGAGCAAGACTCGGGTGACGGCGAAGAGGTAGTAGAAGCCGACTTCGAAGTCGTCGACTCAGACGAAGAGAACGAGTGATTCACTCCTCGCTAATGAGACGGTGCAGAGTTCTCACATGAACCCCCGAGACCCCATATTGGAAAAGTGGATTTACACCCTCCGATCGGGCCTTGGAACCAGGCCCCCATGCAGAGCCAGCGATATCGAGGTGAACCCAAGGAATCTTCTCCCCGTCCTTTTCGAATCCCCTGTTAGGGACGAAGAACTCGAGGAAGGCTGCAGCCGTGTTCGATGATCCAGCCCTTCCTCCGATCGAACCGTTCCTTATGTCTGCGAAAGCGGAGTCGGTCATGTATTTGCGGAATTGGTCGTTCAGGGGCATCCTCCAAACCGGCTCCCCGCTTCTATCAGCAGCATTCTTGAGGCTCCTTGCCACGTGATCGTCATTTGACCACATCCCGGATATCTGATTCCCGAGAGCCACTACAACAGCCCCAGTCAGGGTTGCTAAGTCTACGATGTATTCCGGATCATACTCCCCGGCCTTCCAAAGACCGTCAGAAAGTACGTTCCTGCCCTCTGCATCGGTGCTGAAAACCTCGATAGTCTTACCTGAATAGGTCTTGAAGACGTCCCCCGGCCTGTAAGCACCAGAACCTGGCATATTTTCTGCAAGACATGAGATCCCATTCACTCGCCTCTCATATCCCGTCGCATGAAGCGCCTCCATCAATCCAAAGACAGTGGCTGCCCCGCACATGTCGTACTTCATGTCCCACATTCCGCTAGTCGGCTTTATCGAGATCCCACCGGTGTCAAAGGTGATTCCCTTGCCAACGATGCATGGTCTACGAACCCCCTCATCTGCATCCGGATTCAGCGTAAATATGACCATGCAGGGCTTTCTATCGCTGCCCTTCCCCACATTGATCAGACCACCCATTCCCAGCTCCTGTAACTTATCCCAGTCGTAAACCTCTACCGAGACGTTGTCCTTTCCTTTCGCCCACTCCACTGCTCTTCTGGCATACTCCATCGGGTAGAGCACGTTAGCTGGCTCGTTCCCTAGGTCGCGTGCTAGATGAACCCCGCCCACAACTGAGCGAATACTCGCTAGTCTCTCTGAGAGCAAATCTTGATACCTTGGACTAGCTTGAAAGTCAACACTCCATTCCTCGTCAATGTGGTCCTCAGGAACTTCCTGATGCTCGAGGAATTCGTAGTCTCTAAGCATCATCCCTTCAGCGAAGTCCAGCATCCTCTCTCCAGTCCACCCTGAGGTGAACCTCACCGTCACATCAACTCCCTTCTTCTTTGACAAGGAAGCAATGACCTTCGCCCCAGTGTCACGAGCGGTCTTGTGATCCAGACTACCCTTGCTCCCCATCCCGACAAGTACGATGTTACAGTCAGGAGTCCACAATGTCATTCTCTTGCCCTTCTTCCCATCGAAACCACCTGAGCCCAATGCGTCCTTTACTAGTCCCCTTTGAACTCTGGATAGTCCTGTCAGCGAGTTATTTGGCGCCTTTTCCACGCCCTTGAAAATCGGTAATATAAGCTGCTTTCCCATTTCAGTAAATTCATTGTTGCATATTATCATAAATGACTCGAACTATCCGATTAGGGAGTAGTTTACAAATAATTCTATCTCAAACTATCTGTTTAGAGCTCAAATTAGCATTATGAAGTTATGAATTATCATTCATATTCGTCATTCCATCTGTTAATCGCTGCTAGGGCGAAGGTGACTAGAATCAACATTACGGAGGGAGCAGGAAGAAGCCCCGATTCTATTGACTTACTTTCAACAACGCTATTGTTGACTTCTTCAATAACCCACATCGAAGCATCGACTACCCGCTTCTGATAATGTAGGACGAATTCCCCACTCTCCGAAATCTGAACACCTTCGAAGTTGAGGATTACTTGTGTACTATTTGTGGCATTGACCTGGAATCCGCATCCTAAAAGCGAGTAATTAAACTGCGATTCCGTAGCACATGGCTCCTTGTTCAAAGAAATGCTAGGTACAAACTCTGCACCATTCTCATCGATGTAGGCTAATGTGGCATTCGCCGTAGAAGCTCTACCTAGATTAGAAACTGATAACTCAACTCTAGATCCATCTATGGCCAATGAATCAACGACCAACCTAGCCCTCCAGTACCACACATTATCAATTAGATAATTCATCACATCCAACTCTTCGCCCAATCTGTCAGAGACCGCCTCTATTGATCCCAGGAGGAATTGCTCATCATCAGTCTCAAAGGTGAATGTTGGGTACCCCATAACACCATAGCCATAATCACGACTCGTTCCACAATTGGGGTATAGGCCCTGGTTTGCATTGCGAATAGGTATCTCTGAAATGTTTGAATTCACCTCATCTCTGATGTGGTGGTACATTTCCCAGTCAGAAGGTTGCTCCGGCCATTTGCCCCATGGATAGAGCATAATCCAAACTCCAGTGTGCATTGTGATGTATAGATCGGCATGAGGTACTACTTCTTTCATGTAAATCGAATTTGCAAGAGTCTCCGATTCACTGAACGCCGAACTTCCGGGCTGAGTTGTGGGGCATGTGTTCCAGTAATGGTCATAGTTTCTGTTCAGGTCTACTTGGTTGACGTTCCATCTAGTATCGAAGTCATTTCCATCCGCATTTAGCATGATGAGAATATGCAATTCAGTAGTCGCCAATACATCGAGAACCCCTTGTTCACCATCGGCCCAACCTTCAATGTAATATTCAGCCACCAGAAACGCGAGCTCCGTCCCTAAATGCTCGTTCCCATGATGGCCTCCGTCGATGTAAACTACCTCTTTGGCAGTTCCATCTGGTTTGGCCTCCTGACTCCAATCCGAGATTTGTAACATCCATAGGTTCCTACCTAATTCTGTTTGACCTACGACTAACAAATTCACAATCTCGGGGTAATCGTCCGCCCATGCATTGACATCCAATGTCAGTGTTGCATAGGAATGATACCAGTGCTCCTGAATGATGTCCGGCTGACCAA
>CAYFGD010000049.1:0-8428 GCA_964342715.1 uncultured Candidatus Poseidoniales archaeon | reverse complement strand
GGTCAAGGACAACTTCCCTGAACTCTGCAGGTTCGCAATCCGCGACATGGGCAAGACCGTGGCTGCCGGAATGTGCATAGCCATCGAGAAGAAGGATTGAGTCGACTAAGGTGAACAGATGCCCGTCGTCACGACCATCAGGCTGACGGGTGAGAATCACACTGATGTAAATCAGGTCTGCGACCAAATCAAGTCCATCTCGGACGAGACCGGCGTTAAGCTGCGCGGCCCGATCCCCCTGCCTACTCGCAGGATAGTCGTACCATGCCGCAAGAGTCCCGATGGAGAGGGGGCAGAGACTTGGGACCACTGGGAAATGAGAGTTCACAAGAGACTCCTAGAGCTGGTGACAAACACTTCCAGGGACGAGAAGGCCCTCAGGAAGGTCCTGAGAATTCCAATCCCCGATTCCGTAACAATCGAGCTTTCGCTTCGCAACCTAGGCTAGGCTTCCCATTGGATCCCAAGCGTCCAGAACGACTGGCTCAGTGTCAAGACCTTCGATCATCTTCTCCGTAAGGTATTCCTTCGGTGCCGCGATTTCGAACATGTGCTCGTCGTACCAGCTATCATTCATGGTGTAGTATCCCTTCTGCCCAGAGTCGGTGCCCCATGAGTTCTCGACCCTCCACCTACGAGGCTTTCCGTCAACCACATCGACCCCGGTGAACAGCATAGCGTGGGTCATCATGGTCTGCCCGAAGCGTAGGCGTTCTGCCTTCTCCATGCCGTAATCGATTCCATAGAGTTCGTTTGTCTCAAACAGGTTCGCATCCCAAAGACCCCTCTTCCTCTCCATCTGCTTTCCAACGTCACAACCCATCCAAACCGGGAGTCCATCCTCGAGTAGCTTCTGAGTGATGCCCTTCATCTCACCGCTTGGGACGTTGAGATAGACTACTGGGGGGCCGCCAGCGACGTTCTGCAGATATTCCACGGTGTAGGTTCTGTAGTATTCGTTACGTGGGTCATTGACGATACAGACATAATTCTCCCAGTCTATATCGACAAACTCACTGGCGAACTGCTGGGGAGACATGCTTCCCTTGCGGTGGAAATTGTCGTCTTTGTCCCTCCACTGAAGATCAAACTTCTCGGGAGGAGTGCCTAGGTGAATGCATAGTACCCTCCATATGTCCTGAATCCTCTTCTCCTTGTGCTCCCTGGCATCCGATTTGCTTCCACCAGAGTCGATTATTGCCCTGAGTTCGCTTGCCGAGCTCCTCAGAATATCCTTCAGGATGGCATTCATCCACCTCGTAGCACTGCTGCTCTTGGACTCGGGATAGGCCGACTTAGGGACCAGTCCGTGCTTCCGAATAAGGTTCGTCGCCATATTCCACTGGCCGCCGTCCCCTATGGGGTCAGAGAGAAGGAAGTGGATGGTTCGGTCGTCAACTGGTCTGTCCGAGGTTTCAATTATAGCTTCGAGGAAGTGGTTCGAGCGCTCGAACTTGTCCCAGAAGTGGATATGTGACTGGCTAAACTCGAAATTCTTGATGTTCATCTTCTTCATTGTTCCAGGCCTGAAGAGATTCAGTGTCGCGAAAAGCCAGCATCTGCCGCTGCTCTTCTGGTTAGTAACCTTCCAATCGTCCAGTTTTGTGCTGAAAGTGGAGTCCATTTCCTGGACCAAATCGCGACGTAGTGCCACATCTGATAGGGCATTGCTGGTAACTGCATTCTGTGCTATCTTTGCCGTTGGATCGTCCTTGAACGCCTTCCTCATGCTGCTGATCTGTTTCTTTGTAATCGTCTTGCCCAATGGATCACCTCTGATATACACCACTCGGAGATGGCGACTCTAAGTCATTCCGAGAGAGTTAGAGATCGGCGGCTTCCGCCAAACCTGCGGCTATGAGGGTTTCAGCGATTATGGATGGGCAGTTCTCTATGTCCCCAGCACTGAGGGTAATCTCTGAACCGTCCTCTGCCACGATTGGCTCAGACATGTCTTGGAGAACTAGTATTCTCCTCATGTCACTCACTGGCTGAACCGGAGCTGGCTCAGCTGGGGGGGCTGCTCCGGTTCCCATCCCAGGGAAAGCATCGATCTCCCTTATCCTGTCCTCCTCATCGTAGTCTGGATCCTCCCAGTGCGTGGGCTCCTGAGGCATTTGAGAGGTCTTGTCTTCAGGATCATCTGGTTTATTCTCCCCGGGGGAGAAATCGGTCAATGGTGCTGTGTGGGAGGGAGTCTCCGGGGGATTTGGAGGGTCCTCCCATGAGCTTCGCAGCAGAGAGTTTAGCGATACCTCATGCTTGTACTTGTCAACCAAATGGCCTATGCCGGAATAGAATGCCCTCTCCGACGGATCGTGCCTCTCCCACTCTATTACCCCCGGGCCTATGTCCTCTGACATGGAGTCCCCTTCGGGAGCGCGCAGTAGGTTAGAGAGGATTGCATGCTGGGTGAAAGCGTTGAGTCGTAGTCTAGTAAGGTCGCTCACCTGAGTTCGTGTCACTCCGAGCTTGCGGGTTTGCAGTTGGGCCTTTGCAGTAGGGCCCTCGGTCCTCATGGTCTCGGCGAGCTCCGACTCGAGATGGCTCACCAACTGCCCCACTGCAGCCCAGAAGTTTGGCATTGGCAATTCTACTGGGATTGCCGAGGATCTCTGTTTACGGCTAATCTCCATCAGGGCCTTATCAACGGCTACAAGCTGATGTGAGTTCAGCCTTGGAATATCATTATCGCCATCCATGCCGGACACCCGGAGCGAGTGCATGCAAGGAGACTCTTGAACAATTCCTCCTGCATTTGGTGCGGATGTGCGGAGGCGCGAGTATCAAGAGGGTGATTACGCTCGCAATCTCCGCAGGTGTACCCGAGTGGTCAAAGGGGGAGGGCTCAAGATCCTCTGCATAGCGCTTCGCAGGTTCGAATCCTGCCGCCTGCACCAAAATCATTCATAACCTGTCAATAAGGGCCCTGAGAAGTTCTAACGATCCTTCCTTTCCATGGGCCTCAGTCACTGCGTCAGCCGCCTCGAGTACGTCAGGGTAAGCCGAATTTACGCTAACTCCGCAATCCACCATGTTGAACATAGGAATGTCATTCGGGGCATCACCACAAGCGATGACCCTCTTCGGGTCTATACCCCTCTGCTCGAAAGCGAACTTCAATCCGGAAGACTTGTCATGCCCTGGAACAGTCAGATGGACCGCGAATCCAGTAGGGACAACTGAGACATCGGACCACTCGGAGCTTGCTATAGCATCCCTAACTTGCTCCCAGTCGCCCACGTCGATGAGGCACCACTCCGTCTCTCTCCAGCGATTGGACTCTATTCCTTCGGGGTTAAGTCCCTCGATCTGGGTACCAAGCCACTGCGCAGCCTCACGTGGCCTGGAGCCGTCTGCTAGAGCCCTAATCGGGTGTCCTTGGTAGGAGTCCCACACTATTCCCCCATTCTCCCCCACGATGAACCCGGAAATAGCCAGTGATTGGTGGATTGGTGTGAGGTTTGGTAGGGTTCGTCCGGAGGCTAATGACACGATCATGCCCTTCCTTTCCAACTCCCTGACGAGTGAAATTGTCTCAGGAATCATTCCCTCTGCGTCAAGAAGGGTGCCGTCGACATCGAATACCAGCATGTCCCAATCGCCGTCCTCCGGTAGCTCGACCATGGTTGACGGAATGGTACCGCCCTGATGACTCCATCGCAGTTTGACTAATCAGATTCAAGGCATTCCCCGGTGTCCGGCGTACATGGAGGAGGTCGATGGATACTCCATGTTGGCGCCTGACGGGGTCCATTACTTCGAATGGAAAATCAGAGGCATGGACTGTCCGGACTGCGCTATGAAGGCGACCAAGGCGGTCAGCAGAATTCACGGAGTGGAGTCTTGCAAGATCTCAGTTACAGAGGGAACCGCTAGAGTCGGCTTGGATGTTTCCAGAGGCAGGATATCTAGGGCCTCTTCGATTCTTGAGAGTCTGGGACATGCTCCAGAGATGGGGTGGACCCAGGTGGTTGGTATCACACCAAGGGGGGCGGCGAGCAGGATCGGCAAGGACCGTAAGGGACTGAGAGACGAGTTACTGGGAATCCCTGGAGTCCTCGGGGTCAGGATGGACGAGGGCAGGATAGAGGTCCAGAGCATCTGGATAGAGGATGAGAGGCTCAGAAGCGTCGTGGAGTCGATGATGTCGGGCGTCCTGGGCAGTGAAGCTAGATTCGAGCCTTCTACCATAAACAGGCTAAGAGATGACCAAGTCAAGCTAATCACAGCAGTGATGACCATTCCCCTGACCCTCGCAATACTGATAGTCGACGGGAGTGGGCTTCCAGGCGTCCTTTCATCGATAATCGGTTTCCTTGGAGTCACAATTTGTGGATTCAAGATGTTCCAAGAGGCACTGGCGAGCATCCAGAACAGAGTCATGGGGTTCCAAGTTCTGACATCACTGGCTGTTTTCGGGGCCGTTCTTCTGGGAGAGTGGTCAGAGGCACTGATGGTAGTGGGACTGGAGTCCTTCGCATCTCACCTTGAAGACAGGGCACTGGTAAGGGCGAGAGAGACGATGCAAGGTGGCTTGGACAGGATTCCTCGGGGGGCTAGGCTAGCCGAGTCCTCCAAAGGCGCCGAGAATGGCGACAGTGGGGTCGAAGTAATACAGTCTTGTGCCCAACCGGACGATTGCTACGATGACGAGATTACTCCTGTACAGGCAATAAACAACGGCGATCTGGTCGAAGTTAGATCTGGGGAGACCGTCCCAGTCGACGGAATCGTAGTAGAGGGTGCCGGATCACTCGACAAGGCCCCACTGACCGGCGAGCCGGTTCCAGTCTCGATCAGGGAGGGGGACTTGGTTGAGGCTGGCCTGACACTCGTCAGAGGTCCTGTCATTCTGAGGGCGGAGGCAAGCGGCGATGAAACCAGGCTATCGAGCCTTGTTGATCTGGTCAGACAGTACAGGGACAAGCCCACAAGGACCCATACCTCGATAGAGACCTTCACAAAATTCTGGGTCCCCATGGTTCTGGTACTCTCCCCAGTACTGTCATTCCTTGTGCACGGGAGAACAGATGAGGCTCTGATGACGACTCTCCTGCTTTGGGTGGTTTCGTGCCCCTGCTCCCTATTGCTTGCCTCGCCGATCCCCCATGCAGCCGCTCTTACATCAGCTTCTTCAACTGGCCTCATCGCCAGAGGAGGAGACGTTCTGGAGGCCGCAGCAGCGGTTAATGTAGCACTGTTGGACAAGACTGGAACCCTGACTAGCGGTCGCCCGGTCCTGACAGGAATCACTGTGGCAGAGGATGAAACTGAAGACAGCGTACTGAGAATGGCCGCCGGCCTGGAGATGAGGTCCAATCACCCCTATGCGAGAACCATACTTGGAGAGGCGCAGAGGAGGTCCGTAGCTCCCACTAACATCTCCAACATATCAGATGGAGAGGCAGGAGTCTCTGGTTCTCTGAGGGGGCAGAAATTGATGTTCGGTCGGGTAGATTGGCTTATTTCGGAAGGTGTCGATATACCTGACGAGTTAGACTCCTCCCTAGCAGAATACAGGAAGTCGGGCTTCGGTTCAAGTGTTCTCGCCCTAGAGGGGAGGGGGATCGCATCTTTCGGCTTCTCACATGATGATGCCCGTGATGGTGTAGAGGAGATGCTGGCTGACTTGGAGAAGAGCGGTGTAACCGTCGAAATACTGAGCGGTGATGAACAGGGTAGCGTCGAGGCCTTCGCAAGCAGGTTCGGCATAGCTTCAGATTCCTGCAGAGGGGGCGTTGATCCAGAGGGCAAGGCAGCGTGGGTCTCGGAGAAGTCGAAGGTTGGCAAGACCCTGATGGCAGGGGACGGCTTCAACGATGCGGGGGCCTTGGCGGCCGCTGATGTTGGGGTTGCGGTTGGTAGCGGCGAGCAGGTCAACCTAGATGCTGCTGACGTGCTGATACCGGGAGACGATCCTCGGGCCCTGTCTAGGCTGATTACCCTCTCCAAGAGAACCAGAAGCGTTGTTCTTGCAAACATCGCCATCTCAGTAGGGGTGACTGCCATACTGGTCACTGCGGTACTTCTGGGGGCCGAGCTGAATCTTGCCGTGGGCGTAGCACTGCACGAGGCCAGTGCACTCCTAATCATTCTGAACGGTATGTGGGTGTCGGGCACTGGCATGCAGCGGTTCAAGACCGTGACAGATCTCTCGAAGGACATAAGCGAAGACTTGGTCGAGGCGTTTAGGGCCCTTATTGGGCACAATGAAGGCAACACCCTGCGACCGCTTGATAAATCGAATACCTGAGGGACGGACATGACGGACGTTGTCGAGATTGAGTCGAAGCACGCTCCGCCACTAGCAGAATGCGCCCACTGCGGGCACATGCTGCCCCAAGGACTCGGAGAGATAGCGTGCAAGGTTTGTGACGCCGTCTGCAGAGTAAGCCACCAGCCCACCGTGGATGCCCTTGTGTCCGAGACCCTGCCCTGCCCACACTGCAACACGGTCGTGGTAGCTGGGAGCGAAGAACGCCCTCTGGACATCAGCTGCGCGGCCTGCTCAGGGATGTTCAGGCTCACTGAGAAAGTGAACAAGGTGGAAATTCAATGTCCCGGATGCGAGAGCAAGCTCAGGATCAGGCCGAAGCCGGGGACGAAGGAGCTGAACTGCCCAGCATGCCAGGCAGCGTTCAACGTGACCTTCTGAGCCGTGCCTACGGCACGACCCTCAAAACCGCTGTTAACGACCTTCGGGGACCCACCTCCCTCAAATAGGGAGAAACGAGCGTCAGACTGGGGATGGGTACCCATGAGTGAGAGCAAGTCGCCGAGCAAAGACGAGGTCGAGGGGGCCGACGAGCTAGCGGCCCTTCGCGCTCAGCATCGCCTCGCAACATCCCCCAGCATGGAGTCGATGGCTCGTGCAAGGGACCTCCTAGACGAGGAGTCGAGGGTCCGTAGCGGCATCAGGAGAGAGAGGAGAATGAGGATCGCTGAGATGACCGAGCGGCTCTCTGGGATGCAGGGGGCTATGAGGAAGGGGTACGACATACTGTTCGACGAGCAGCTTCAGCAACTGGAGGCCGACCTGAGGGCGGAGCTCGAGGACGAGATGGAGCGGCTCGAGAGCGAGGCCCTCGAGAGAGAAGAGCGCTTGCTCAGGGAAGAGATGGTACACCGCCTCAGGAGGGAGGAGAATCGACTGAGGGAGCAACTGGACCTCGAGAGGGACAGGAGGCTGGAGGCCCATACAGCGAAGCTGAGGGGCCGACTGAAGGACGAGATGGAGGTCGAGCTTGACAGGAGGAAGGCCTTCCTGAAGGAGAGACTCGAGCTTGAGGCGTCCCAAGAGGCTGAGAGGATGCAGAGGAGGGTCGAAATGGACCTCCGTGAGTCATCCGAGTCACATATACACCGCAAAGTCGAGGCTTTCCGGCTGGAGCAGGAGATCCAGATGAGGGAGCGTCTCGCTGAATCCAGGAGGGAGCACGAGGCGAGGTTCCAGAAGCAGCTCGACGATGAGAGGGATTCTCTGGAGGCCGAGATGCGCTCGGACGTCGAAGTCAGGGTGAAGTCGTTGGAGGAGGAGGCTGAGAGGAACGCGCTATCGGAGCTCGACAGGCGGTTTCGTTCAGAGAGGGAGACCATGGAGGCCGCACTCGCACTCAGGAGACAGGAAGTCGCACTCGAGATGGAGGTCGAGATGGAGCAGTCCGTAGCAGAGTTCGCCAAGGAAAGAGAGGCGGAGATGATATCAAAGCTAGAAGAGCAACTATCGAAGAGGGGCGACCTCACAAAGAAGGAAACTAAGGAGATCCTGAAGTCTCTGAAAGCCGAGCTGAAGGTGAAGTGGGAGTCTGCGCTGCTTGATGCTAGGCAGTCTGCGATGGAGCGAGTCGGTTCAGAGGACTAGCTTCCTATGATGCGATTTATCCTCTCATTCGCCTCTTTGGCGAGCTCCCAGTAGACGGAGCTACCCGGATTGGACTTGTTCGGCTTCTTCGCTATCACTATCGGTGCGCCTTCGAGAGGCGCCTCTGCGATTGCGACCAGCCTAGGTACCTCGGTCTCGAACACCCTGTCCCCGAAGTGACGCCTCGCCTGCTCCGCCACAGTCTCCCCGAGCCTGCTGTTGGACTGGACGAGGGTGAGTGCAATACCAAACAGCTTGAGATTCGGGTTGATCGTTCCCTGGACGTTCCTGATCAGTCCCAGGAGCTGGCTCATCCCCTCCAAAGAGTAGAACTCTGCCTGGATGGGGATCAGGACCCACTCGGCCGCAGAAAGCCCGTTTATCGTTAGGAGTCCGAGTGATGGAGGGGTATCGACGATTACGACGTCGAACTTGCCGGTAGCCTCCCTAAGGGCGAGCCTGAGCCTATGCTCCCTGCCTATCCTGGTCGCCAGGTCTATCTCAACTCCAGATAGGTCGAGGTCGGCGGGGAAGACCCAGAGGTTCCGTACCTCGATCGAGTTG
>CAYFGD010000048.1:0-8828 GCA_964342715.1 uncultured Candidatus Poseidoniales archaeon | reverse complement strand
TCCCTTGAGGTATATGACGAAGGTCCCTGGCTCTTGTGATGTAGGGACGCTGACCTGCAGATTCCTAGTCACTGACTGGCCCGGGTCCAGAGATAGTGATGTAGGGAAACTGATTCCCCAGCCAAACGGTAATGCCCATTCAGTTTGGCCTTCCAATGTCGCCGGATCATAGAATGCGAACGTATCGTAAACGTTGCCTGTATTGGTGACCGAAATTGAGAATACGGCGTTCTGACCTTGCTCTACGTCAGCTTGGTAATGGCTGGTGTCAAGCTCTATGCCATGGACAACGTCCATCAAAGTCAGTGTGATTTGTTCGTCTCTGATCGCGGGATCCTTGTCGGACACTGCGGAAATCACGATTGTCGCCAGTTCGTCCTCATTGGCTTGGTAAATGGTGGGCGCCCTCACCCTCATGTATATCGGGACGAGTTCCCCTCCCTGGAGGAATATGGGGGTGGATGGGAAAATCGGGGTGTGGTTGGTTGAGAAGAACAGTGTCGCGCTCCAGTTGTTTGGAACCCCCTCCATTGATATGAAGAAGGTGTCAGAAACGAGTTCCACTGGCCCAGGAGTGGGGTTTGAGATGGACATGTTGAACATGGTCTGGCCGCTTGGTTCTATGGTGTGATAGTAGGTCTCTGTCTCCCCTAGGGCAACCTCAACCAGCCCAGTTAAGATGTGGACGTAACAGAGAGTGTATCTTCCACCGTTGTTGGTATCTTCGCATTTGTAATTGTCAGACCAGGCTACGTGCGCGCCGCTCCCCAGGTCATTTGCAAAGGCGGGGGGCTGCCCTAGATCTGGTGTCGCAGGCGAGTTAGGGCCAAGCTTGTCTGATTGCCACTCAGTTACAGGAATCCTCTCCCAAGGGTCAAGCACAGAAGAGGCGATTGAGTTCATTGGGAATCCGTTCGGATGAGAATCGCGTGTGTGATTTAGTCTGGCGTACATTACCGTCTCGCCTTGGGACTCATTGCCGTTGTCCAGCCATGTGAGGTGGACGTTATCGAAGGAGTCAGTAAGTATTGCAGGCATGTGGGAGTTAGCGCCGAATGGCCTTTGCGTGGTTATTCCCTCGGGGCCCTCCACTGTAGAAATCGCTGCGTCTGCGATTTGCTTAATTCCGTACGCGGGGAGTCCCTCTGGAACGCCGTCCCATTCTTGAGCGCCTCTTAGCCTGAGTCTAGTGTAATACACCTCGTAGTTGACGTCGATATCGAAACCGTATGCGCGACCATCCATCCAAGAAACGTGGGTGTTCCCCGAAGTGTCTACGGCTATAGCGGGGTGTAGGCTGAATGCGTCGTTCAGTGTGATTCTAGTGTCATTAACCACTACTAGGTGCCCGTAGCCCTGGTAGTCCAAAGAGGGGCCAATGTCCTGGATGTACCTGTCAGCCGTGGTGTCTACCTCAGTTCCAGAGTCTCCCTTGGTCCAGCCGGGCCATGGATTTTCCAGGAGTGCTCTGGGGTCCAAGACGGACATGAAAATCTCCCTCGAGTTGTTAGTGGCAAGGTAAACCAGTGCCTCGACCATCAGCTGAAGTTCCGCGGAGTTCTGGGACGATGTTGGGAAACTGTACATTTGACCTCCCGCATGGGTTAGCCTAGTAGTAGTCCCAGGGCAGGACCTGGCGTTCAAACTTACGAATCCATTAGGGCATGCGGCTAGATCCATCATGTGGGATCCGACATCCGAGGATGCAGAGCCGAAACCAGCTGCGACTAGTGGAACTGGGATGACTCCCGCTCGTACACAAGAGTCGTGCGCCTCGTTGATGCTCTGTGTATCGTCTGACTGTTGTGCTGGATCTCCTCCATATGGCCCCTCATCGGAAATTGGAATGACTATCTTGGTGGCGTTGGGGTTCCACTTGTGATCTAGAGTGGTGGGGGGGTTGCCTGGAACTTGCCCTGCGTTGTCGTACCATGAGAGGCAGGCCCATGTGGATGCTGGCCCCCAGAACTCACTGTAGTAGCCGCCGTCTTGTGGGAGGTTTACTGCCCCGTTATTGTACACGACCTCGGTGAGGTACCTGATTCCTCCTGAGTCGTCGCCCGGGGATTGTCCTAGTGGGGTTGTTCTGGGACCCTGGCTTCCGGAGCCGCCTGTTTGGTATGCATTCGCGCAATTGCCGGACTGGGAGGCGCTGGGCCAATTGCCGCTAAGGGCGTAGAGGGTCTCATAGACAGTCATGTTAGCCCTGACGAGCATTGGCTTTAGGCCCTCGAAGTAGCCTCCGCTAGCGAAGTAGCCTCCATAGAACACTGCGCACATGTCTGCCCATTCCGCGTTCATTGAACCGGATGTATCGATGGGTGCCACCATCTCCACCTTGCCGCCTCTGGTATCGTCCCAGACTACCTGAACGAAGTCATCCAAGTCTACTGCGACGTCCGGGTGCCCCTTGTGGCCAATAATCGGGGTTAGCAGGGTTTCATCTATGGCCACTATTGCTGTTCTAGCTGGAACGTCTATCTCCAGCATCTTGTAGTATATCTGTGGCTGCTGGTAGAACATGTCGAGGGGTTCGTAGGAATCCTGCCAAACTATGTGGGCATCGTTCTCGGAGTCGACATCTATGGCTGGCCAATCCCTATTCTGCTGATGCAGAGACACCTCGTAGTCGCCGACTATCGAGATTGCCGCGTCTGTAGTCTGATCCCCGCTTTGGTCGTCTAGAGAGGGGTCTAGGAGTGTGTACATGATTGCCCACTGGCCCGCCTTGTCGGTCCAAGTGATGTGCACCATGTCTGCGTGATCTACCCTGATATCTGGATGCCAGGCCCTGTGGGCTCCAGGATCTGAAATCTGTGTATCGTCGATCAGTACTTCCCCTCTAGCGTCTAGCATCTTGTAGTACAGGTGCTGGGTGTTTCTGCTCCATACAAAGTGGGTATTGCCCAACGAATCAGCATCCACTGCAACCATCCTGTCGTTGAATGTACCGCCTGGGGTGATTTCGATCGCGTCGGTCATCACAATCTCGCTTGCTGTGGCCGCGGGGGTGCCCAAACCCACGAACGTGCTCAGGACCATCAGTAGTACCATTGTTATGCTGCTTCTCGACTTTGCTCTGTCCATGTCATACTCACCCAGCTATGCTGTAACAGCCACGTTGGGGTTTTCTCAATACTTAACCCCGACGGCCAGCGGTCACTTGCCAGAAATCGGGTGAGATGCTCTGATATGTTGTTTCAGGCCCAATCTGCGGGATCAAAGTCGCGACCGAAGCCACCTGTCTCATCGATGTCTACTGGACTTGGCTCTGCTGCCCTTTTTTGCGCTCTTGGACCGTTCCTTGACTTCTTCTTCTCCCAGTCATCCACGGGCCCTGGTTTGCCGGTCCCTGTTCCAAAGTGATGTTTGATTCTATGAATAAGTGATAGCTTAGATAGCCACACCCTCCTCATCGTGTGCATGAATTCATTCTGAGATAGCCCGTCCAACCATATTGGTCTCGAGAGGTTGAATGCTTGAAGCGGGCCTGCAACGCCGTCTGATTTACCGCCGACATGTAGGACCCAGTCTAGATCCGCCCTAGTGAGGTCGAGTCTTGTCTCATGTAGCCATTCTTTCCAGTCGTCGGGCTGGCTATTAGAAAGCCCCTTCATCTCGCTCTGTTGCCCCTCGTCAACCCTGGTTACCGAATAGATCAGGACTAGGTTTCTGTTCTTGGGAATCACGATGTTGAACAGATGCCCCCTCTTTGTTGGGGGGTATTTGACATGAAGGTGAAGGGAGGCCTGTTGATCTTCGACGTCTCTGGCTTCCAGCCTCTCGTTCTGAAGCCAAGCCCTTATTTCGCCCGCGGCCTCTGTCCTGTCCACGTCCCTTTTGGGGCGGTAGGCCCTATTTGAGAACGACTAGTGTGGGTTCTATCTCTGTGATGAGTTCCTCGAGCCTCTTTCCACTATCGGAGCGGGCGAGAATTGCGCACCTTAGCGAGGTTCGGAAGTCGACCCACCAATCATACCCCCTTAGGAAAATGAAATTTGACGCCAATATGGACATGAAGGCGAAAGCGAATTCAGTAAGTGGGTTTGACAATGAAAACAGGATTGTGAATACTAGAGAAGCGATGGGCCAGAAAAGCAGCGGAGAAAAGACGGCTCCGATCATATGATGAGTGGTTCTAGCGTCAATTCCTTCGTCGGAATTGTTTCCCTGATACCAACCAGCTAGTGTTTGGAGCCCTGAGGAAATAACAACTATCGGTGCTGTCACGGCCATCAATAATGCGCCTACTAAGCCCTTTGCGAGTGGTTTCCTACGGTCCACTTTGGCGTTTTCGTCTAATACTGTGGCGTCCAGGTTCGCTGAATGCAGTATTTCTGCCGCCTCTATGGCGGCCTCAAGTAATGCCTCAGGTGGATTTGAGTCTCTGATTTCCCGTGCGGCCAGGACCTCTTGCCTGTAGGAGGACAGTTTCCTTCCCTCCTTTATCGCTGATAGGTGGCCAAGGAGGTGCCACGCTCTGTAGGTTTCCCAGTCCGGGGAGTTCGGAGTGATCGCGGAGAGTTTCTCATAGAGTTCGTCTCGGAGGGGTATCACCTGTTCCGCAGGGGGCTCTGTCCACACCCCGTCAACTAGTTTGGAGTTGTGTAGTTGGTCATCCACGAGCGGTATGTTAATCGGTTCGCCGAATTCGATATATGCCTCGGTACGGAACCAATGGTGACATCGGTAGTGTAACCCCACGGGTTGAATCACAGGCATGGGGAGCCCTCTAGAATGCGCTATGCTAGCTGCATTCAAAGTGAATCTTAGAGTTCCAGTCCTGAGTGCGTGAAGTTTGGAGTCTTGATGGGACTTTCCTTCTGGCATAACTACCGCGGGATGTCCTGAGGCTATGCAATTCGCCATGGTTAGCATGCTTCTTTGGTTAATTCGGGCGGCGAATTCGGGGTCGCTCACGCCCCCTCTAAGTTCGGCTCTCCTAATCACTGGCTGGGAACCCATCCTCCTTGTCATCCAGCCGATGACTGGCATCGTCATTATGTCGTGCCGGCCTATGCTTACGAAGGGCGTTCTCTGAGATTTCACTATGGCCAGTGGATCGACGAGGCCGTTGATGTGTATTGAGGCGAATACTGCGCCGCCCTCGTTTTCAGGGGTTGGGTCGATGTAGGACCTCCTGAAAATTATCGCCCATGCGATGTCGACCGCCCAAAGAATAATGGTCCAAAATGGTCGATTCCCGGGGTGTCTCCCACTATGGTCCCAAGGTACCCTCTCGAGTTTCCTGGGATTGAGATTCATCGCTCCGCTTGACAGCGCGGGATCGAGGTCGGGGGCCTCTTGGGCGTCTTCCACGTGTACCTCAGAAGGGGTCGTGGTTGAGAAAGCACCGATTCTACTCCAATGCAGCTGAGATGGCTTTTGCGAGTTCCGAGGCGTCTTGGTGATCTATCTCGCCATGCTCCCAGAGGAAAGAATGGGTCGAGTCGGGATACCTTGGTATGATGTGTATGTGGACGTGTGAGATTGACATGCCGGCCTCATGGCCGTTGTTTTGGACGAGATTGTAGGCGGTCGCGCCGGTGACATCCAACACTGCACGGCATATTGCAGGAAGTGATCGGCCCAACGCCGAGGCGGACTCAGGGCTGAGTTGGTCCATCGAGGTGGCCGGCTCCTTTGGTACCACCAATGTGTGGCCCCTAGTTAGTGGCTGAATGTCGAGTATGGCGATTACTTTCTCGTCCTCAAACAGTTTGTGGGACGGTATGTCGCCTTCAATGATCCTCGTGAAAATTGTCTTTTCGTTGCTCATCGATACACCTACGAGTCCGCGATGTTTTTCGCTATAGTTAGAAGGCCATCAAGTTGTATTGCGGAAACCAGTTCCGTATTCATAGACCTAGAGGGGTCTGTCACCCTTATTCCTGCGTTGCTAATCTCGTTAATCCCAGCTAAGGCAACGGCCATGGCCGAGTCCTCCCGGGTCCCATCTATGTTCGACATTGCGGAAGAGAGGGCCCTGGTCACTTGGCCAACCGGGCTTCCTTCGCTTCCAAACATTGAGTCTATTTTTTTCTTTGCTGCCAACTCCGCTGAAGAGACTTCATCTGCCCCTCCAAAAGGAGATTCTGAAGCCCATGTTGCAGCGTGGGAGCCCGCGGCCTTTCCGGTGACTAGGTCTTCAAGTAGTACGTTTCCTGGTAAGGGCCTGGAGCCATGCATCCCTGTGTGACAAGATCGGCCTGCTGCATATAGGCCGGTGTACCACATCTTCCCTTCCTTGAAAACCGCCCTTCCATTTTCATCTACGGGAACTCCTCCTATGGTTGCAGAAACGCTAGGAGAGAGGGGGAGAACCTGTGATGAGATGTCGAATCCTGTCCTGTCCCTAACTCTAGATGCTGTTTGGGAGAACCATTCTGATGACTCCTTCTCCATTGCCCTGAGATCTAGAACGCAGTTCTCTCCAGACAGAACTGCCTCTGAGTCTGTGTCCTCGCCCGTCTCCATCCTTATTCTGCCGCCCGAACCTAGCACCCCCATGGGTATGGAAAGGTCTGTTCCGCTCACGGTCAAGGCGTGCATTGGGGCGTTTTCCATGCCCCTTAGGGAAATTCCCGAGCCTGCTGATATGGCAACTCCGGTCCCTGCTCCATTCGCTGGGTTTGACCATAAGCCCTGATAGCCGTCCGTAGCTAATATCACGGCCTTGGCCTGTATTCCTATGACTTCTCCTGACTCTATTTCAAGTACAACAACCCCCCTGGTCTGGTTATTGTCCATAACGAGGGAGATAGGGAGAAGGTCGGCCCTCCTAGTAATGCCCCTCTTGATGGTCTGCTCCTCAAGAATCCTAGTCACTTCCCTCATTGTGCTATCACCGCAGCCGGCCAATCTTGGGACGCTGTGGCCCTCGACCTCAGAGAGATGTGGTAGCTCGCTATCGTCCCTCCTCAACACTAGGCCCCATCTCTCTAGCTCTGCGAGTATGGCTACGGCTTGATCGCAAATCCTAGCGGCTGCCTCCCTGTCGGTGTTTTCACCACCCGCAGAAATTGTATCGTCTATGTGTGATGAGGGAGATGTTTCGCTTACCGATGCGGCCAATCCGGAAAGGGGTGCGGTGCCGGACCCCGAGCCTATTGATCCGGCGTCGATAATTATCGGTCTGGATCCGGCGTCGGCTGCAGATATTGCCGCTCTGAGAGCCGCGGGACCTCTGCCGAGTACGATGACGGGCCACGACTCCATAGTAACCGGGGTTGCCCAGTCGGGGGCGTGTCATGAACGTGACGCTTCGGAGGCCAGACTGAAGAGTCACTCTCCAAGAGGTATCGCTATCCTTCTTACGGCCTCGGCGGCGTCTGTCATCCTAGCCGCAGCGCTCTCTGGATTCACTCCGGAAGAAAGCGTTGTCTGCACGATTGTAGATGACAGGGTCTCGCCTGATTCACCCTTCAGGATGATTTGGACGGGGTGTGGCCCATATTCCGAATCGGGCCATGCTAGTCCTACCCACAATACGACGGCCTTGTCGAGTAGTCGGCCTAGAGATGCGACCCCTTCGGGCCCTAGAGATGCCTCCCTTCTCGATGATGGTGCCTTGATTCTGAGGCTTTGATACGCTGGTTCCCCTTGGGCGGCCAGAATATCTAGTTCAACTGTCGCATCACTGCCTGTATGATTGTGAAGCATGACGAAAAGGTCCCCCTGTCCTTCGGAGCACCTAGGAGGGAGGTCGAGGTCGAGTCTCCATGGCTCGGGTGCAGATGAGGCGTCGCCTGCTAGAGACTCCTGCAGTCTGTCGATGAGCCTGAACATCCCGGGGCCCCATGCACGAGTGTGGGCCAAAAGGGTTCTGAGGGAAGAAATGTTGAACTTCGATTCGGGATTGAACAGGGAGTCTGTTGCTGCGACCTTGAACACTGTCCTTACCTCTGAGCGAAGTCCCTCCTGATCGATTATCCCCCTATGCTCCAGATGTATGGCCTGAAGGGTGTGCTCGATGGCCGAAACCGGCGTTTGGCCGGTCCGAACCGATACTTCCAACGAGTCCAGCCACTCATCCCATTCTCCAGCAGTCTGTGGATCCAAGTGGGCTTTCAGGAGGTCGGAAAGTACCGAGTCTAGAGTGCTGTCGTGCAATGTTGGAGCGTGGAGGGATAGCAGTGTGAATTCATTCGCACGCATTGGAATTGACCCTTCTAGGATTAGTGAGTTAAGTACGCATACTGAACCACAAAAAACTGCGGCGGCGAGGAGGGAGGGGGCTAGAACCTCCCCGGGGTTGAAGCTCCAAACGGCGTTGAGTGAGAAAACTGCAAGCATCGCTGAGAAGATTCTGATTCTCTCTCTGACAACTCGATCTCTCAGGGTGTTGAGGATTCTTTCTGAGCCGGGGTAAGAGCCCTTTGAGGTGTGTCCCTCGACACGGAGGCTAAGCCTGTCCCTCGCCACCATAGATGAGTACCAAGCGGCTAGATTGGTTGGGACATACATTACCGATAGTGCGACGAAGCTGAATATGGAGAGTTCGATCGAAGAGTACCTCCAGCCTACCAACAGTATGGCAGAAGAAATGGTGGCCACCGCCGATAGCATCATCCTGATTCCTGGTGTTGGCCAAAGCATTGACGCCCATATCCAAAACCTCCTGCCCGCATCTCTCCTTGCGATCGCCCGAGACAGTGCCCTCTCGTTCGCAGGTACGAAACCACTGCCTTCGCCGTAGGGGGTTGGCAGGGGGTTTCCCTCATCCATGGTCGTTCGGAGGGCTTTTCGCGCTTGATGGCATCGGATGTAGAGAATTGGAAAAGGGGGGTTTAGCGACGCTAGGCTTCTTGGGGAGGAGGCTTTGCGGG
>CAYFGD010000047.1:0-9226 GCA_964342715.1 uncultured Candidatus Poseidoniales archaeon | reverse complement strand
CACCATTGGCTTGATCGGAGACTGAGACCGTGAGTTTCACTGTCTCTGACGAGCCCGAGTCCACTGTTATCGTGGTAGTCTCCAAAGTTGATGTGAATCCACCGCAGTCATTTCCCTGCTGCGTGCTTAGAGATACCAAGGCATCATCGTCACCGGAATTCTGTATCACGATGTCATACTCGGCCGCATCATCTGTGGTTGCCTCAGCAGTCATTGGATTGGCCGAAACAGATATGTCGACATCCGCTGAAACCAGCGGAGATGCGATGCCAAGAACGAGGAGCGCGACTATCAGACTGGCTGAATTGCTCGGCTTCATCGTATTTCGCACTAGACCGTCCCTCTAAGGGCTTCGCACCACGCGACCCCTTAGGGTCGCGCTTATCAGGCTTCAACCAACTCATCCGATTCAGCGTCGCAATGCATGCATCTGCCCGAATTCATGATGTCGCAGCCAGAAATCTGACCTGCCTTGTGATACCTAGCACCGCAAGAGGAACAGGCCCAAGCTTCACCCACTATTACATCGATACTGCAAAGCCAGCATGGAATTCCACTGGTCTCCTTCTCCTCGACCTTTGGGGCTATCTTCTGAACTGCCCTGTTAACCTTCTCGTTGTCGAACAAAGAAGCTGGATTGCCATCGGTCCTGACATAGACGAACGTGCCTATTCCAACTAGCAATGCCACAATGAGTGCTAGGACGAGTACGGGCATCAGGCTGCCCAAACCGTCCCCTCCACCCACGGACGGCTTGACGTCAACGTCAATCTCGAATATTCCCCCCTCCATGCTCTCGGCACCTGCTAATGTCAGGGTTATGCTTCCATCTTCACCATTATTCGGAATGAAGTCCAAAATTACGCTCCTCGACTCCCCTGGTGCCAGTATTATCCTCACACCATCTACAACATGTGCATTCCACTTGGATGGGGCGTCGATCTGGAGAGTGTGGGAAATATCGGTATTTCCAGTGTTCGTCACGTCTAGTCTGAATGTTGCAGAGTAGCCCTCATGGGCCAGAGGATCTGAATTCAATGCCCAAACAATCCTCGGTGCCGATTCGACAAGTAGTGACTGTGTATCCCTAATCTCAATTCCCTCTCCCTCCATGACAAGAGTGATTTCAGGCTCCGATCCTGCCTGTTCTGATATTGGAATTGTGACTAGGCATGAAACTGTAGACGTCGCCCCCGGTGAAAGTGAGGTCGGGCCCGTGCAGGTTGAAGACCACTCATCGTTCGGAACCTCGAGATGGGTGCTCGGCCTCCATGTTCCCGAACCCTCATTCCAAACCATCCAAGTCAAATCAAACCCTGGGAGTCCAACCGGGTGATCTGGAACACCGAGGACGGTGTCAGATGAAGTTCCGTCTGGAAGGTCTATCTGGTGGAATGAGATTCTGGGAGAGGCTGCTGAAAGTACGTCCAATGTGCGATTCCAGTCAATTCTAAATCCATCCTCGGTTGCGAATCTCATCTCCAATAGGCCACTAACTGCGACTCCATTTCCTTGAATTGACATTGTCCAATCTGCAGTCTGTCCGGCTGGCACTGTAATTGTCGAGAGGGTGCCCGAAACTGCCCAGCCACCGGGTATCGACATCATGTATGGTTGGAGAACCAATTCTCTGTTGCCCATATTGTTGAAAGAGATTGGAATCTCTAGAAGGGCGTCGGGGGATACTTGGTTCTCGACGCCACCAGAAATTGGTGTTGTTGACACCTCATCCACTGAGTCCACGACTAGGAATATATCCTGGGTCCAGGAGTCGGATCCTACGCGCGAGTGGACAATAATGGCAGCCTCATATGTAGAGCCGGCTGGAATCATCGCACCTGGTGGGTTGATTGTGATGTCGACGATTTTGTTGGAGTCTTTCTGGAGAGTTCCCGTGGATCCGTGTGATGACCCCTCAAATGCCCCAATGTCATCCAGACCTAGGTGCCATCCTGCAGGGGACACTAATTCAACGTCGTAAGACTGGGCGCCATTTCCGCCATTAACTACTGAAATCTGCGTATGGGTAGGTACTAACGGGCTAACCAGTATCTGTTCATTCAGGATCTGGATATCAGCGTCTCCCAACACTGGAACATCGAAAATTAAAGCTAACTCAGATTCAATGTCATTCTCTATATCATACCCAGTGACAGTCATTGAGTAAGTACCGGGAGGGGGTGGTGCTGGGTGAACCATCGTCATTCCAACAGATACGGACTCGGTTGGCATCAGGTTGAATGTGTTTGATGTGAATGACTGGAACCATCCAAATTCCATACCGTCCTGAACCCTTACAGGAGGTGATGCGCTAATCGAGGCGTTGGTCTCGAAAAGGGCTGTGTTTGTGAGGGTGAGGTCCCATGTAGTCGTTGTTGAAGTTGGATCTGAGAGGGATATCAATTCAGAATCGGCTGTCACCCTTACTCCGGGGGCACTGACGATTAGAATCTCACCAAGATAGTTGTTTGACTCGGAAAGCTCCTCTATCACATCGTTTGGATCGATGAAGAATTCGAAGGAGGCGTCGCCCTCCTCACTAGGGGTCCATTGCCATGTTATTTCCTCGGTCTCACCCGGTGAGAGGGTAACTAGTTCCTCTCCGAGAAGTGCGCTATCGACTCTAGCAAGGACTGGTAAATCAGACACCGTTCCGGCACCTAGATTCTTCACTGAAACACTGACCTCTACCTGCTCGCCAACCTGAGGGATTGGTGTGGAGACCTCAAATGAGTCTGCTACGAATGTTGGATCTGGGTTTAGGTCATTGACGTTGAATCCCCTCACCGCCAAGGAGAATGGCTGCCATGTTCTGGACCCTCCATGTTGGGCGTCCCTGACCCTCAATGTCCATGTCCCTTGGGCCGCACTGTCGAGGGCTATGACTTCGACATTGTTTACTGAGTCCTTGGTTCCTCCAGTGATTGACCTTCCATTGGTGAACACGTTGCCCTTGTATGACTGTCCACTCGGAGAGACCAATTCAAGATCTAAATCGTTCCTCAGCTGAGTGGAAGAACTGGTCGATCCAGGGTAGTCAGACCATGTAAGTACTGCCTTGAATTCATGGCCTGGGGAAGTCACATCGAAGGTGTACTCTACAGTCTGGCCGCTCCTTATTCGGGATCTGTCATCGACGAAAATGGCGACTTCTCCATCGGCAATTAGGGAATTGACTAGGTTTAGTCGGCCCCATCCCTCGTCTTCGTTGGGGATGTCGCGAGTACCCATATCCTTGGCTCCTAGTATCAGTAGTCCCTTAACGAGTGCTCCCTGGGGTGCCTGACGACCAATTACCTCTGTGAGGTACTCCCTGACTAAGGCAGAAGCCCCAGCTGCTGCTGGTGTTGCCATCGAAGTACCACTGTACTCGAGATACCAAGTATTGTCCCACGATCCTTGTGCATCCGACGCCTCCTGTGCTTTGCACGAGCGTACATAGTCGCCCGGAGCAACTAGATCAGGCTTTATCCTGCCATCGTCAGTTGGCCCCCTGCTGCTCCAGTAATACATTTCATCAGGAGCGCCGCTGTACCTATTCTTATGACCGCCAATTGTGATTACGTTCTTCGCAGTCCCCGGGGGAGATACTCCATCATCCCTCTCATTGCCGGCTGCAAATAATACCGTCATGCCGTCATATGACCAATACTGGTCCCATGTGGAAGTCCTGTCATCTGCATCCTCGGACTGTGTCGAATAGCTACCGAAGCCACTACCTGCTCCCCAACTGTTAGTGTGAATCCTCGCACCAGCGTTGTAGGCTGAGTTTAGCATGGAGTTTATTCCGTAGCTGTAGAGAGCTCCAGAGTCGTCATCCTCCATTGCCTGAAAGTATAGGTTTGCCTCAGGGGCCATCCCCTTGTACCCTCCGCTACTCCTGAAGCCTGAGCCAAGCACGGTGCATGCAACATGGGTTCCATGGCCCGAGCTAGGGTCGGCTGTTGACGAGTCACCTGGGGTTACTGAGGTTAATCCGGAGATCCTACCAGTGAAGTCGCCATGGTCACCATCTAATCCAGAGTCCCCGACGGCAACGGTCTGACCGCTGCCGTTGAGTTCTGATATGAACGCGTTATCAACGGTGTTTATCCCCATGTTTGACCTTGCCTGATCGTTGTGTAGGACCAATACAGGTTGGGGGGCGACATATGCCACAGAGGGGTGGGAAAGGAGAGAGGGTAGGTCCCGAGTGGAGAGTTTGCCCCAGAATCTCCCCGCTTCGGGGGACCATGGGTCTTCTAGCCACTTCGAAGCTGCAAGATTGAGGGAGTCTTGTAGTCCGAGTCCGGGTTCATCCTGCCTTACCAACTGTTCATTCTTCCAGCCAATAACCTCGACTTGTATCTCATCTCCCTCAATGAGATGCATCATGGAGTTGTGGACGAGGAGTCCTGACGGTACGTCATGAATTGCTACAACCGAGTTCGTAGTGATCAAGGAATCCAATGATTCGTGAGAACCTTGAATCAAAAATCCGGAGGGAGGTATAGTGGATCTTATTTCCACGCCTTCTATTTGCGAAATCTCAACTCTGGCATCCCAAAGGCCCACTTCTCCATCAATAAGGGCCATTACTAGGTCGGAGCGCGGCACTGCGATTTGAGAATCCATAGATATCCTTGGAATGAGGCCAGATTCTGTGTAAATGCCAATAACACTGTCGGCGGTAACCCCTCTTACATCCTCCATCCCATCGTAAACAGTCGGCTGACCAAGATCCCTGATGCTATTTGGATCTGGAGAAATTTCAACCCTCCCTAGATCCGTGTTCAATTCTTCCTGATGATCCATCGAGCTGTCCGACACAAGGCCCATGGATGGGGCGTAGGATAGCATGAGTATTCCGAGAACAAGAAGGGTCACGCGCTGGTTCATTGTAACCATCCTCTGTCGGGACCATTTTGAGCATATGGGTTATCTGAACTATACTTCAGTCATCTTGTTCAGAGAATTTTGAACGGGGATTTTACCTTGAAGAGTTCCATTGTCCACTCTCCTACGGAGTAGGGCTCCTTCACATATACGCCGTTTCGGTAGTTGTCATAGCTGAGAATGATCTCGATAGTGTAGTTATCCCACACGGAAACTCCAGGCACGACAAGTTCCAGGTCGTCGCCCGCCACTGAGGTGTGTGCGGTAATGACCTCTGTGTCGAAGTGGGCGCGGTCTATCTCGACAATTCCGTCTGAGTCCAGGAATCTAATGTCCAGAGAAACCTCCTCTATCGATCTGCTCCCCTCGTTGTTTATCTGAGCCAATACAACGTGGCCAGCTGCACCCTGCCTGTAGACCACGTCTACTGAAACTCTGTCGTACGGGACGACCCATGCAACGACAACCAGTGTGGCAGAAATCATCAGCAATGCGGCTATGGAGGCGAACAGGACCCTAGTAGGCGAGACTCGGCTCAGTTTTTCTTCAATGTACTCTAGGGCCTCGTGAGCGATTTCTTCCTCTGGAGACTCCTCTGGCTCCTCCCTTGATCTTATCCTCTCCAGAAGACCCATTCAGTCACCTCCCATGAAAGTTGCAACTAGGGTCAGAATGCCTGATGATATTGGCTCTACCACCATAATGTGATGGGTTGGCCCATCGAAGCCTGGGATCATGTTTAGTAGAGACAGGTCGGAGGCGAGGCCGTTCACGCCCAGTGTCGTGGCAGTTGGAACGCCAGAGGTTGTTTGAGCGTCTAACAGGACTCCTCTCAAGTCAAAAATCTGGCCCCCTAATTCAGCTGATGCCCGTGCTGAAACGATGATTCTTCCTCCTTGAACGTCGGAGACCTCGATTATGCCGTACACTCTTCCAATTTCGTGTACATGGATCGTGGCACTCTTTAGGTCCTCACCTAGAGCCTCCATCTCCTCCATTGTTACGGGGGGTGTAGCTGGGATATTACTGGACCTGATGTATATCCTGTCAACACCGTCCCCTCCCGATCTGACCTCTAGTCCGTATTCATCAGTTGGCCTGATTACCAAACTGTCCGTCATCCCCTCGGCCAGGAGTATTGTGTCTCCTCGGGTATTTATTGCTCTTCCAAATGCCTCAATATAGAGAGACATTCCCTCACTAGAAGCACTGAAGTCGAGTATTGGCATCCCCTGGAAGGCCAGGCTTTTGGTAATGTCAAAATTAGGGTCTGGTTCGGTGGTGAGGTTGATTGATCCGGGCAAATCTGTGAGGAAGACTGTCGCAGGCCACCATGATGAGTCGAGCCATTGCATCTGTTGCATCATCATCGATTCGATGCCTATGCCCTCCCTGAGATATACGTCTGGGACTGTCATGTCAATAGATACTGCAGTACCTAGGCTCGCCGTGAAATCGACGGTCTCGGGTATCTCGTCGATCATGATCTCTGTCCTACTTCCCGCTTCTCTATTGATCAGGAGGGCATGAACCCAATCAAGTCTGTCTGTCATTGAATAGTGAGTAGAGGTAGAGACTTCTGTAATTCCAGCAACAGTCTTGAATTCGAATGTTGATTCAACTAATAGTCCAGTTTCCACGCCTACCTCAAGGCCATTTAGGGTCATGAATAGATCCTGTCCATTTATTCCCTGGGCATAAATCATCAGCTCGCTATGTGCTGGAATCCAACCATCCAAACCCAGTCTAATATCCCAATCTTCAGTGTCAATCCCCGAGGTTCTTGATATCGACATGTCAACAATAGGAGGCAGATCTGGAAGCCATGTTCTGAGGTGGAAGCCATCAGATATCCCTGATGATGCAGCGTTGAAAGACACCCCATGAACCCAAGGAGGGGATACTAGATCTCCAGAGCCGTGACTAGACTCGACAATTAGGTCGAATGGTGCATCGGCCTCTAATTGCATTCCAAATGAGAAGTCCTCCTCGCCACTGCTTCCGCCCGATCCTGTCGATATGTCGGTGGTGATTCCTGAGAGAACGGAGTTTACCGAACGTCCTAGATCGGCGAATCCTCCGAGGAAGAAAGCTAGTCCTGAAAGGCCCAAAGAGGTGTTTAGTTCGGGGACATCAAGTGTTGGTCCGGAGTCGGTCCCAGTGGGAATTTCTATCGAAACGGAAGAGGGCAATGGATCGATTATTGCGAGTGCCGAAAGTTGGTCCTCATCTGTTGTCGGAGCATGATCTACACTGATGCTGAGGGACCTATCCCCAGAAGCCGAGATTGAAGCAGTGCCCCTTCCTGCAGAACCTGAAGCTCCCTCCTCTACTGGAGCTTCCCAACCAGCTTCAGAGATTCCTGAAATCCTAGATGAAATTGTCGAGGTCCCATCATTAGGATCATGATGGAAGAGAAAATGGTCGCCCCCCATTGTTTCGGGAGATGAAGAGTTTGTGATCTGGGCCTCGATGCTCCCGATCGAAGACGTTGAAGACCAGCTTGATGAGCTCCCGAATGAAGAAGAGAATTGGTCTGGGAAGTCGGAAATCCTCACTGCCTGTCTCTGTTCATTGTCAATTCCGGTATATGTGATTTCGGTTATGGAGCTCGAAGCTGAATACTGTGCGTCTTCCGTGGTTAGGAACAAGCTGATCTCGTCCGGGATGTCAGAAATTGAGAGCGCTTGGTGGGACGAGTTGGAAATTGTTCCCTCGTCATGCTCAAGATACATGAAATTGAATTTCTCAGGCGAAGCCGTACTGATGTAAACGGTCAATTCCTCGAGTTCGTCATCATCGTCCAAACTGAATGCCGAAAGGCCACTGAATCCTATGCTGGCTGCAATGGGGACTAATGGTTCGACTAGGGCGCCAGACCTTCCTACTACCTGTGTCAGGGATCTGTCATTTGCTAGAACAAGATGGTCTCCGACCAATACAGGATGCTGACTTGACCCGAGTTCCATCCCAATCCTGGAAATTGTGGTCGGAGTCCTCTGAGCCCCCCAATGATCGTGCATAAGTAGATTGAATTCTCTGCCCTGCAGGTCTCCACCCGAACCTACTCCTCCCGTTATCGCGTCGACCACAGTGGAAGGAATGTCGTTCAGGGTCGAGCCGACATCCAAGTATAGATCGACTAAATTGAGGATTAGTGAGTCCATGATTCTCGATACGAAGTCCATGTTGTCGGAATCATCGAGATCGGTATCGTCGCCCTCCGAGCCGCCCACATCGAATGAGCCGAACAACACCAATGCGGGAGGAATCGAGTCCAACGAGATGCTGACTCTCCTGTGATCATCAGATTGACCCCCCCTCTGGAACCAAGATTGGTACTCGAGAGAGTCTATGGTCTGAGCGGATCTAAGCAGTATCATACTGACTGGGGGATATGCGGGGTTAACCGGAAGGGTTGGGTCGTCGACGTTTGGACTGGTGTCACGGGAGAAATTTTTGATGCCTAGTATCATTCCAAGACGGTTTGGCCTAGCCCCTGGCAAGTCGGGTTCGTCTTCAGAACCCAACATCCTGAAGATTCTAGTTATCTCTCCGGGGGACATGGTTCCCTCTGGCATTCCTCTCAACCAGCCGAGAGACTCTGTGATGTTTCCAAAAGAGCCGTCATTATCCTCAGGAGGGGAGTTCGACCGGTCCTCGTAGAAATGGATGTGCAAATCGGCTCTACGATCAGCGAAGTACTCGACAGTGGTAAGACTTCTGTCGCCCTCTATTCCCCCGGCCGCTGGAATTGTGCTGTCAGTTCTGATAATGAGTTCCAAGTCCCCTGGAATCACCAATGAGTCCTTGTTTGGGTGGATATCTATGTCGATGTATGCAAGCTCCCAAAGGTCTCTGACTCCGTCTGAACCAGGAGGGGAGAAATGGCCATACCCCAAACCGACTGAGACGCCGCAGTCAATCTCCTCGGAGGGGAGAAAAAGGAGTTGGTCTGGTGTGTACCTGTCTGGACACGTGTCCATGTCACTTGAGTCGACGGAGATTGAATAGGGGGCAGATATCCCAATCAGAGTCATGCCCGTGCCATCAAAATTCGAGTTGAAAACATTCAGGATCGCCTGGATGAGGTCCTGCATTACTGCGCTGGCGTTGAAGAATACCCTCTCTATGCCGACTTCAAGTGAGAACTGGTTTGGCATGGCGTTGAATGCTGAGTCTACGACCCAAATGTAACTCTCACCATCCCCTAGCGCTAGTATTGAGTCGGGACTAGAGTATGCAAACGCCTTGATTAGTGATACTTGCAAAGTGTCAATTTCGTCCCACATTGGATCAGTGATGCTCGAGTCAAGGACGTCAACAGAGTAAGTTATGGCTGGTTGAATCC
>CAYFGD010000046.1:0-9321 GCA_964342715.1 uncultured Candidatus Poseidoniales archaeon | reverse complement strand
AAACCATCTCCGAGGCCTCCTAACCTGTCTACCAAATTGGATTAGAGGCACATCTAATGGGCATTGCATCAATCCCCACTCAGATTCGGAAAGGAGGGACTGGGCAGTTGCTACATGTTCAGTATCCCCATTGTGCGAAGAACAGGCGATCGCTTTCTGGGACCAATCCATATCGTCCAGAACTTCTACGAAAGGCTTCATCATGAATGGCTTCATCATGGAACGGCCATAAACCAGAACATTCCCCCCAAAAGAATGCACCATCTCATTCCCATGGGCCCACGCAATCGCTCCATGAATGGTATTCTCAGAAACGTCCATCCTCCGGAAGTCGACGAGTGGCTCCCACTCAACGTCCCTTCCTGTCGCTATCCCCTCGTGACTCTCGCCTAGGGGATTTGAAGGGAAAAGTGCTGAACCGGGCCTGCCCGATGAAACAGAAGACGGCTGCTCCTTCTTAGTTGTCATGCCGCATCATCTCCGTTCACACGCGGGACGACTTCAGTCATGAATGCCGCCATATCCCTCTTCACCCTCTCATTGTTGTGGTTGAAGAAATCAAACCAGCACATCAAGCGGTCCCCCGAGTCAAACCTTTCCTTAATTTGATCAGCGACTTCGCTGACATTCCCCATCACCGCGTTATCCACCGCCTTCTCCACCTTAGACGGGTCAATCGTTCCCTCTAGCGCACTCCAGTATGTTCCGAGGGCCGCTCTCGCCTCCTCACGAGCCGCAATACTCCTCTGCTCTTCCGTAAGCCCGTCTTCGTTGTTCAAGAAAACCATCACAGTCCGTGGCATCATTGACCTCTTCCAACTACCTCCCTCCGGATGGTAGTTTTTCGACATCCTCTCATGAGTTTCCTCGATGATATGCGGAGGTGTTATTGAGAGGTTGAAAACCTGAACTGGCATCCACTTGTTGACCTCCACCTGTAGCCTTGGATCATGACTTCCAAGAACCAGGTTCAGTAAATCCCTCCTCCATTCCTGTGGTATGGTCTTGATTTCCTCAAATTTATACCTCGGCTCTATTGACACCGAATCAGGAGGCGCCTCTAGACTCCTGTCACGCATAGTTACTCTTTGGACTTCTTCCCAATCCTCGGCATTCCTGAAATTTTCTCTGGTCAGTACGGTCTCCCCTATGTCGCCAGTTGAAACAACGTCTCCCCTGAGGAGTTTGAGGAATATCTCAGAAGCCTCTGCGAAAACTTGTCCTCTTAGCGCTGGCCATGATGCTTCTTCGACATCGTCCCTTGGGACTATGCCGTACGGCCTAGCCATGAATTCAAACCTCCCAGCGCTGAAACCAATGTGCAACCTCCTTTTCTCATCGGGGTTCATTCCATGCAGTGCAAGGAAGGAACCCACCCTCTCAGCCTGTGCGATTGGCCCACCGGAAGCCAGGATTGACATCACGGCACTGCCAACTTCCATCCTACTGGTCCTCGACAGCATTGACTGGGCAATTTGGAAGAAGTCCGTGCAGAGGCCGACCTCTCCGGGGTAGTGTGGAACCACTGGTCTGGAATTCTGCTTCTGAACTTCAGTGGAAAGATGGGCCTGTGCCACCCACCCGACCCCGAATCCAAGGTCATCCGCAAGCTCGACCTGATCAAAGAAGTTGGAGTACATCTCTACTTCGGATGGAGTGTAACCCGACGTGTCAGGGGTCTGCGAAATCGAGAAGAAAATGTCGAATTCCATCTAATCACTCAGATTGAACGCATCCTTCCGCCATCTACGGCGAGGCTCACGCCACGGATTGCACCACTCGAAGGGAGGCAAAGCCATGTCACTGCCGCTGCTGTTTCAAGTGGGTCAACCAATCTTTGAATGGGCACTCCCTTCATCCAATTCTCCTTGACTTCCTCCACGCTCGTCCCGGTATTTTTGGAAATTGAACCGGCTAGAGAATCCAGTCTATCGGTGTCAGTGAATCCGGGTAGAATGTTGTTGATGGTAATTGAGGAAGGAAGCTCCCTTGAGAGTGACTTCGACCACGAAGCCATGGCTCCACGCAGAGTGTTAGAAAGTCCGATATTGTCTATAGGTTCCCTGACGGATGTGGAGATTATGTTAACTATTCTTCCACTCCCTTCTTCCTCCATCCGTGGGGCCAGAGCCCTTGTCAATGTGTGAGCGGCATGCAAATGCCTCTTGAATGGGCCGCTGAAGTCTTCGACGGTGTTCTCCATAAGTGGTCCGCCCGGAGGTCCTCCGGAGTTGTTTATCAGGATCTGAACAGGTCCCAAATTAGCAATTTCACGGGATAATGCATCGGTGTCCTCAAGATCTAGTTCCAGATAACTGTGTCCACGGCCGTGCATTTCCGAAACCAATGAATCAAGGTCATCAACCGATCTGGCACAGGCTATTACTTTCGCGCCGGCCCTTGCGAGCATAAGTGCCACCGCCCTTCCAATCCCCTTGGATGCACCACATACCAATGCCGTCTTTCCTTCCAAAACTCCCTCAGCAAAGGGAAACCCGTCTCCCAGTAAATTATCACTCATTATTTCACCTAATCCACGTAATGGGCGTATGTCTGATTCTCCAACTTCTCCCTGACAACCTCTAGGATTTCCTCGGGAGCATTTCTGAATGTCGGGTGCTCACTTTCCCCCTGGGGTTGTCGCATGTCAGACCACCGTCCCTCGTCATACGCCATCAGTGCTTCCTTCATCAGGACTCCTGAAAGAACTAGCGTCTCATAGCAGAGATCCTCATAATTCATACCCCTCATTACTGGAACTTCACGCTTGATTAGAATCTCTCCAGTATCTATCCCATTGTCGCAGAAATGACACGTCGAACCTATCTTTATGTCGTGGAAAACCGACCACGCCGGAGATGCAGATCCTCTGCAATCTGGGAGAATGCCAGGGTGCGAATTTACAACTCCATGACGCGGGTAGTCTAGAATATCCCCCCTGATTATCCTAGTTCCGCCGAACACAATAAGGTCAAGCTCAATTTTCTCTAGATGAGGCATTACCTGATCAGATTTGTGAATCTCAACAGTCGCCAATGGAATTCCATTTTTTCTAGCCTGCTCCCCTATTGTCGGAGCTATTGGATTCCCCTCTATCCTCTTCAGAAACTTCTCCCTTTCCTCGTCAGCAATCGGGGAATCTTCCTCGATAATTATCTCGGGTACGAACCCCTCCGAGAGCACCTGCCTTAGCATCTCCCGCCCGTACGGGTGTTCCTTCAGAAGTAGAAATGCGAATCTCGGCTTAGCCATATGCCTCGTCTAGCGGAGGGGCCATGGATACCCGTTCTTTTCGGTCCCAGAGTATCATAATTTAAGGAGTAACTCGACTTCTGTCACGAGGAAATAGGACGACTTCTCGAACATTCCCGGCTCCGGTTAGGACCATTAGTAATCGTGCCACTCCTAGTCCCCAACCAGCGTGAGGTGGCGCCCCGTATCGGAATCCGTCAGTATAGAATGTGAAGTCCTCAGGATCGAGTCCCATGTTTCTGAGATTCTGCTCCAGGACGTCAACACGATGCTCCCTAGCTCCCCCACTTGTCATTTCGTCACGCCCGTAGTTGAGATCGAATCCTCGACTGAGCTGTCCACCGGTCGCACCCTTCTCATCCTCCTTGTGGTGAATATAGAATGGTTTCATCGCCATTGGCCATCGGGGAAGAAAGTGGAAACCGGGGTATTTCTCTGCAATGAGGTCACAATGGTGACTTTCAATATCGTCCCCCCAATCGATCTCTCCCCCTCCCTCTTTGACTATCTCTATCGCGTCACAGTAGGGTATTCTTGGGAAGGGCAGGCTTGGAACTTCCACAGTGACTGGCTCTTGCCCCTGGCTGGCCCTGTATTCGTTAATGACTCCCATGAGGTCCTGATCGTTTGCCGAGACTTCTTTCCAGATGTGATGAATCATCCTCTCCTGAACTCCCATCACATCTTCATCGTCCATCCAGGCCCCTTCTATGTCGAAGGAGATGAATTCGTTCAGGTGACGGTAAGTATCGTGCTTCTCAGCTCTGAAAGCAGGGCCAATCTCGAAAACCCTCTCGAGTCCCCCTAGTACGGCCAGTTGCTTGTACAATTGCGGACTCTGAGACAGGTATGCCTCAGTTTCGAAGTACTTCATAGGGAAGAGATTAGTCCCTCCCTCTGCGGCCGCAGCGATTATCTTCGGGCTGTTTATCTCTTGGAAACCCTCTTTGATTAGGTGCTCCCTGCCATATTGAAGAACTTTCGACCTGAGCTGAAACATCGCATTAACATGTGCCCTCCTGAGATCTAGGTGTCTGTTGTCGAGCCTTACATCTAGTCCCACTTGGACTTCATCAGTAACTCCTACCGGGAGTGGTGCCGCAGCCTCAGCAAGGATTGTTCCGGAAGAAACGTTGACTTCGTACTCGGGAGGGGGGACAGGCTCTCCCTCGGCAACCTTGGGGGGCCTTTTCTGTGCCACGGTTCCAGTAACTTGAATTGTCGACTCACGCGATGTGGATTGAATCGATTCAAACGCACCTTCGTCCATATTGTCTTTCTTCAGGAATGCCTGGATATGTCCTGTCCCGTCTCGAAGCATTAGGAAGCAAATCGCACCTCTACCTCTGACTGTTTCCGCATATCCAGCAATTGTGACTTCTGAGCCCACCATAGAAGCTCCGTTCCGAGAAACCTGCCCAATGGTATGGGTCCTATACGATGTCGGCTCCCATGAAGTGCTGTCGCGCATACCCCTCGCAGAAGGTCCGTGTTATCAACGGTGCTCATTCTTCCTCAGAAGTAGCGACCTTGGCTGCTATCAGCAATAATGCCGTGTGCCCTATGGGGGTATTCCCTGGCCTGACCCCTCCCCTGCTGGCCTTGACCCACCTCCTCTCGATCATCTCCCCCGCCCATTCTATGACCAGGCCATTGTCTTGGGCGACTTCCCATGATTTCTCCAATTGGGATGTTGTCGGGCAATAGCACGCCAATCTCCCTCCGGTCCTCAGGAGTGGTTCCAAAATTGGTATGACAAGCCATGGCTCTGCGACATCGATTATCGATGCATCCAATTCTCCGCAAATATTCGAAACAATGGACCCAACTTCAACCAAATCTCCGTCTACAAGGTGCCAGTCTGGGAACTCGGGCAGTATCTCTGAAAGCCTTTCCATGTTCGCCCGGCCGACCTCAGCATGCTCGGGCCGAGACTCCACCGAGATGAGGGTCCCGGAAGAGCCCATGACATTGGCTAGGTGCATTGCTAGACCAGCAGAACCGTGACCGCCTTCTAGGACGCGTGATCCAACTCCGATCCCCATCCAAGAAATAAGGAAGCCAGAGTCCTTTGCACCTATGACTTGGGCCCTACGCGCCATATTCCTACGAGCTTCCGGAAGTGAGGGGTCAACAATTGTCAATGACTTCTGACCAACAGTTATCCTATCGCCTATCGAGTATCCGTCTAGAAGATCCTTAGCGTCAAATCTACCCAGTCCCTTTACTTTGACTTCACCGGGTGCCTTCCTTAGTAGATATGCCCGGCCATCGTCCTCCCTAAGGGCCACCCACTCGCCGCTCACGTCTTTCCGAGGACTTCCAGAATATCAACTCCTATGTCGGCTCTAAAGAGCCGTCCTCAGGCAAACCTGAATACATCATGGTTATACGGGCATTCACAACGCCTCAATTGATGAAGATAGACCGCACGACGGCAGTCGTCCAAGCGCTAACCGTCACTGGCTTGGTCATTTTCATGTCATTCTCTGGCATATCTGACGTAGGATCGGACTCCGATTCACGCAATCAGCTCCCCCAAGAAGGGGTGAAGATGTACGCAACTAGTCCAGGGCACACTGTCTTCGGAGAGTATGTGGGAGCCCATTGGTGTGGGCCATGCATGAGTAGTGCTTCACCTTCATTGGACAATCTGAAGACGTCCAATCCTGAGGACTTCACGTTCGTCTCCTTCTTTGAGTCGTCCTCAGGGGGGTGGCCTTCTGACGGCCCAATAAACCGCAGGAGCCACGTCATGGCGGCATCATCTGGTTACCCAACCTTCTCTTTCGCCGATCAGCAGTCTGGAACCTGTTACAAGGTAGGTGCAGGGGGCACCAATTACTACGATCCCGACTACTCTGCAGGAGGGTGCATGGATTCGGATGTCTCCAATTATGCAATGACACTGAGCGCTTACCAATCATCTTCCGATGAGGTCACAATCACCGTCGACTCAACTTACTTGGGCTCACTATCCTCCGTCTCAGTCTACCTTTATGGAGCAATAACGGAGAAGGTAGGGGGCGATGCGTATGACAATGGAGTCAGGCCCCATCACAACTTCAGAGACTGGCTTCTGAACAGCGGCAATAATGGATTCGAGCAACTCACCCTTACTCCAAACAACCCAGTACAGAAGACATGGACCATGCCTATCAGCCTAGTCAGAGCAGCCGGAGGGTATACACAATTCGAGAACTTCTGGCCAGTGGTGGCCCTAATGGATGGGCCTCATACATCCTACAACAACTTCCTCTCGGCCGCTGATCTAGACATGGTACCACTAGTAGACTTGGGAATATCAGAGTTCGCAATTTCAAACAGCAACGGGAATCATGGCTTCAAGCAGGGGGACACTCTGGAACTAACTGTCGAGATCACAAACAATGGCGTGGACACCTATTCGGATGGAGGTCAGATAGCCATCTTCAGGATGGATGGCTCCGAAGAGATAGAGGTCTCATCAACTGGAATAGGCAACCTTGGCACCGGAGCAACACAGACCTTCAGCACCTCCGCCCAGACTTATGAAATAGAGATGGTTAACCTGGGCTCAACATCATTCAGGGCAAGAATTACTGGATTGGAGGGCGACAGGGTTTCATCAAACAACGCAATGGATGAATTCGCTATACACGATCTCCCGCCTACGCCCAGCCAGCCCGCTGCGGTCTCGAGTACAACCATAGACAGGGGCAGCTCGGTACAGTTTGAGACCAATGCGATCTCCAATGACATGGTTGACGACACTAGCACGATGGAGCCAATCCTGCAGTATTGTCCGACAGGAACTGGCCTCTGGGACGATGCTTGGATCAGGGATGCCGAACTCCTAGGGTCTGGAGACAATGCGAGGTATCTCCACACACTTGACACTCCATTGAGCGCCCAGATAGGTGACTACGATCTGAGGGTTAAGTGGTACGACTCATCAGGCCAGAGTAGTGACTGGCTAGTCTCCGAAAACGCCTTCAGGCTTCAGAACTCCCTCCCTGTGGTACTTGGCAACGGAGACTCGGAATTCGCCGGAACCCCGACAGTGAAGGTCGACACTGACGAGAGAGTCTCCGTTTTCGGGCTAGTCAAGGATGCTGAGACCCCCCTGTCCCTCCTGCAAATAGACAGTAGCTCGCCAAGCTTCATGGAGTGGGACGCGGAGAACTGGGAGATAGTAGTCAGATTCCAGGAGGTAATTCTGGATAGCCAAGGAAATCCCGTGCCACAGGGTATCCAGCTGACAATTAGCGATGGAGACGATATCAATACAGGGCTCTTGATGTTCAACGTCATCGAGAACGGGGCACCGCGTTGGTCCCCAATCCCCACCCAGTCATTCAATGAGGGAGGCTCAACCAGCCTAGGGCTAACTTCATTCTTGTCCGATACAAACAATAACGGTCAGCAGGTCTCAGTGGCCGGAATTTCTCTAGAAATCTTGTCCATTTCTGACCACTCCCTAGTCGAGGCAAACATATACGGCCAGACTCTGAACATCAATGCCCTAGACGACGATGGCTTTGGAATGGTCGACATAATGGTCAGAGCCGATGACGGATCAATGGTTTCGGACACGACAATAACCTTCCATCTGCTCAACGTCAACGATGCGCCTAGGATGGACATCTCCGGTTTAGAGAATTTCATGATTAAGATTGACGAGGTTGTGGAAATCCAGATTCTCGAAATCATCACTGATGTAGACGACCCCGACGATGAGATATGGGTCTCAGCTTCCAATATTGTCCCAGGCGCCGTCCAATACAATCCCATCACAGGACTCCTGACTGCCAGCTGGCAGGAGTCGGGTGAGGAGGTAGTAACCATCACACTCGAGGACAGGCATGGCGACTCATCTTCCGTAGAACTCACATTCAATGTAGTTGATGATCTCCCAATCGAATGGAATTCGGACCTACAAGTGTCGGTAGACACTCAGGAATATGGTACAAATCCAACCGTAGTAATTTCCAATGTAGGGGGCCTCGTACTTTCCGATATCAGCGTCATTTGGACCGTCTGTAACAGTATCACTGGAATTTGTCACTCCTCAGGAACTTCTTACAGCCTTGGCCCATTCATCATTTACCCGGCTAGTGGAGAGGGCCTTGGGGCAGGCGACTACTTCACATTGAGCGTCCAGGCAGTTGACCAGGATGGTTTCGACAGATCCACAGAAACTCAATACAAGACCTTCGCGACCAAGCCATCCGAGGTCGTGGAAGAGCCTTCAACCGATAATCAAGACACCCCCTCTTCTCCATCTTCAGTATCCATGGCCACTTTTGGAATAGCCGTATTCGCACTTCTCGCTTGCGTGGCACTGGCTCTCAGTCTCACGGTTATCCTCAGGAGGAGGAAGGGCTACGACTACGATCACTACGAGGACGGCTACTCAAGACGCCCCCAAGAGACAATCCCTGTTTCCAGGCCCCCTCGCCCACCTGGGCTAACCCCGCCACCTCCTCCGATGACCATCCCCCTCCCCCCAGAAGGGCTTCCCGATGGATGGACAATGGAACAGTGGCATTACTACGGAGAGGAATATCTCAGTAGGCGAAAGTGACAGTTTTCCCCATTTTCATGTCTGACACACCTTCAAGAAGGTGTCATCGTCAGCAGAGGCCGCAGAGGTTGCGGTATGTCCGAGGATTCAGATTCTCCCACGGCCCAAGAAGGACCAGTGGACGACCATCTTGACTCATGGGACGAGGGGCCTGCCTTTGGCATTGGCGAGGACAAGGATCCCGTTTGCGAGACTCCTGTCGAAGAATGGATAGATGACATCGAAATATCCTCTACCGCCAGCGTCCCTATACCCGAAAAGTTGGTCGATCAGGTAATCGGTCAGGAAGCCGCATCAATAGTTGTTCGAAAGGCGGCCGAACAGCGTCGACATATGATAATGGTCGGAGATCCAGGTACAGGGAAGTCGATGCTGGCCCGGTCAATGACGGAGTTCCTTCCCAAAGACAGCTTGGTCGACGTCCTTGTCTATAGGAACGCCGAGGACGAGAACGAGCCAAAAGTAAGGACAGTCCCTGCCGGCAGGGGCACCGCAATTATCTC
>CAYFGD010000045.1:0-9387 GCA_964342715.1 uncultured Candidatus Poseidoniales archaeon | reverse complement strand
AGCGGCTTGGCATTGTAATGATGATTGTGTTCATGCCTGCTAATGGGCCATTCTGGAACATGTCGATTGATGCTATCGGGATTGGCTTAGAATTCAGCGAGTCTGCTTTCTTCGCATACTCCATCCTACTGTTCATAATTGGTGGGTTCCTCACATTTACTCCAAAAACAAAATTTGAGTAGTCAGCTATACAGGTCGTTTGGCCACGTCTCGTGTATGTTGAGCATCAATGAGGTGACCTCGTCATCTTCCCATCCCGACTTCAACAATGATGAACAAAGTTTCTGGGTCCTCTTTGGGACAGTCTTGGGCCCGAGTACCGCCCCAGGCCTTCTTGGATCGTCCAGAAAATCCGTCTCCATTCCCCACTTGGAGTCAGAAAGGGCCATAGTTTCTATCAGTCCTTCGACACTCCCCTTCCCCATGTTGACTGTTGATGACAGGCCGCTTGTGAATTCCACACTTATGTCTGGAGGGGAGTAATGTCTGATGGCATTGCTTCTTTGCAGACCCGAGGAGTCGCACATAGCGGCGATTTCCCTGCATGTGTCCGCGCCTCTGTCCTCTACGTGGAGTTGGATCGGGACCTTCTGGCCTGCGGCCAATGACATTATTTCCAATAGAACCTCGTTTGCTGATTCCCATCTCTCGGGTTCCACATCGTAGTGGGGACGGCCGACCTCTCCCAGACACACTGCATCACCAGATTCGATCATGTCCAAGGCCAGACCCACAGCTTCGATATGTAATTCCGTGGATCTCTCAATTCCTATTTGATCAGCTTGCACATCCCACACTACAGGGTGAGGGCCTAGAACCACTCCCACCTCGATACCCTTCTTTTTTCTTACCGCTTCTGCCATGGAGATGGTTTCTGAATAAGCAGATCTGTATCCCTCGAGATCGGATGGAAGTGCTCCAGAGAACCCAGGTTTGTGTACAAGCATTATCGCGGTTCCACCGGATTGTGAAAACTCATCTATGGCTCCAAGGAACCTATTACCTCGGTCCAAATGGATGTGCTGATCCATTATTGGCCCTGTCCAAATGCCACCATCCAGCATTTTCTCACGCCAATGCTCCCTCTTCATCTAACTGCGCCGCCCAATGACGAACGGCCATCTCAGCTATTCTTCTTGATGACTGCCCAATAACTACTCCACGACCATTATTGTACAGAATTATTGTCGCCCGATGAAGAGTTGCTTCGATCCTCAAAGCGCCAATCCTCTCGTCCATTTCTATATCTTCGAATCTCTTAGTTGCAATGTCGCCAATTACAGATTTACCCAAAGAGAAGCTCACAAGCATCTCGCCGGATTCCATGGACAGCCCATCGATGGTTTGCCCCAGAGTGAGTAACAACTCCTGAACGGCCAGCTCCGCTACTTCTGCTCTTGCTAGTCCATGAACGAGAATTGTGCCATTGGGCTCGACAACGTAAGTTGCTCTGGGCTTCTCGTGTGAGATGACCACGTAATCTCCGCTCCTAGATCCTCCGGCTAGCTCCACTGCATCGTCCAGATCTACTGGATTAGAAGGTCTGAATCTGTATGTCTGGGTCTCTATCACGAATGAGGGCGATGTATTCATTCCTGAGACCCCCAAACTATACTCTCGGATGTTGGCCAGCTAGATAATGCAGCCTCGAGGGAGGGGAGTCTGGCCTGGTGCACCGGTACCATCAGTGTTGGCTCCTGTGCTTTCTCGTCATCAAACCTACTATTCCTCAAGTCAGCCAGGGCGCCTCTTATCCGGGAAGCAAATCGTACGTCCCTCTCAAAGTAGAGTTCCTCGCCCAGAACTCCTTCCTCCTCTGACCACCAAGCTGCGCATGCTGCCGCCGCAGCTCCTAGTTCGACCCCTACCTCAGAATCTGGGACAATCCTCGGAATAGCTGAGGACGCATTCCTAGACCACCTCCTCCCCAGCGTTAGTGTGGATAGGAGGGTGGCTACATTGACTTGTTTCTCTGCACTGCGTTCTAACCACTCAGACCAATCTTCGTCGCCTAGATCTGGCTCTATTGGGAATACAGGTAGGCCGCCTCTGGAATTCTCTGCGTGTAGGAGGAGCCTGATCTGCTCCGGGTCAGGGATTCTGGGGCCTTCGACATCCAACGCCTCCAATTCCCTGACCAATCTACCGAGGGTTGTGCCAGATGCCATTGCAGCATCCTTGTGGACGCCCGGACTGGATCTATCCAGCTTCTCCTCCTCCCTCATTGAAGAAATGTCATTGTGGCTGAGTAGGAAGGCTATGCCGTCCCACACCATTCTCGACCTCAGTCCGGAAGGCATCCTCACGCATGGGAGATGCGGCCAAAGCACTATGCTCCCTCCCTCTGGATCCTTCAGAATTGCCTCCCTCCAACGAAGCTCCGGTACCTCCATGGCGTCGCGAGGACAGTTTTTCGATTGAATTAAGCGGTCGTTTTGGCCCCTTGCAGGACAAATTCGTGTGATGGATTCAAGGGGGACGGAGGTCGGCGACTGCTTGAGGGACATGGGTGAGCCACGCTCCACGGAGCCAGTAGTTCTGTTAAACGAGGTTTTTCCCGGAGATACGAACGCGCTTGATACCCTGTTCGGGGGACGGTTGATGTCTATAATGGACACAGCCGCAGGAATGGCTGCGAGTAAATTCGCACATAGGGAATTCGTGACTGTATCAGTGGATGCTCTGAAGTTCAAGAGGCCGGCATATCAAGGAGATGTTATCAGGACAATAGGACGTGTTGTATGGACCTCTCCCCGAACTGTAGGGGTACAAGTTAGGTCCTGCAGAATGACCAGATCTGACTGGGACCCGGAAGAAATTTGCTCTGGCTACTTTTTCATGGTCGCTATCGATGATTCGATGAAGCCGGTCTCAGTTCCTCAATTCTCCCCGTCAACTGAGGAGGAGAGGATTCTCTGGAACGGTGCACAGAGTGCTCGTGACGCTATGCGTGGAACGCCATGATCCGACGTCGACGGGTGATGTGGTGAAAGTACTGAACGTTGGATTCGTAGGTACTGATGAGTACGCCCGAAGTATTGCGAAGAAGAGCGACTCGAGAGATGTTGATTCATACGTCCACAAGGAAACGGTAGAGGAAGGGGCTCGCGTTCTCTCCATACTAAGGCCTCTAAAGCATCCCGAAAGTATCAGGCCCCTACTTTCGGTTCTGAATGTGTCGAGAGTAGGACTAATCGAGGTTACGAAAATTGATGCTGCCCTTGGCGAATGCCTGGTGGCCTTTGGTTGTGCAGGCATAGAAAGGGGAATTGTTCTGATTAATCCGGAGGAAGGTGAGTGGGTCGATCCCGAGCAAGTGAGGATGCTACTTCCTCAAGCAGGCCTTGACTGGGAAGTAATGGAGTCTCCGCCAGAGCCTCACGAAATTAGGGATTCCCTATTCGAAATGTCGGAGGAGGAGGCCATTGGGCGACCTCTAGTAGTCCCTCTTGAACAGCAATTCAACGTGCAGGGAATTGGGATTGTTGGAATAGGATATGTCCAATCGGGGACAATCAAGAAGCACGACGAAGTAGAGGAGTTGCCAGGAGGTAACTCTGCCATAGTGAGAAGTCTGCAGGTTATGGATGATGACGTCGAACAGGCCAACTCAGGGGACAGGGTTGGGATAGCATTCAGAGGCCTGAAGGAAGGAGCGTTGGAAAAGGGAAGTGTGATCATCCACAAGGGATGTGATTCTGTAACTGCTCACTCTTCCTCCACGGGCTCGCTTTCAAAGGCCCCGTTTCAGAAGAGAGGGGTCTCTGACGGGGACGTCATTCATGCGTCAATAGACATGCAATTCAGAGTGGGCAGGGTAGAAGATGTCTCAGGGGAAATCATTCGAATAAGCTGGGAGAGTCCCTTACTTGTAAGGGAGGGGAGAGAAAGCAGAGTCATCTTGGTGCAGCTAGATGCGCTTCCCATGAGGGTCATAGGAAGCCTTTCCGCTCTATCTCCGGCGTGATTTTTTTATCAGGATAAGAGGGGTCGAGTAGTGGGCAACGCCCCTAGAACTTATACCGGTAGAGATGCGCTCGACGACTGGGATGCACATAGCCGGGCTTAGGCCCGGCCGAACGGAAGGAGAAGCCGAATTGATCGGGAACCTTAGTTTGGTCGGGAGTAGAGGAAGATTCTGCGCGATTCTTACCGAGCGTCAGCTAACCCTTGAGAGGTTTGATGGCCATGGGATCAGAATGGATCTAGAATCAATATCGAAGATGAGGCATATGAAGATTCCAACTCTGCCAGGGGGAACTCCGATTATTGGAGCCGTTGCTATGGGAGTGGGGTACTTCGTACTGCTCCCCCCAGTTAGTTGGGCAGTTTTCGTGGCAGGCGGAATTTCCATAATGTCATACCTTTCCCTAAGAAAATCCACGCTAGTAATCGAGAACGGGGACGAGCGACACTTGATCGGTGGGAGCGATGGAGCCCTGATGCGACTATGTTTGATGGTGGATCGCATTAGGAGTGGGGACAGCGTGGTTGATGCCAGAGTTGGACTGGAGGACATAGAAATCGAGCTTCCAATTTTCCCGGCATACATGGACGCCGGGGGAACAGGTCCCACAACGATGGCCCTCCCAATGCCGGCACCTCCCCCGCTTGGTAATTTCCCAATGCCAGAGCCGAATGTTGGGGTCGCAGGGCCAGCCCAAACAAAGCTGGAGAGTGAGCCGGAATTCAATTGGAGGTCCTTCCAAGAAGAATCTGCCCCTCCCAGAGAGATTCCGGACTTTGAGGCAAATGTTGCTGAAAAGCCATTATCGGCCTATGAAAGAGCGTGGGGCAGGCAGGAGTCTCCTGAGTGGTACAGAGAGAAGGATCCTGTTCCTCAAACCGAAAGCAGGATCGAATCGGCCCTTTCTGGTGCCGCTGATATGTTCGGATTCGGAGGCATTTTCGATGATGAAGATGCTTCGATCCATTCTGCCCCGCTTGAAGATGAGCCTTCAATTTTCGGAGGAGTTTTTGACGATCCGGATGAGGCTGTTTCCAGAGTTTCATCTAGCTCGGAGATGATCAAAGCCGCACACAGCAGATTCGGTGAGCCAGCCTCCCCGTTTAGTCCCCCAAGCCTGCCTGAACCTACAGTTGAAGCCGTAAGGGATGAATGTAAACCGGGATTGGTGAGGATGGCCAAAGCGAAGCAGGCGCAGTCGAGGAGGGCCCTTACGGCTCCATCAATTGACAACTCAAACCTCGATGACTATCCGGGAGTCTCGAAGTTAGCAACATCGATGAGTGGAGGACGTGTCGATACTAGAGGAATATCTAGGATACGTAGCAAGCCGAGCTGGATTGTTTCCTTACTTAGGCCAAAGAGCAGGACGAGTCGAAAGGATAGTGAGAGTTACTCGTCTCAGTATGGAGACCAAGATGGAGCTGAGCATCCAGAGGGAGAGAGGTTCAGAACATCTCAGTATCTCAGACTACGTAGTGATCAAGACCACCAAGCAGATGTTATTGGGAGAGTGGGGAGTAGGAAGTCTCTGCCGCCTCCATCTTCAGCTAAGGACGCTCTTGATCGCAAGGTCAGGAAGGTCCTAGAAGGGGGAGAGGGTGAGCCCGCTTCTCTTCCGGAACCCGGTTCTGGGCTTCGCTTCTCACAACTTAGAAGATCGTCTCCCGGCGACGAGAAGCACCATATCCCGGGCGTACGTAGGCTTGAGTGATCATATTCCGACTATTCTTCGGTACCTGTCAGCACGGGCATGATATGCCCCTCTACCAAGGCTCCTGACTCCCTTAGTGCCAAGGCGCTCAACACAGTATGATGCGGTAACGGTGGCATGGACCAATGCATTCCTCATAACCTCGGAGTCGTTCAAGGGTCCTTCGTGGCCCATGAGGCATGCAAAAAGGGCGCCTGCAAAGGTGTCTCCGCATCCCGTTGGATCGACCATTTTTTCAGTTGGGTAAGAAGGTAGAGCGATGGTTCCGCATGGCAAATGCGCTAGAACCCCGCTACTGCCCCTCTTCACGATGAGACTTCTGGGCCCGGGACCGGCTTCCATTCCACCATGAAGTGAGCTACCGGACATCACGGATGTGATTGCCTTCGTAAGTACCTGCTCCTCGGCGATGGAGCAGACCTCTTCCTCGTTGATTATTACCACATCCACATTTCTCATGGCCTCAGAGAGTAATTCGAATTCATCTTCTATCCACAATCTGAATGAGTCCAAAACAGTGATTCTAGCCCCCGGGCACTGATTTATTGCTGCGAGCTGTATCCTTGGGTGAGCATTCGCGCAGAAAAGAACGTCTGGGTCTGACCAAGCATCCGGTATGACAGGAGTGAATCCTTCCAGTATATTGAGATCCGTGGAAACCGTTGTCACTCTGTCCATTGAGTCGTCATACTTCCCAGACCACCTGAACGTTTTTCCATCGCCTACTACGACTCCAGCCAGATTCAAGCCTGCATCTTCCAAAACCATCTGGTGATACGTAGAGAAATCTTCTCCAACCGCACTCACGATTCCTATCCTAGGAGGTTTTCCCGGAAGTGGTCGCATATGGAAAGCTGCTGCCAGCCCGGAATGAGAAGCAGCCCCACCCAAAATTCCACTTCCGTTCTCCTCGGGTGTTTGAATATCGTCGTAACCAATGCTCCCAACGATGACCATCTCCATATCAATTTCCTCCACCTACCAGATCAGGATGTTCATCCAGATACCTAATTGTCACGTCCCCATTTAGGAAATCTTCCTCCTTGAGAATCTCCTGATGCAGAGGTATTAGGGTGTCAACACCAAGGAGTATAGTCTCGGAAAGAGCGGCTTCCATCCTGGAGATTGCCTGGGCACGATCTGCCCCCCAGGAGATTATCTTCGAAAGTAGAGAGTCAAAAACCGCGGGCATGTCATACCCGGTGTGTGCATGAGAGTCTATCCTGATACCTGGGCCTCCTGGCCAATGACACTCCCAAAGCCTCCCCGGAGAAGGAGCGAGGGTAGTGGGGTTCTCCGCATTGACTCTGACTTGAATTGCGTGTCCACTAATGTCTATCTCATCTTGAGAGAGGGGGATTGATTCTCCGGCGGCGATCCTGATTCCTAGAGAAACCAGATCATGTCCTGTGATCATTTCAGTTACAGTGTGTTCGACCTGAACCCTCGGGTTGACCTCTAAGAAGAAGAACTCTCCATCGGCGTCACGAAGGAATTCGAAAGTTGCGAGGCCCTTGTAACCCACCGCCTCTGCTCCAGCAACTACTCTGGAGCCGAGTTCTGACCTAACGTCTTCTGAGAGCCATGGGCCCTCTTCCAGAATCTTCTGGTGTCTTCTCTGTATGGAGCAGAATCTCTCGCCGAAGTGGATAGCCCTTTCACCATCTCCCAGTACTTGGAACTCTATGTGTTGAGCACCCCTGATGAATTTCTCCAGAAAGACCCTGTCGTCGCCGAACGCAGAGAGCGCTCGTCCCTGGCAGAGCCTTAGAGCCTTGTCGAAATCCTCTGGAGACTCGACTACCTGCATTCCTATTCCCCCTCCCCCAGCAGCTGCCTTGATGATTACTGGATAGCCTATTTCTTCGGCCTGCATGGCGGCCTCTTTGGGTTCTGAAACTGGGCCGTCCGAACCTCTTGCAACAGGTATTCCTGCTTTTGTCATTGCATCCCTAGCAGCTATCTTGTCTCCAAGTAACCTGAGGACTTCTGAACTTGGACCAATGAAGGTAATGCCTTCTTCCTCAAGCCTCTGTGCAAAGATTGGATTCTCTGCTAGAAAACCATATCCAGGATGTACTGCATCAGCTCCTACTTCCTTTGCTGCTTCGACAATTGCTTCGATGTCAAGATAGGAGGCCAGTGGATCAGAGCGCGGTATGTATACTCCCTCATCGGCGAGTCTGACTGGGAGAGAAAGCCTGTCTTCTTTACCATGGATTACAACGGCATCAATTCCCATTGACCTCAATGATCTAAGTATCCTGAGAGCTATCTCGCCGCGATTCGCGATCAGCACCCTCCTGAACATCCGATGTGTGGCTGAGGAAAGAGCCCTATGATTAAATCGGCAATTGGCTGATTATTGGACGGGTCAGTATACATCCCTGAGATAGCGCTTCTCGGTTTTCATCAAACCGGTCTCGACGAAGTCCTTCGCCTCATCTTCGCCCATTTCTCCATATTTGGCGCAAATCGAAATAAGCGTCTTATGTACATCCTTGGCCATGTAATTCTTGTCTCCACAGACGTAGAAATATCCTCCTCCGCTGATCCATTGCCAGATCTCCTCGCCATTCTTCTCCATGAGGTGCTGGACATACACTTTCTCTGAGCCAGCTCTGGACCATGCTAGATCATGCCTGTCCAGGACTCCCCTGTCTTTCCAGTCTTCCATCTCATGCTTGTAGTAGTACTCTCCTTCTTCAGTCCAGTCTCCAAAGAATAGCCAATTCCTACCCGTGTCCCCATCCAAATCTCTCTGCTGCAAGAATGCCCTGAAGGGAGCTATTCCGGTCCCCGGGCCAACCATAATAACATCCGTTGAACCGTCTTCTGGAAGGACAAAGGAACGAGTCGGTGACATGAAAACACCAATCTCGGTATTGGCGACTTCGCACCTGTCTGCCATATAGCCAGTACAAAGTCCGGTCCTATCCCTCTCATGGTGACTGTATCTGACTATTCCAACAGTCAAGTGCACTGTACCTGGCTCAAAATCCGGACTGCTTGCAATTGAATACAATCTCGGCTTCAGCCTATCCATCCCTTCTACCATCTGTTGAGGGGTGAAACCAACATGGCCAAAATCCGAAAGTGCATCGACGTAATCTCGTGACCAGATATAGTCCTCCATGGCGTCTGAATCCGATGTCAGTTCCCTCCATAGTGTCTCAGCCGGGTCGGTTAGCGTACCGATCTCAACGTAACCTTCTGGCACATCACCATCTTCCCCACTTCCTGACCAATCAACGATTACTGAACCGTCCCTGGTGGATGTCCGAGACCTGCTTACCATACGAATCTGTAGTTCTGCATCATCTGAAACCAACCTGTTTCCCAGCGCCTCAATCCATTTCTTCGATACTCGGTGTATCTCGTATTTGTCCGTCAGCGCCTCCCTGATCGGGAAGTCGCCAACATGGGTTTCGACGATCTCTTCGCCGGTGAAACCGCAGAGGCCAATCAATTCCTCAACTATTTCTGGGGGGCACCTCGGAATCACGCCCAATGCATCGCCCGCCTTGTAGGTCATTCCTGAGTCGGCTAAATCGAAAACGACGTGCCTAGTCTCCTTTCCAGAGCCCTCTCCATTCAATATGTGATTGTCCGTAAGTTTGGAGGAATACGGATTCTTTGCGCTCCAGTCAGACATGATGTCACCTTCGGCTCGGCGAGCCGAGTTCCGTTTATGAAGAAATGCCGG
>CAYFGD010000044.1:0-9398 GCA_964342715.1 uncultured Candidatus Poseidoniales archaeon | reverse complement strand
GCGCCTGTAGTGAAGGGGTTATCACAAGAGGTTTCCAACCTCTTGTCCCGGGTTCAAATCCCGGCGGGCGCACCAAGAAGCGGATAATACGGTGAAGCATTCAAACGCACCTGTCTCCCCCCTGTCCCATGGCGGAAGAGAGTGGGTCTCCGCAGGAAAGGGAAGCCCCTTTTTCGGCAATCAGCAGGGACTACTCGGATATCTCCGATCAGAAGCAGTTGGTAGGAAGAAAAATCTGGAGAATCTTCCCCTATGTGAAGAGGTACTGGAAAAGTGCGGTAGGGGGAATTCTCGCCAATGGTGCCGCTAGGGCATTCGATCTGATACCATTCATCGCGATTGGAATGGCTGCCGATTATTACAGGGACGGCACATTCACCGACTCCAGAGTCCAGTCCTTCGTTACCTCCGAGTCAATCCCTTCGATAGGCGTGGTTAGCTCTGTTGAACTGGCATTTGGCCTTCTGATCCTATTGTGCTTCACCTTACTCGCAATTTTCCAGGGCCTTAGCAACCAACTTTGGCAGTCGACAGCCTACAAGGCTCAGCATGACATCAGAATGGATGCCACCAACTCTCTGTTGTCCATGGAGGCCTCCTATTTCGAGACCAGGCAGACAGGAAATTTGATGTCAGTCCTTTCTGCCGATGTGGCACAGTTGGAAGACATCATATCTGACGCTAGTACAAGTATGATTAGAATTGCAATCACATTCTCCACAGCCTTTGGGATAATGTTCTGGATGTCCCCCACGTTGGCATTGATCCTATTCATGCCATTGGTTCTCATTGTACCGATGGTGGTGTGGTTCTCCACGAGGGTTCAGAGGAGGTATAGGAAGCAGAGGGAGAGTACGGGTGGAATCGTAGCTATTCTGGAAAACGTCCTTTCTGGAATTACTGTGGTTCAGGCATATAACGCAACAGGCTTCGAATCTTCAAGGATAGATAGGCAGAGTGGCGACTACCGGGACCAGGCGATACATGCCGCTAGCCTGAGAAACAGGTTCATTCCTGGCATCTATGTCGTGGCAGGCATATCATTCGGACTTCTCGTTTCAGCAGGCGGGTGGGTATTGCAATCGGGTGACATCACAATCGGGCAATTTGTCACATTCCTTCTCATTTCGACTAGGATGACCATGCCCATGTTTATCCTAGGGATGCTTCTAAATCAGCTTCAGAAAGGGGAGGCAGCCTCGAAGAGGGTATTTGCCATCATAGATTTGGAACCATCAATTTTCGATAAACAAGACGCAATCCCACTGGACGGCCCGATCAATTCGTTATCATTCCAAGACGTCACTTTCGCTTACCCAACTTCTGACTCTAACGTACTGAATGGAATATCCTTCAGTGTCAGTTCCGGCGATTTCCTTGGGGTTATGGGCCATACCGGGGCTGGAAAGAGCACCATATTGAAGCTAATCGAGAGGTTCTACGAGCCACAACGAGGTCGAATCCTAATCAACGGTGCCGATATCAGTGAATTTTCCATAGAGTCAGTGAGATCAAGGATAGGTTTCGTTTCACAGGATCCATTCCTATTCTACGGGACAATCCGAGAGAACGTAGCGTACGCAAGGGAGTCTACCGATGAGGAGATTAGCCGTGCTCTGGACATGGCCGGGGCCGCAGATTTCGTCTCCGAACTCCCCGATGGCATAGACACGATGGTCGGGGACAGAGGAGTCATGCTCTCGGGGGGGCAAAGGGCTAGGGTAAGCCTGGCTAGGGCACTCCTGAACGACCCAGACCTGCTGGTTCTTGACGAAGCCAGCGCCGCTCTAGACTCGGAAACTGAGAAGCGAATCCAGCAGTCTCTATTTGGAGGTTCCAACGGGAGCAAGAAGAGGATGACCATAGCAGTAGCTCACCGTCTAGCAACCATAAGGAATGCCGATGAGATACTGACAATGGTGGATGGTGCAATAGTTGAGAGAGGGAAGCATGAGGAACTCCTTTCGAATGAGAACGTTTACGCATCTCAGTGGTCTATTCAGACGGGAGAACTAGGCGAAGGGTGATGCCTTGGAGGAAGTAGATTGGGTGTGGGTTGAGCCAGGCTCCACCTACGTTGGCTCGGACAACAGGGCCCTTTTGTCAGGCGGTCCACAGCCCCGCCACGAGTCTAGGATAAGCTACCGATTCCAGATATCAAGGGAACCGGTTGGCCGTAGTGTCGCTCAATCAATTATCGAAGAGGGTAGCTCTCAAATCGCCTCAGAATCAGAGTGGCAGTTGGCATTTGATAGGGGTGCAATTTCTGGGCAAAGCGGGGATCTTGAGGAATTAGCTGACAGGATTAGGGGGAGCTATTGGGGCAAGATTTGCGATGGCCGGCCTTGGTTGGAGGAAGATTGGATAGCATTGGCATGCAGGGGATGGTTCGGCGGAAAGCCTAGGGCGGTGTTCATGAACAAGGATTCGAAGAGTCCGGACCTCATCCGCTTGGTCCGGAGAGAAAGTGATCCCAGCCCACTCGCTCCGCGCCTCCCCCCCACTTCGCCAAACAGGACATCAATACTGATCGAGGAGGCACTGATTTCGACATTCCTAGGCATCATCCCTTCCTTCGCCTGGGCGCACTTCAATGCCAGTCCAGGATACATTAGCGAGGGGTGGCTCAATCTAATCTTGGGAGGTGTTTTCATAGGCCTATTCAGTTCAATATTCTGGAGGCCACGGCAGAAAACATGGTGGGCCGAGGGATCCCAAATGATTCCGAGGAAGTAGCTATGGCCGACTGGCCCTTAATCGGTCGTCGATCTGCAACCCGGGCCTACCCCTAATTATCCTCCACTTCCCCTTTAGGACACCGATGCCGTAGTTCCAATGAAGGACGAATGTGACAATTGAGGATAGGAAAATGGTCCAACCGTTTTTGCTAGGGGAACTCCCTCTAGATGAGCCCAGCCATGCAATTAGGTTGTAGATGACCATCAAAGATGGGAGAATGTGAGCTCCCGCCCTTGGCCATCCCATTGGAACTGTGGACAGCCTAATGTCCCAGAATTCGGGCCAAGCCAGCCCCCCATTGGTAATCCCCCAGAAGAAGAAAGCAAAGGCAGATATCACAATTGGAGGGAATGCAGCAACCAATGTGTGGGTAGGCTCATGGAGTTCTGGGTATCTGTTGCTGGCAAGGGTCCTAACCATTCCGTAGTTCCTGATTTGCTTTTTAACCCTGGAAAGATCTCTCCTACGATGCCAGATAATCGCCTCTCTGTCTGTCCAAAGTTTGTGCCCAAGCGAGGTTATTTTGTGATCCAACATCACGTCCTCAGCCCCAATTGCACCCTCGTCGAATCCACCAACCTCAATCAGTATTGATCTACGGTATCCGGAATTCACTCCTGGTAATTGTGAAGTCTCCTCGAGATCCACTTTCGCCCTCTTGCCGTAGTTTGTTCCAGCTGTGAAAATAGTGCTACTGAATGCCACGTCAATAACCCTCTGCACCAGGGTCGACTCCCCTACTGGAGCGAAGTTGGGACCTCCTACACCAGCCACGTCATCTCTTTCGAACCATCTTACAAGATTCGACGCCCAATCCCCTGGGATTATCACGTCGTCATCTGTGAAGAGGACTATTTCCGAATCAGTCTCATTCAACGCAATATTGCATGCATCGGCGCGGGTTTTTGACCCCATGTCATCAATATGCCTAATCCCTCGAGATCGCGCCTCATCTCTCCCCGGGTCTCCTGCTGGGCCCACCACCACGATATCCATGTTTGGACAAGACTGGGAAAGAAGGCCATCCAAGGCAACTCCCAACTCTTCCGCGTTCCCGATGCTGGGCACGATAACGCAGACAGAGCGACTCACGTGCTGCCGTCGCACCATCTGCCTTCAACACAGCGCATAGTCGTCAGGGGTCATTGGTCACTCTTGGAGCAAGGAAGTATGTCCAACTAGCTCCCCCGTCATTGCTGTTCCATGACATCTTGAATGGGAACTTGTCCTTGAATTCAACAGAAACATCCTCAGTAAGGCCAGTAGCCAGTTTCTTCGCAAGAGGCTCCAGGAACTGAAGGGAGTAGGTTGAGCTTGTGGGGCTCGGCGCATTCAACCCGCTGAGCTCACCCGACTCAAAAGAAACCGTCACGCTCTCCCCGGCCTCTTGATCCGCAGAAACTGTCAGCTTGTTCTCCTCTATGCTGAGTTTTACCAACTCATTAACCATCTTCGATGCCCTTAGGGCCCTGGAAAGCTTGTCAGCACCCATAGTTGCACCATGCTCGTACGTAATCCCTGGCTCCTTTGCAGAGTTCATGGTACCCACATCGAGGCCACGGAGTATTCTATGCACTTCTCCCACTCTGACATTTATCGCACCGACTGCATCATCATAGTCAATCTCCACCAAGTCCCCCGGACCAGCAAGTCCTAGAAGATCCCTCATCTTACTGAGTTCGATTCCGATTTCAACCGGCTCTACTTCGTACGTCTCAAAACATGCATCGCCGATGGTCGCAGATAGAAGTGCTACGTGCGAGCCATCGACGACCGTTGTGTGTAGGCCATTCTCGCCCCAGACCAGTTTCGCCTCCTCGGCCAAAACGGACAGGAGATCAACGATCTCCCTCATCAACTGGGTGTTAGCAGTCACTCTCAGCATCTCATCACTCACACTGGTCTGGCCATGGGGGGTTATTCATCATTCGGAGGAACAGAGGCCCATTCATTGATACTCCCGGAACTTCTTGCCGCAGTTCTTGCACGTACAAATCTTGGTCTCAGGCTCATCAGAACTCCTGGTCTGCATCAGGATCACGTATATCTCATTCATATCGCACTTGGGACACCTAATGTCCCCGACACGTAGAACGCCCTTTCCTCCTTCATCCTCAACTACTTCAGTCAGGTGCTTGAGGTCCTTCGACTCACCGGATGACCTCGCCTTACTCAGATCGATCGTCTCGCCAGTCATTGGATCGGTGAACTCGGCTCCCTTTCCATCATCTCCAGTGAGCGGCCCCTCGTAACCACAGGTGTAATTTGTGCACCTAATATTGCCATTAGGCTCCATGAATCCAAGGGTACCGCATTCGGGGCAGAACATTTCTCACATCACCCGTCGGTTTACACAGACATAGCAGGGCTGAGTCAACAGACTATTCAACTATTCTACAAAAAGGGCCTAATTCGCCCCTCATCACGAAGCAATGGAAAGTGCTGCACGGTACCCGATCCAAGCCAAAATCAGGCTTCCTGCGACACTCAATAACACATATGACACGGCTGCACCAGATGATTCCTCCGAGAATTTCACTGAGTCCATTGCAAAGGTAGACATTGTCGTGAAAGCCCCCAGAAACCCCGTCCCTATCAGGACAACACTGCCCTCGCTAAGGACTGTCCCAGCTGCAATGGCTCCAAACAGGGCCCCTAGCATCAGAGAGCCAGCCAGATTCACCCCCAAAGTTGCATATGGTTCAGAATCGGGCTCTACCATAGACTGTATTGCATACCTCAGTACAGCTCCAACTGCTCCGCCGACTGCTACCAAGGCTAGTAGCTTCGTGTCCATGCCCAGACTCAGAAACCAGACGTTTTCATCTCTTCGTCGATTATTTCTCACATCCGCACCGTTGAAGCGGGAGGACTCAACGCGAGAGACGTGGAAATACGGTTCGACTGGAGGATGGCGAGAGTCATTGATCAGCAGGGACTAGTCCTCGATCAGGCAGATTGGGGCCCAAAGAGATCTCCCCGGGCGCTTGCCGCCAGGCTTTCCGACCTCCAATCCGGCAGAATGAGCCCAGAGGCAAGGACTCTCAAGGAGAGGTTCCCAGATGCGGCCCCAAATTCCCTTGGTGCCATCGATGACCCGGATTGGCCAGAAAACACACCGGACGAGCAAGAAATGTTCTCCGAGGCCACTTCCATCCTCGCTAGAAGGGGCGTGGCAGAATCAGCAGCAGACAAGGACAGGAGGTTGGACATGTTGTCATCATCTTCCATCGAGCTACGCGCGGCTTGGACCACCCAGGAGGCACGCTCGGTGGAGTGGGCAGGCCTTTTCCTTCCCGACCTTGACTTGGATGACTCAAGGTCGGGGATCCCTCAAGTTATCTCAAGCTCTGAGGACATAGACTCAGCTGCGGAGGCCTTGGGGGTTAGCAAACCAATTCACAAGCCCTCCACGGCCGAATGGGAAGCAATGAGGTCACAGGCAAGCGGAGTGGTAGAGATTTCTGCCATACTGGAGTCAAACGAGAAGGCTACAAAGCAGCTGGCTAGGGACTACATCCCAAACCTAAGCATGCTAGTCGGCCCTCTCGGCGCAGCGAGGCTGGTAGTTCTCGCGGGAGGAAGGGAGAGGCTGGCAAGAATGCCAAGTGGAAGCCTACAGGTCCTAGGCGCCACCGGAGCCATGGCGGCCCACAGGAGGGGCGCACCCCCTCCCAAGCACTCCCCAGTATTGTTCTCAATCCCCCTGGTAAGCCGCTCCCCTCGGTGGGTTAGGGGCAAGGTGTCACGTTTCCTCGCTGGGAAATGCTCCATTGCAGTCAGAGTAGACCACTTCGATGGAGAGCCATGGGGAGATGAACAGATCGCCGAGATCCACAGAGAGGCGGAGGCGATAAGGGACAAGTTCCCAAAGCCTCCAAAGAGGGGTTGACATGTCCCGCAAGCCAGTTCTCCTGGGATGGGGCGTCAGGAAGGAAGGCAGGTCCCTATGGACCAGAAACGCGAACCGCGGAGTCTCCATAAGGGGCGAGAGGAGGAAGAGGGACGGCAGAGTGGAGTGGAGGCAGTGGAGCCCCAGCAAGTCGAAAGTCGCTGCCGCGCTTGTAAGGACCAAGAGAAAACCCTCTGACCTGCTTCCGCAGACTGGTTCAACGTGCCTGTACCTAGGAGCGTCCGCCGGAAGCACCGCTAGCCATATTCACGACCACGTGTGCGGTTCGGGGAACCATCACGGCGGACAGGTCGTCGCTGTGGAGATTTCACCCAGAATGATGAGAGAACTGGTCCGTCTGGCAGACTCAAGGCCGGGACTAGTCCCTGTCCTTGGCGATGCCAGAGATCCTCTGACGGTCGCTCCTTACCTAAGGGGAAAGGCGGACTGGATCCATCAGGACCTATCTATCGCCGACCAGGCGGAGACCTTCGTCAAGATCACCGAGACCTTTCTGTCCGAGGGGGGGACGGCCCTGTTGAGCCTCAAGGCCGCCAGTGAGAGGTCATCGGAAGATGGCGACACCGGGAAGTTCAGCCACGCTGAGAAAGTTATCACTGAGTCCAAACTAGAACTGGTTGAGAGGATGGACCTCAAAGGGCTAGAGGAGCAGCACGCGGTCTTCCACGCCAGACTCTGACTACATCCCCAGAGCGCCGACGCCGAGCAGACCAAGTCCGGCCACGACAGCAATATAGGCAGCTATCGAGAGGTAGTTCATCACTAGTCCGGCTATCGCCATACCCTTGTTCAGCCCATTCATCTCATTCGCCTTCCTGAGTCCGATGTGACCGAGGATCACACCGGCAATCGTGGTTACCGGGGCCAGGCAGGCGGTGAAGCACAGTAATCCGGCAGTGATGTGGCAGAACCACGTGACGAGCCCCATGACCATGCTGATGGTAGCCTCGTCGTTGCTAGGCTGGACCATCATCATCGGCTGGACGTATGGCCCTGTCGAGGACTGCCCCGCCTCCCCTACGTTAGGAGTGCCCGAAAGTACGACGGTCTTAGGCGCCTCCTCGGAGTCCATCGGCTGTTCGCCTGATCCTTCCATGAACGCTCCAAGGGATACCAAGATATGAGTCTTGAGGGCGAATCACACGTCAATATCTCTCAGATATCCTCTTTGAGCTATTCCCACTCCGTAGTCCGTGCCAGAGCTTCCGGAGGTCGAAACGGTTCGCCAGGGCCTTATCAGGCACCTCGTAGGCCGAAGAGTCACGGAACTCCACCTCAGGAGGGGCGACCTGAGATTCCCCTTCCCAGAGGGGTTCTCGGAAACGATCTCGGGCCTGAGGGTAGAGGGAATAGACAGGAGGGCGAAGTACCTGCTAATCAGGATGGAGGGCGAAGTCACCTGGCTTTGCCACCTCGGGATGAGCGGCCGATGGACACTGCTCGGCGGCGGGCGCGAGGGTAGGCCGGGGGCATTCTCCCACGGGGCCGCGGTCGGGAGCGGAGACGGGCCCCATGACTGGGTCATAGCCCATTTAGACGACGGTGGAACGGCTGTGTACTCCGATCACAGGAGGTTCGGAATAATGGACTGCTTCCCGACGCGGCAGGAGTCCGACCACAAGCTCCTCTCGCACATAGGCCCAGAGCCCACTCCCGACCACCTGACGCCCTCGGACTTGGCCGACAGGTTGAGGGGTCGAAGAATGCCGATCAAGACCGCGCTCCTTGACCAGAGGACTGTAGCTGGCCTTGGTAACATATACGTCTGCGAGATCCTACATCGTTCCGGCGTCTCGCCGAGGAGGCTGGCTGCTAACGTGGCTGGAAAGTCAGGCGTGTCCAAGAGGGTCGAGAGGATAACCTACAACACCCACGCGGTAATCACCGAGGCAATAGACGCCGGGGGCTCGACCCTGCAGGACTTCAGGGGGGTGGATGGCGATGAGGCCCTGGGTTACTTCCCACATCACTTCGGTGCGTACGGCAGGGAGGGCGAGCATTGCATCAATGATGGTTGCCAAGGCTCCATTAAAAGAGTGGTTCAGTCCGGAAGGTCAACTTTCTACTGTCCCTCATGCCAACGCTGAGGCAATAGTCGCTTAGTTCATATACCGTCAATATGATCTCATATATCTCCCGAGAGTGGGGGTCTGACAAGGGTACCGAAGCAGTATCTATGACGCTGAACGTTTGTCTAGTTGGAACCTATCTCCAACGGTCCTCCTTCCGGTACGTAGCTTTACGAGAAAACCGCGAGGAGCACTGGTGACATTCGTCGCAGAAAGAAGATAGGGCACCTCACAAGTGTCCCGGGAAACATTCATCCACCCTGCTTGAAGAGGCTCTTGCATGTCAAATTACAGCACAAGTGCCAAACTGATCACCGAATTCATCGGGACGTTTTTCCTGACCCTCACAATTTGCACCGCGGCAGCCTTCGGCACTGCTGGAAGCCACGCGCCCTTCGCTATAGCCTCCACATTGATGGTGATGATCTACGCAGGAGGCCATGTCTCGGGCGCTCACTACAACCCGGCCGTGACGGTTTCGATCTACATTAGGGGCGCATGTGACAAGTCAGACGTCGCCCCATACATCGCAACCCAGGTAGCGGCAGGAGTAGCGGCGGCTCTCGTCGCCTCGAACGTCCTGATGCCCAACGCAGACGTCTCCTCCATGGCGATGGACACGACCCCTGCCCTCGCAGCAGAGCTGATGTTCACCTTCGCGCTCGCATACGTGATAC
>CAYFGD010000043.1:0-9454 GCA_964342715.1 uncultured Candidatus Poseidoniales archaeon | reverse complement strand
GCCCACCCGCCAACCCGTTTTGAACAATGCGAACCCCTGCCCTGTGTACGCGCTCTTGAAATGCGGTCGCTGAACCCGGAATATCGAGAACCATGCACATAGCCATGCTGTCAGCCGAATTCCCGCCTAGGTGGGGTGGAATGGGGTCCACAGTATTCCACCTTTCTTCTTCTCTCGTGGAGAGGGGCCACAGAGTGACTGTAATCACAAGATCAGGGAGCGGCGAACCACCTGCTCAAGACGGCGTGCGGGTGATTACGGTAGGGTGGGCTAAGATACCCATGGAATTCACCAGGTCCTATGGCAGGAGGGCACTTACTGCACTGGAGGAGTTGAACCGAAATGATCCAGTAGACGTAGTTCACCTTCATTGCCCAATGATTTCATGGTCAGACTCTCAGTTTCGTAGATGTTCCCAAAAAATCGCTCCCGTGGTTTCTTCCTTGCACGGCTCTTGGCTAGGGGAGCGAGATGGGCTAGTCGCGGCTGGAAAGGCCAAGGAAGCAGCAGTTTGGGCCAACCCAAACGATTTGGCAATATTACTCACCGCGGGAAGATATGCCAGGTTCGAAAGGGCCGCAATAAACGGCTCCAGAATTTGCATAGCAAACTCACATGCAACAAAGGCAGACTTCGAAAAAAGATATGGGACTCCTGAGAATTGGGACTGCGAAGTGATTCACTGGGGAGTGGACACGAGAATGTTCCGTCCATTGGACCCAGACTCCAAGGACGACTCCGTTCAGTACAGTGAGATCAGATCTAGATATGGCGCTAATGATGATGGCACGAGGCTTGTTCTTGCAGTAGGCAGATTAGCAGCTAGGAAAGGGTTCGGCACCTTGCTCAGAGGTTTCGCGAAGCTACAGAAGAAGCTCCCCGACTCTAGGCTTGTTATTGTCGGCAGGGGCCATCTCAAGGGTCGACTACAGAGGCAGGCTTCCAGACTAGGGGTTGGCGAGAAGGTTGTCATAGAGTCAGGAATGCCATTCGAGAGCCTAGCCGCTCTATTCAGATCAGCAGATTTAGTCGTCTACCCATCATTCTATGAAGGCCAAGGACTGATACCTCTGGAGGCAATGGCATCTGGTACCCCAGTAGTGACAGTGGACGAAGGGCCACTTCCAGAGATGGTCGACTCCACGGTAGGGTCTCTTTTTTCCATGGGGGACATAGAATCAATGTCGGACTCCATGGCTGCCGAGTTGAATGACGATGCTAATCGAATGAAGAAGGGCAAAACCGGTCGTGAGAGGGTGACTGCTTCGTTCACATACGATGGCAACGCAGAAGCCTTCGAAAGAGCCTATATCCGTGCTATTTCTTGATTTATTTCGAATTTATTGCTGGATATAAGAAAAACCCGCCGGCGAACCATTGATGCACTGTAGCCACCTCGCACACACAGAGACATGTCCCAGAATGCCGGATTCAAAGGCGTGAGTTCAAGCACGCTGGCCAACATTTCCATCATATTACTAGTGGGAGTACTCGCAATCGTTCACCTCAAAGCGGTAATACAGCCCTTGGTAGTGGCCACCCTCATATTCTTCCTAATCAGACCTCCAGCTCAGTGGCTTGAGGAGAGGATTGGCGGCCACCCACTTGTGGCATACGGGGTGCTTGTTGCTATGGTGATGGGCTTCCTTTTCCTGGCTTCCAACTCGATGTATGAGAACATGCAGAATTTCACCAACGAGGCGCCCGAGCTCGAGCAGTCACTGGAAGTAAAGGTTGCATGGCTCGAGGATCTTTCCATCTTCGGATACCACCTAGACACCTCCGCTCTAACCGACTTAATCACCATAGACACAATCAACTCGTACGCCACTGGTTTCGTAGGGACCCTCGCGGGCTTCACCACTGGACTGGTAACGGTCCTAATCTTCCTACTATTCATCATCCTAGAGGCCGAGACCCTGCCAAAGAGGATCAAGGCCGCCTACCCTGATGATGTGGATAGGATAATGTCGGTGGCCGCAGGGTCAGGCGAGGGAATCAACACATACGTCGTAACTAGAGCAACGGTCGCATTAGGACAGGCAGTGGTCGCTGCAATCGTCCTTTCTGCGATGGACATCCCGTTCGTTTTCCTGTGGGCCTCGATTACATTCCTGATGGACTTCATACCTTACGTGGGCGCACTATTGTCAATAATCCCTCCAATACTACTGGGGCTGATTGTCCTACCTTCTACATCGGCAATTCTTCTTATTGCCATTCTAGTGGGCAACCAGCAGGTTTGGGGCGGAATTATCGAGCCACAACTTGCCGGCCAAAGGCTGGACATGTCTCCAATAGTGCTACTTCTCCTTGTAGCATTCTGGGGCTGGGCATGGGGAATAATGGGAATGGTTCTTGGAGTTCCACTGGCTGTGATCATGAAGATAGGCCTAGAGAGCGACGAGAGGACCCGTCCAATAGCCCTGATGCTATCCCGAGAACCTTCCACGGAGTAGTTAGTAGAAATCATCCCTCTACGAACAAAGCGAGCGTTCCATCCGCGGAAACCGCCACCGCGACTCCCATCCCTTCGTTACTGAGTCCACGTGTCGACAGTTCCAAAGGCTCACCATCAAGCTCCCATTTTGAACCTCTGAGACTAACACTGCCGCACCCCGTCAAAGCGAAAACAGAAAATGACACTCCCCGATCTATCACCATTTCCATGATCCCCATCGATGGGTGATATCTGTGAGTCACTCCAGACTCGTGGTGCAGCCTTACCTTGCTTCCGCCGGATGTTTCAGCCAGAGCACCGATTACTCCAAGCTGATGCCCGAATGATCCGCCCTCGGCTCCGATGACGTCGATTTCATCGAACCCTCTCCCAATTACGACCTCTATTGCTTTGGAGAGGTCACTGTTCCCCTCATCAGTAATTTTGTTCATTGAAACATCCCATGTGCCTGAATCGACCGAATCCAAGTCCCCAATCACCTCGCAGACTGTGTAACCCGAGACCCTCGCCTTGTCTGCTCCCCCATCAACGCCGAAAAGCTCAGCATCGTCCAAAGCAACCCTCTCGATTACCTCAGAACTGGGTATGTCCCCGTTGCACCAGAGAACCGCCCTCATTCAATCACCGTTTCCGAGCAGTGACCTTTCCATCCACAACAAGGTCGACATCTTCCAACTCCACGGTGGCCCTGTTCATCACCCCTCTCATTTGGAAGCCAACCCCTGTTGATCCCCCGAGTGCTGTGTTGTCGCCAATAGCGATGTATGCTGAACCTCTGACCACCTGATCTTCAATTTGATTTCCTGAGATGTGAGACCTAGGATTCATCCCAAAACCAAACTCCGCTATCGTTCCAACCTTCTCAATCAACGATGTCCTAACTCTCCCCCTGGCCTCGTCCATCGTTTTCGTGATCTCCTCTGAATCTTCGCCACCAGAAGTTCCAATCACTACACCATCCTCTACTAGGAGAGTCAGGGGCTGCTCTAATCTACGTCCTTCCCAGGAGCCGTCTATGACGATTTTACCATTCGCAGAACCTTCCTTTGGGAGAACGAAAACCTTGCCTGCAGGAAGATTAGTAATCTGGCCCGGACGGTTGCATATCCCACTATCCTCTAGAACCCACCTTGCTCCGGTTCGGAAACTAAGATCGGTCCCAGCAGATGTCCTGACTACAACACCAGTCCTCTTCCTAAGCAGGGGATTGAGTCCGGAAATCTCCTTCTTCATCGCTCCGTAGTCGGCCGTCATTCCGCCCTTGGAAAGAATGTCAGTCGTAATTCCCGGCATAGAGGCTATCCTCACATTTTCTCTAGTAGCATTTCGACGAGCCCTTGTGTGTGTCAGGGATGTCTTGGTAGCTAGAAGAACAACGTCCTGCTGCCTCATTAGCTCGGCCACGGGAGATGGCGGCTCCATCCCCTTCTTGTGAGAAGGCGGCATCATCATCAGAAGGACTCTGTCAGTGACCTCTGCAGCGGCCTCATACAGGGATCGCCCCACTTCGGAGGTTTCCGGATCAGTGACAATCAGTACGTGTTCTGAAGGCCTTATTTGCATACAGGTCCTTACCACCGATCTTGCGGCGGTCAGCATAGCCTCGGATAGTTCATCGGAAGCATCCTCAGCTGTTTCTGGCTCCTCCGGCATAGCCTTCCCCTGCCCCTCGGAGCAGGTCGTTATTCAAGGACACTGCGAATTGTCAAATCTTCTCACCAAGGCAGTCATAGGTGAATATGGGATACGAAGTACGATGGAAGGAGTTCGGGCAGTCAGGATTCTTAGCGTCCTCGCGATCACTTCAATTCTGGCCGGAACTTGGATGACCAACTTCCCCTCCGAAGAGGCACGCGCCGAAAATGAGCCTCTGGAGGCCTTCCTTGCAGAAGGCGACCCCGCAGAAGGCGACCAATCGGAAATGCATAGGGAGGGGGGAGAAGGTGGTGGAGGTGACTCAGACCTGCCTAGTGGACTGATCCTCGGAGGTACCGGGGCCCTTGGATCACTAGTCATCGGCTCGTTGATGCTAGAATTTGTCAAAGTCACGGTCCTTGTAGCTCTTGTATCGCCAATGCTGGCTAGAATGAAGAAGAACCGAGAGGACATGCTAACTAGGGGAAGGGTCTTGGGCTATCTCGAGGCGAATGCCGGCATACACTTCTCGGCCCTAAGAGACGCTCTTGGCCTCGCAAACGGAGTAACTTCCTACCACTTGCATATTCTCGAATCAACGGGACAGGTAATCTCCTGGAGAGATGGCAAACTTCGCAGATACGCAGTTTCCGGGCTCTCTATCGAAGAGATCAGCCGCATTAGGAATCCAATAGCAGGGACGAGACTGGCAATTCTGGAAGTTCTCGCCGATTCAGGCTCCGTTGGAATGTCTGGCTCGGAAATTAGGGAGAAACTAAGGATTTCAAGACAACTCCTAAGTCACCACCTATCTGAACTGAGGAGCGCTGAGATTGTAGAGCCAGCTTCCGGGAAGAGAAGGCCCAACTGGAGGGTTTCAGACAAGGGCATCGAAGTTCTTACAGCCTCGAGAGAGGTTTCTAGATCAGAAGCCGCGGTCTGAGATTACGATATTTTTGGCATTTATTGAGGACTTTCTCCAGTCCTGTTCAAGTACTATGTCAGGCCGCCCTCGTCCAATGGCAGTAGGAACAGTGAAGTGGTTCAACCACACGAAGGGATATGGATTCATTGAGCAGGAGAGCGGAGACGATCTTTTCGTGCACAAGACCCAGGTAGAGGGTAACATCAGAGACGGCGACTCAGTCGAGTTCGAGGTCGGCGAGGGTCCAAAGGGCCCCAACGCAATCAACGTCAGAAAGGCTGATTGAGTCTTAAATCGGCGAACATATCGCCGAATTTCTTCTTAATGTAGAGTAGTATCACGTTTTTGTATGAAGCACAAGTGACGCAGGAGCCCAAGTTGCTTAAGTCACTGATTACGATGATTACGTCTTGATGGACCAGAACTTGGATCTACTGATCGCCGCCCTGATCTTCCTGGGCGGCACGCAGAGCCTCGTCTCCGGCGATGATCACGGAGGCGTTGAAACGATGAGTGAAGATGGGGAGGTAGAAGCCGAGCCGGGAAACACAGCCACACCAATCGCAACCGTATTCCCGTTTGGGATTATGCATGTCAATACGATTCCACAATTGTCATAATTGCAGTCCTATGAAGCATTTTATTTACTGAATTTATTGCGTAGTGTCATGACCTCTAGCGGGGTGCTCTTGATGAACGTAGGAACTCCTGACGAGCCTACCGTTGAGTCAGTAAGAGAGTATCTGAGGGAATTCCTATTGGATCCGGATGTCATCGACATTCCAACACCACTGAGGCACCTTCTTGTTCGAGGGATAATTCTCAGAACGAGGCCTAGGAAGATTGCCCCAAGCTATCAGAGCATTTGGATGGAAGAGGGATCGCCACTCAGGGTTCACACAGATAGAATGGCCTCTGCACTCCAAGAGAATCTAGGCATTCCATGTGAGGTCGGAATGAGGTATGGGAACCCCAGCATTCGTCAGGGGCTGCAGAACCTCAGGGACAGCGGTGTGGAAAGAGTCCTCTTGGCCCCACTTTTTCCACACCACGCTCAAGCGACCACGGAATCCTCCCTGAAATTCGCGTACAGGCAAATGGATGAAATGGACTGGTCGCCGGAGATATCTGAGCTTGACCATTTCGAGAAAGACCCGTCATTCGTCGGACCTTTGGTCGAATCGATAAGGCCACACTTGGATGAAGACACCCACCTGTTATTCTCATATCACGGATTGCCGTTATCCCATATCTACAGGGCTGATAAGTCTGGTTCACACTGCCAGAAAGTGGACAATTGTTGCATGATCACAACAGATGCCAACTCTTCCTGCTATGCCCATCACTGTACAATGACTACGCTTGCTGTCGTAGAGGAGCTAGGTATTGACGACGACTCGTGGTCTCAAAGCTACCAGAGTAGACTAGGACCAGTGAAATGGCTGAGGCCTTCCTCTATAGAAAAGGTGGATCAATTGGTAGATAGTGGAATAAAGAAATTGACCATCGTTTCTCCAGCTTTCCTGGCCGACGGGCTTGAGACCCTGGAAGAAATTGACATCGAGATGAGAAACCAGTTCATAGAAAGGGGCGGCGAGGAAATGGAACTGGTGAGTTGTCTGAATGATAGGCCTGATTGGATAGAGGGGATGAGTCAGTTAGTCATATCAGCGCTCAGCTCTGGCGAATCTCAAGATTCGGGACTCTGAGGATGAAGACAGTTCCGATTAGCGCCAATGCGAGAGTAGCTACCTTGGCGTATGGAAGACTATCGGGGATGCCAACAAAAATCGCGAACAGGACGAAGAACCACAATACCGGAATAATTACTCGTTTGCTTTTTGCAGGTATTCCACGACCTTCTCGGTAATTCTTAACGTGATGACCAAACATCTTGTTGTCTATAATCCAGTCATAAAATCTCTGACTGGATTTTGCAAAGCAGGCGGCTGCGAGAATCATGATAGGTGTCGTGGGTAAGCCCGGAATGACTACTCCTATCATCCCCACGGAAAGAAACGCCAGCCCTGCCAAGAACCAAAATGCACGACTTAATCGAGAACGCCCCAGATCGACTGTGTGGACTCCCTGAGAATCCATAATTGACCGTCAAAAATCAGACCTTTTTATTTTTCCAAGTGGGGTTCCCTGAGATTTTGTCCAATCATCATACCAGTCTCTTGATATGTGAATCTCCGCTCCGAATTATCATGAACACGGGAAAGAATGCAGCATTCATGGCTCTATTGATGATGCTCAATTCAGGCTGTCTAGGCGCGGTAGAAGACATAGTGGATGCCGAGGAAGACATCATTGATTCTGTGTTCGACTGGCTAGACAGCGAATATCCTCACCTAGACCTGCCTGAGCGAGAGAGGTCTACACCTGTACTCCAGACTTACGATCAATGCGACCTACTTCTAGCAGACTTGCAGGAGTCAATCTACAATGAAATGCTAGTGTCACTAGACCAGCAGTCATACTGGCATTGGGCCGGCCCTATATGGCGCGGAGGCGGAGTCTGGCTCGAGGAAGACGTAGCAATGATGGACGGCGCGACTGAGTCTGCAGCAGATGACTATGGCTCCAATGCTGGCGGATCTGCCGATAGTGACACCGGTCGTGAGGGCGAGTTTTCAGGAACAAACAACCAGGAAGAAGGCGTAGATGAGGCTGACTTCCTGAAGACTGACGGGTACCACATCTACATGCTGAATGGTAACCTTCTGGTAATAATGGGCGTGCCAGAGTTTGGCGAGCTCACCCTTGAGTCGAACCTAAGCATCCAGGGTTACCCCATGCAGATGATGCTTGAGGGCGACAGACTGGTCGTTGCATCATCCGTATACTACTGGAGCCTACCTCAAGATGATCCTCTGAGGGAACTCATGTCTGAGGAGGTCACAGTCAGCTACCCCGGCGAGGATGAGTATACCTACACCTACACCCGCGTTCAGAACCTAGTGAAGTACACCGTTGTTGACATCACAGACAGAAGTTCTCCCGAGGTCGAGCGAGAACTATACATCGAGGGCAATTACCATACTGCACGACTAGTCGATGGAACAATGCGCTCAGTCACTCACCTTTGGACACAAATTGACGGACTCAGAACTTGGGTCTATCTTCCAGAAACTTACTGGGAAGCAGACACCGATGAGCAGAAGATGGAAATTTGGAACCAGAGCATGGAGGAAACAATCGCAGCAAATCAGGCGATAATAGATGATTTGACTCTGGATGACTTCACTCCTCACCTCTATGAGGTGGGTGAGGGCGGACTCTTCCAGCATCCTACATCTTCCGAAGACTGCGGCGAGTTCTCGGCCAGTGCTGACAGCGCGGGTCGCGGCTTTAGCACAATCATGACAATCGAATTACTCGGAGATGAGTCTGATATGCAATTGGACCACATCACTTCCTCATGGGCGCACGTGTATGCTTCACAGGACGTGATGGTACTCGCAGAGCCAGCAAATGACTGGTGGTGGTTCTGGAGGAACTTCGACTGGGATGACGCAACCAACATCCACGTCTTCGATATCAGCGATCCTTCTGAGACGACATACATGGCCTCAGGGCGAGTTGATGGTACAGTCCAGGATCAGTTTTCCATCTCAGAGTACAACGGAATAATTCGTGTAGCAACAACTGAAGACGCATGGGGTCGCTGGTGGCTAGAAGGATCCGAGGAGTGGACTGGGCCGACCAACAACGTGTTCACACTCGCAGTTGCGGAGTGCATGATTCCAGAGGGCTGTGGGGACACCTCAAGCGAATTGGAACAGATTGGCTATATCGGGAATATAGCAGAGGGTGAGCGAATTTGGAGTGCGAGATTCGTAGGCGATCTTGGATACTTGGTGACCTTCCGCAACATGGATCCACTTTGGACCATTGACCTCTCTGACCCCACCAACCCGACCATTCTCGGAGAATTGCATATCCCTGGTGTATCGACATACATCCACCCGCTCTCAAACGGCGACTTACTGACCATTGGCATGCCCGGTGGTGAGGATGGTTTGGGATTGGATTGGAGTCACACACAGATCAGTTTGTTCAATTTGAGCGATCTGACCAATCCAACCCTTGCAGATACCCAACTATTGACACCTGCATACACAGATGATGACTGTCCAAGCATCTGGAGTTGCGGCTGGTCATGGTCCTATTCAGAGGCGACCTATGAGCACAAGGCATTCACCTATTGGGAGCCAGCAGGACTGCTCGCAGTTCCTCTTTCAACGCACAGATATGTGTATGACACAATCGAGATTGACGGACGTTTGTATTCCTATTCTGGATACGAATATGTCAGCAAGTTGATGCTAATTGATGTCGACATGGAAAACCGAACGCTTTCGATACACGGGGAGATTGACCATTCGGGCTTCTACAATGACGACAATGGTGTCAGCGGTTGGTGGAGT
>CAYFGD010000042.1:0-9867 GCA_964342715.1 uncultured Candidatus Poseidoniales archaeon | reverse complement strand
GTTCCTTGATTCCGGAAAATCCGAGATGTTCCATCTGCCGTAAAATAACGTCCATGTAATCGTGCTTTATTTCATCCCAATTGATTCCCTCGTGTGAGTTGCTAACAGGAACTAGGACGTATATTGTAGAGTGCCCCTCGGGCGCCATGGTGGTATCGGTGACACACGCATTTTGGACGTATATCGACGGGTCGTCCCAAGTTACATTGTTCTCTGTGACCTCTTTCAGATTCTTCTGATAGTCCTTAGCAGCGTAAATCTGGTGGTGGGGGGTGTCGTACAACCTGTCTATTCCCAGGTAGAGCATGTAAGTGGAGCATGAGTATGACTTCTCATCCAGTTTCTTATTCGACCATCTTTTGCGCAGCTCGTCCGGGATAAGTCCCTTCATTCCTGTTGCGAAGTCGACGTTCATTACGAAACGATCTGCCGAGTAGGTCTTTTCGCCCGTTCTGGCACCTACTACCCTCTTGCCCTCGAATACGAATTCCCTTACTGGTTCGTTGAGGCGGATTTCGACGCCTAAATCCCTAGCTATCTTTCCCATCTTCTGGGTTATTGTGCCCAAGCCGCCCTCTGAGTGGAATACTCCATGCTCATACTCTAGGTAGGCGAGAATTGTGAATAGGCTTGGGGCCTGAAAGGGGCTCATTCCAAGATACTTGGTCTGAAATGACATGGCCAACTGCATCCTCTCGTCTGGAAACAACTTGGCGAGGTCTGATGAGACGCTCCTCCAAGGTTTCAGGACCCTAGAAACTCTCAATGCCCTGCGGCTTAGGAGGTCCTTTGGCCCGCTCCAAGGTGTGTTTAGGCAGTTCTTGGAAAGTCTCAGTTTCTTCCTATTATCCTCGATGTACCTACGGAAACCATTAGCGTTCCTTTCACCGCATAATTCTTCGATTTGGGACACCATGTCTTCTAGGTCTGTGGTTGCGTTAAGGCTCCCGCCCGCTCCGAAAACCAATCTGTAGTTAGGATGGAGTGGAATGAGCCCCAGCTCCTCGTGAGCATCCAGTCCCAGAGCCTCGAATATCTCCTCCGCTATCTCGGGGTAGTGGAAGAAGGTGGGTCCGTTGTCGTACTTGTATCCGTCCTTCTCGAATACCCTCGTCCTGCCTCCAACATCGTCCGACTTCTCGAGTATGGTGACTTTTACGCCGGCCTTTGCTAAGAGCATGGAACATGCTAGACCGCCTGGCCCCGCACCGACTACAATCACATCAGAACGCTCGTCCATTCACTCACCTATCCCCAGCCCTTCCCTGAACTCAGCCAGTGACGGGGCCATTTGGGAAATCAACTTGACCTCGGGATGAGTTCTGATTACAAGTCCGTCCATGTACATCAGGGAGCGTATAATTGGGAATGCCTCCTCTCCAAAATCTGCTCCTGCCTCCTCGACTGCAACTCTAACGGTTTTCATCATCAAGTCAGTCAGGCTCTGCTCACCGACACTCTTGTGCCCGAAGTCACGGTAGATCTCTGACATCTGTTTTCTGAATCTGGCCTTGCTTTCTTCGGAGGGGGGTTTCCCAGCGAGTCCGATGAGAGCCTCAAAGGCACTATTCAGCTCATTCTTCGAAAGGAACTCGAAGAAGAGGAAAAGAGGAAGGCTTACGTTTCTCGGGGCCTCGCAAATCGCGCCATTATCGATAAACACGAAATTTCCATCTGGATCGAATATGCAATTACCTGGATGCAGGTCTCCGTGGAATGTTCCAATTCCGAACATGTAAGCGCCATGAATTCTGAATAGCTCCAGCAAATCGTCCCATGAGAGGCTGGATTGTCCAATCATCTCCTCTAGTGATTCCCCCTTGACATACTCGGATACAAGTACGGACTTGTTTGACAGTTCGGTGTAGTACTTGGGGAACCTGAGCCTTTGCATCGGGAATTCGCTGGAAATCTCATCACGTATCTCCAGTAGCCTATGAGCCCCGGAAATCTCGTTTCTCAGATCCAATTCTCTCAAGGTATAATCCTCCACATGCCTAAGTAGGGCAACTGGATTCCCGACCTTACGAAGCTTGGGTGAGATGAGCAAGGCGAGTCTGAGCAATCTGCTCATTCTGGAGACGTCCTTCTTGAAATTCCCTTCATGGTCCTTCTTTACTACCTTTACAACAACTTCCTCTCCTGACTTGAGTCGTGCCCTGTGAACCTGACCCACAGAGGCAGAGGCTAGAGGCTGCTCATCGAACCAATCTATGGAATCATGAAACAGGCCAGGTGCCTCTCTGTCTATTATTTCCATGACATCCTCTGATGGTATTGTGGAGGCCTTTCTGTAGAGAGTCTGAAGTTGTCTACATTTTTCGTCACTCAGAATATCGGGCCTCAGTGCGAAAATCTGCGATAGCTTGACTGCTAGGAGGCCCTGTCTCTGAATCCAATCCAAGTCGGCAGGGGATTCCCTGGTTATTTGCCGCACAAAGAGTATGAAGTTCAGAAGTCTCACGATTGTTCCCGGGTTTCTTGAGGGGTGTCGATTGTATTACTCTTGTCAATCTCCAGACTGCGAATTAGAAAGGAATTGAAACCTAGGTGCGTTGCAAATAACATGCAGAGGGGCGGAGAGGGGCGCTTGATGTTTGATGATAGGCCGGATTTCAGGCCGAATCTAACTCCTAGAGAGATTTTCCAGTTAGGAAGTTTTGGAGGCACATACTGGAGGCCAATATACTCATCAGTGTTAAGCATGGAGCTATCAGACCAGCATCTCGAATTCGAGGAGTGGTGGGAGGGCATTCCGAGTTCCTTTCTGACTAGTGAAGTGTATGACAAGAGCGTTAACAGGTTCGGAGTGAAGAGCGGGACCTCCTTGGAAATGTGGGAGTCGAAGGGATGGATTAGCTCTGAAGACCCTTACGGCTGGGTACAGTGGTACTGCAGATTCTTCTCTGGCAGGAGGGGGCCTGATGATGATAGGCAGATCAAGCGTTGGAAGTCCTTCGCAGGAGAGAGGGGGAGGTTCAGGAGTCAGCTAATCAAGAAGGTGATAGCAAGAGAGGCTGGCTTCGATGATGACTCGGTTAGTCCAGTGATCAGGCAGTCTCTGCAGCACTGGGGATACAGACTTACTGAGTCTGACTTCGACAAGGCTGCGCTTAGGCTGTGGGAGAAGAGCTTCTGATTATCAGAGCTTTGGAAATCAAATGTAAAATAGTCGTCCATTGGGCCATAGTACGGAGCTGATTAGTTGTATGAGTATGAGCACACAACTGTGGTGGAAGCGGACATAGAGACAACGTTTGGATGGCACGAGTACAAGGGTTCATTCCGTCGCCTTATGCCACCTTGGGAGGTTGCAGAGGAAGTCAGAGCTGATGACACTCTCGAGCCTGGCTCTCAGAGAATTTTCAAATTCCCGATGGGGCCATTTAAGGGAACTTGGGTTGCAGAGCACACAGCCTATGATCCTCCCAAACACTGGGCTGACACCATGGTCAAAGGCCCGTTCTGGTCCTGGGATCACGACCATCACTTCACCGAATCAGAAGGGGTCACCACGGTTTCTGACCACGTGAGGTACCAGGTACCCTTTGGCCCGCTCGGGAACCTAGTGGACAGAGTACTCGGCGGGATGCTGGTGAGAAGCAGAATCAGGAGAATGTTTAGGGCCAGGGAGCTTAGGTTGCAAAGAGACATCGCACAGCACTCCAAGTTCTCTCATCTCCCTCGAAAGAGGATACTCGTGTCCGGCTCCTCCGGACTGATAGGGACCCAGCTCGTGGCATTCCTTGACACCGGGGGGCACGATGTCTGGAGGCTTGTCAGGAGGTCGGTGAAGGAAGGGGAGAAGGAGCTACGCTGGAAGCCAGACGAGGGGGTCCTTGACCCCTCCTCGATAGAGGGGTTCGACATCGTGATACACCTTGGGGGGGCCGGCATCGGAGACAAGCGATGGAGCAACAAGAGGAAGGAGCTGATAGTGGGTTCGCGCAGGGACTCTACCACGCTACTCTCTGACACTATCAGCCAATTGGAGGAGAAGCCGGAGTGCTTCGTGGTCGCTAGCGCGATCGGCTACTACGGCAACAGAATGGACGAGGAGCTTACCGAGGAAAGCGCCCCTGGGGAGGGTTTTCTCACTGATACCGTGATTCAATGGGAGTCGTACGCCGACTCGGCCAGGAAGGCCGGGATCAGGGTCATAAACACCCGAAACGGGATCGTGCTCTCGGCAGTAGGGGGGGCTCTCGGCCGCATGCTCCTGCCATGGAAAATGGGAGGAGGAGGCCCCCTGTCAGGAGGCAGACAGTGGATGTCGTGGATATCCATGGATGACGAGATATACGCCATGCACCACCTGGTGATGAGTGCCGAGTGCGAGGGGGCGTACAACCTAACTGCACCGAACCCCGTCCGGCAGAGGGTGTTCTCGAAGACTCTCGGGAGAGTCCTTAGAAGGCCTGCCTTCGCACCGATCCCGGGTTTCTCTATGAGGATCCTATTCGGGGAGCTCGCTGGACCTCTTTTGATAGAGGGTCAGAGGGTCAAGCCGAGCAGGCTAGAGGCCTCGGGCTACGAGTTCCTGCACGAGGACCTCGAGGCCGCACTTAGGGACTGTCTGGGAATGTGGAAGTAGTCGCCTCACGGCCTAGGAGGTGTTGCTGAGGGCTCTTCGCCTCTCCCTAGCCGACCTAGCATGCCGAGGAGAGCCGGGGCGATTACCATGCTGGCAAGCAGCGACAGGCCGATCATAATAGCGCAGAACAGCCCAAAGGTGGAGAAGAATCCCATCTTGGACTGGTTGATGACCATGAATCCGGCGAAGTCGGAGACAGCGGAGCCGAACAACGCTATCCCTGAGGCGCCGCCCACTACCGAGAGGGCGGCCAATGGGTCCTTCCCGCCATGTGTCTCCTCCCTGTACCTCTCGACGAGGTGTATCACGTAGTCTATCCCCACTCCAAGGGATATCGCCGCGATTGACACCGTCACCATGTTCAGGCCGTAGCCGAATGCATCAACGAGCGCGTAGAGCCAGATGATTACTATGCTGATTGGAGCGGTGGTTATGGCAGCAAAGACGAACGCCTCGTTGCCCCATATGACAGAAAGCACGATGGCCAAGGCTGCTAGAGGGAGTGCGTACTGGACCCCCATCAGGAAGTAAGCGAAGGATGACAAGATTGCGGCGTTGAGGAGGGCTCGCTTGACGAATTTCGGATCCCGGACTGATTTCATACTGTAATCAACTGGCCCCTCCTTCCTGTACCCCCACCAAAGAGTGACGAAGCATAGGACAAGCCCCAGGAGTATTGTTCCCTGTAGGTCGTCCTGCATAGAGTCGGCGGCCACGAATCTGATTACCGGCTCGCCGGTTGGTATTGCCCAGGTAACTGGGTACTCCTCATTCGAGAAGGCGTGGGAAAGTTCCCCCCTGATCCTAAGATTGTTTGATGATAGGTTCTGGAAAGGTGCCATGTCCGCCTCCAGTTGCGCCAGAGCAGGCTCCACGAGGGCGAATTGCTCAGGGCTGGAAATTCCGAAGCGCATTGATGTCCTTGGGTAATGAGGGGTTTTCCCGGAAATTGTCAACCACGGACTGTCATAATCGAGATCTCCTTCGACCTGTAGGAACTCCCCTACAATGCTAGTGGAAAGAGCTGGGTACCCTCCACTCGCTGGTATTCCTCTAGTCAGCATGAAGCCATAGAGGAAAGTCAGTGAACTGCTATCATCCGTGGACGGTATGAAGATGAACTCGAAGTCCCTATTGGGGATGACGATGGTCTCGCAACCTATCCCGCCATCATCTGACTCGAAGTCCCACCCCGCCTCTTCGAAAGGCGTTTGGTTCCACGCCATAGCGGCCCTTAGGTACCAAAGCATCTGATCTATGGCCAGTAGCTCGACATCCCCACTCGGGGATCTCGTGAACTGATCAGGGTCATCTGGCCCATGGGAATTCATATTCACTCTCAACTCCTCCATCGCGGTCAGGATTCTGGGATTGGTTATATTGCCCTCTACTAGGATGTACGCTGGCTCTCCCTCGTCACTGAACCTCTCGTTGATCAGTCCGACTCCAACAGCGAGATCGGATTCCTCCTCAATGAAATCCTCGACCTGGAAATCGCCCTCTAATGACAGCATCATGGGTACTGCGATGAATGTGATGAGGATGGAGGCAGCAATGACCAAGGGAGAGAACTTCGCTGATTTTGTTGCTAGGGATGACAGCCATGACTTAGGCACCATGTGGAGGATGTCAGAAGGTTCGTTCTCGAGCCTTCCTTTGGAGGCCAGCCACATGTCCACATCTAGCCTGGTAAGGGGGACCCAGAGTCCTGTGAGGAAGAAGGCACAGAGTACGCCTATTCCAGCCTCTATCCCAAATGATCTGAGGGCTGCTATGTCGGAAGAAAGGTTGGCCGAGAATGCGACAATCGTGGTTACTGAAGTCAGCATTATCGCGAGGCCCACCTTGCTAATCGACATCCGAGATGACTCCTCAGGAGATTTACCCGATTTCCTCTCCTCCTTGTATCTGTGTAAGCTGTGAAGGCTGTCGTCTATCTCCAATGCAAGAATTAGTATTGGTAGGAGGTTAGAGAATTGTGATCTGAAAATAAACTCTAAACCGGTCCTCTGTCCGAATATTATCGCCCATCCAATTAGCCCATACATCCAAGCGAGTGAAAGGACTAGGGCTGTCGAGACTATGGCTACGTCGGAAATCCTTCTCAGATTGATCCAGAGAAGGGCCACCACAGCGAATGACATCGTCACAACCAAGTAAACACTAGATAGTAGTTCTCGGTTTATTTCGACGTTTATCGACTCTGCGAACATCAGTGTGACAACTTGATCGTCGCTCTCTCTGAGATCCTCCTCTAATGACAGGTATAGCCACTCGACTGAGCAGAGTTGGGAGTTATTTTCCTCTTTCGACCTGCATTCATCCACTGTGTACCTAACGGGGTCGGTCTTCAGGGTAAGGCCTTCCCACTGGTATCCGAATTCTGCTGAGGCGTTCTTCCATGAAAATGTCCAGCCGTTGGATTGCATCTCGTCCCTGTCAAAGTTGACTATGAGCCATGCTGCGGATGCGGACCATCTTCCATTCGTCCAATCTTCCGATGAGATGGATCCGTCTTCTGCAATCTTGTGCCCCACGGGACCGACTACTGGACTTGTTGGGTCCGGCGTAAATGCGCGATCGTTGGAGAGGAACCTCAGGAATGCCCCGTTGCTGTTATTGGCCATCCTATGGGCTGCGAGGTCGATATGCGCCTGAGTGACATTTTGGTCGTCGAATTCCAGGCACACTAGTTGTCCACAATCCGTCCAATTAGTGGGTGCTGGATCTGTAGATTCCTCTATGTCTAGAGTTGTGGCTAGCTTGTATGGATTGATTCTCGGTTGAGTCAGTGAGGACTGTCCCGACATGAATGACCTGAAATCCGAAGCCAGATCTAGAATTCCTATAGCGGGGTCTCCAGAAATCTCAGATGCGATGGGGAGGTAGAACTCAGATATCTCGTTCTCTCGGAGGATCTTGGCGTTTTCGTCGATCTCTCTTAGTACTGTTAGATTTAGGATTCCACCGGCAGGGGCAGTGACTCCTGATTCCTTTCCAGGATAGTTTGCGATCATCCCGACGTCTGAGCCTTCCTCTCCGAAATATGAGGGATCTCTGACGAAGACTCCGAAGCCCCAAATGTTGCCTGCAGCGGTGAATTCCTCCCTGAGTACCAGATTCGCGTCCAGCTCTGGTGACTCCATGTCGTACGACTCGATGTCAATTGGCTCTAGAGTCGCGATTATTCCGGGGACCATCATTATGGTGAACATGACTACAGCGACGTGTACCTTCCTCCTGCGAGGGATGAGGAAGTCAGCGACGCGTGAGAAGTCCCGCACGAACAATCGCCCACGAGACCGGTATTTCATTGGTTGTGTGAGGTTACAAGCCGCTCTCCCTCAAGGATCTTAGAGCCTCTATTTGTGATTCATTGAGGCTTTCTGGTTCATCGAGAACGAACTCTATGTCCAAGGGGTCTCCAGAATATCCATGACCTTGGATTCTACGCCTATCTCCTATTCTTGTACCTCCTGGTACACCAATCTCGATTTTCTTCCCTATTGGTGTCATTACCCTGACCTTCCCTCCGAGAAGAAGTGTCGTGATTGGGACGGGTACCTCTTGAATCAGCCTACCTGCCTCCCACCTTCTGCCTTCCTCAGCGTCGAGTCTGAGTGTAATCAGGAGGTCTCCTGGCTCCCCTTGTGGGTGTTCGTGGCCCATGTTCTTGAGTCTTAGTTGCTGGCCATGAACTGCTCCTGGGGGGACTTTTACAGTAAGCGTGCTACCCTTGGTCTGAACACCCTTACCGTTGCAAGATGTGCATCCCTTGGAGGTCCCAAAGGATGACCCCTTGCACCTCTCGCATCTCTTTAGTCTTCGATGGCTGAAGCGGATTTCGGTGCCGAGGTTGGCTTGCTCGAGAGAAATGTCCAGACCCGACTCAATGTTCGCGCCCTTGGTGGTTTCATATTGGGGGGGAGACTGACGGGATGAGTGGGGTGGTTGCCTTGAGAATCCCTGCTGAGGCGATCCACGGCCACCCATAAATTGGGATATTATGTCCCCTAGATCCATTCCTCCACCGAAGGGGTTACCACTACCAAACGGGTTTCCTCCCCGGAACATTTCTTCCATCCTCTTCCTTTCATCGTACTCCCTTCTAGCGTCTGCAGAGCCAATTTCCTCGTATGCTGTCTGGATTGACTTGAATCTCTCCTCTGCAGCTGCGTCATCTGGATTTCTGTCTGGGTGGTATTGTCTAGCCAGCTTCCTGTAGGACCTCTTTATTTCAGCATCCGAGGAGTCCTTGGAGACGCCCAGAACTCGGTATGGGTCCTCCGCCATCGTTAATCCTCGGTGAAGTGTATGTCTTCAACCTGCTGAGGTTGGAATCGATGTGATAATGGGATTGGGGGGCTTGCGATGTGTATGGCAGTAGGCTGGGCCGTATTCAGGAACTACGTTGGACACGCTAAGGAGATCAAAGGGGACGTCACTGATTATCCACGGTTCTTCCTTATGCCCCAAACGGCACACGTCGAGTCAGACAAGGATGGCAACAACGTGATTGCTCTAAGCGCAAATGAGCACATAGACCATGAAGTCGAGATGGTAATCAGACTCGGGGAAAACCTGGAGCCTGTTGAGATGTGCGTTGGGTGCGACACGACAAATAGGACCCGTCAGACCCTCGCCAAGGAGAAGGGTTGGCCATGGCTAGAAGGAAAGGGTTTCGAGGGCTCTGGAGTCCTTGGCACGTGGGCACCTTGGGACTCTAGGCCGATGGAGATCTGCCTGTCTGTGAACGGAGAGGTAAGGCAACTGGCTTCCACGGATCTCATGGTTCACTCGTTCGAGTCGATAATGGACCATCTCGAGAGCTGGTATGGCCTTAGTCCCGGAGATCTGATTTGGACGGGCACTCCAAAGGGAGTTGGGGCCATGAAAGAGGGTGATTTGATAGAGGCATGGATGAAGAACTCGGATGGTCTGACTATCAGCACTCTTGCTGGGAAATGCGTTATTTAGGGCTTCTTTGTCCGGAAGGCGTGGACGTAGAATACGATTTCAAGCCAGCCTTTACCCTGATGACAGCCAACCTAGGACCGGGAGAGTCTCTGAAGGTCGAGCCCGGGGCGATGGTGGCTCAGTCGAGAGGAGTGGACATGAAGACAGGGATGAGTTCCGGTGGCGTAGGAGGGTTTCTGAAGAGCATGGCTAAATCTGCGTTTGGAGGGGAGTCTTTCTTCGTCAACACGTACACAGCGGGATCCGCTGGTGGATGGGTATCTATGGCGCCAGCAGCCCCTGGTGACATCATGGAA
>CAYFGD010000041.1:0-9935 GCA_964342715.1 uncultured Candidatus Poseidoniales archaeon | reverse complement strand
GAGTATTCATAGTAACCGTTTTGAGACCAACCAGAAGCCATCGAATCGACTTTAATGGAAGTGGTATTTGCGAACTGTCCATCTGTAGTATAGACATGACCGGAAAGTGTGTAAGTCACATCTTCATTGTTGTCTGCAGATGCCATATTCAGAGGTACAAATATTGACAGCATGAATATCGAAAATAGAAGTATTCCCGAACTCGTATCTGAATGTGCAATAGAGTATTTCCCCACACTGCCGGACATGTTCATTTTCCCCGGGCAGGGAACGGTATTTCAAAATTTTTAGGCTACCCAAAATATCGAACTGATAAGATTTTGAATAAAGCGCGTTTCCAGCAATCAGTGAGGCAGTCCAATCTATCATTTACAATCGCCGTGATTCTATTCATAGCGTCATTATCTGGCTGTTTACAGGATCCAAAAGAAGACACCCTTCCATTAGAAGAGGAGTATGTTTCCGTCAAAGACAGGCATCTGTTGGATTGGGACAAAACAGGTTCCCACAGTATTCTCATAGAGGCCGGCCCCCACTCTCCACTGGAAGTTCAAGAGGCAACATTCTCCGTCGATACCTCTTCAGTTTGGGAAACTGGCCCTTCTACCTCAGAAGTACACCTCTCGTTTTGGTTGCCCAGCAATACTCTAGAGGGCGAGAAGGTTCCTGTTATCGCAATAATTAGTCCGTATTTCTCATATGGTCAACCAGGTTCCGAATCATCACCAACAAATGTAGTAAGTTCGGGAAGGGGCGAATTTATTTTTGAAAATTTTGTGCCACATGGATATGCTTTTGCTCAGGTAGCAGTTTTTGGGACTGAGGAAAGTAGTGGATGTTTTGACTACAGAGGACACGGCGAAGGCCTAGGAATTCATTCTGCGATAGAATGGCTTGGTAGTCAGGAATGGAGTAATGGTAATGTTGGACTTTATGGGAAGTCCTACGAAGGCGCGACACAATGGGAAGCGGCAGCCCTCGGTAGCGAATACCTGAAGACCATAGTTCCAATTTCTGGAACTACTGCTCTCCACCCACTTCTATACAAGAATGGTAGTGCAGAAGCTAGATCACAAATAATGCATATGAATTATTTTTCAAGCACAGTAGATTATGATGAGGACGATTTCGATAATGTTTGTCCCGATATTGTAGAGGGATTTTTCGCTGGACCCGTTACTTATGGGGCTGGTGAATTCGACCCCTATATGGACAATTACTATGATGAAAGAAGTCACATAGATAGGGCCTACTCAAATTGGAATGGAAGTATATATTGGGTACAGGGAATGCAAGATTGGAATGTAGATCCCCATCAGGTATTCGGAGGGCCTCCTGGAACTAATTGGTATCAATCTTTCATCGATGCAGGCTTTGAGGTCCGTGGAATGTTGGGGCAGTGGGGGCATCATTATCCTGATCAGGTCAACAGTCATGACGGAGTAGATTCAGGTTATGGTTATGAGGCATTTGAAAATATGACAAGATGGGATTGGGCGCAGGATCTTTTTGAATGGTTCGAGTATTATCTCCAAGAGAGGGGCCCTAAACCGGATCTTTTGACACAGATCCAGAGGAATGATGGAGAGTGGAGAATTGAACAGACATGGCCGCCAGAGGATGCGGATTTATTTACACTAGAATTAGACTCATGTAATTATGATGGCGTTTTCGTAGGGGGAGGAGCTCCAGTGGTTGGGGGCGGCCAAACAATTACTGTAGAATGCCCACCCCTAGACGAACTCAGGGACTTACATATTTCTGGATTACCAACACTCCATCTTTCTGCAGTTCCGACATTTGATGGAGGCCAGGTATTTGTAGAAATGCAGGATGCCGTTACAGGACTAAGGCTCGGCCATGCAACAATGGATGTTAGATATCACGCAGGAGGGTCGGAACCACAAACTGTAATTCCAGGTTCAGAAGTAATTATGATGATGGAATTCCAAGCAATCGATGCTCTTCTGCCCGCAGGACACGGGCTTAGATTCGTATTGAGCGACCAAGGTGAGGACTACCTCGCCCCTGCATGCGGCAATTTGTGCACACTGCATGTATTGCCTTCTTTGTCAACATTCCAAACTCCAATAATCAGTAGAGATGGGTCTCAAACAATAATTGCGCCATAATTTTCATCGCAAGAACTCATGACCTCTCGGGAGACTAGGGAGGCACCCAGATCATCTTGGAAGGGCGCTTGGTTGCAAAATGGGCGATCCCGGGCCCAAATCCCCAGCGTCCACCATTATTTGCAGTCCGGAACTACTGACTCTTCCTGATTTCTAGCATCTGATTGAGAATTTTGAGCAGTCCCCTGAGAGTAACTTCACTTATTCCTGCAACCTTGCAGACGTCGCTCTGGGTTCTGGGGGAACTACTTTCTTGGGATGTCCTGTAAAGAAGCACTCCCGCAATTCCTGAGGGCTTCTTCCCTTGCCATGAAAGGTCATCTTTCACCAAATCCCATGTTTCCCTCACCTTTCCAAGTACGACGGGAGGCAAGCCGAGATCAGAATGGAACTTCTCAAAATATTCTTCGGGCCCGGTAATGTGGTGTGCCCCCAGCGTTCTCGCAACTAGCCTTATGGTCCTCTTGAGCTCCTTCAATTCGACCTCCTTTACCATGTCAAAAGCCTCAGCCACCTCCTCAATTTTTCTCGGTATCTCCGCCTCTCTGGCTGCAACATATACGCAGGCAGCGGAGACTCCACGAATGCTCCTCCCGGTAACTAGTCCCCTTTCTACCGCATGTCTGTACAGGCCTGCAGCCTGCTGCTCAATTTGAGGGGGAAGGTCGCCCCTGTCCCTGATGAATTGCATGGCTCTGGAAAGGTTACGGCTGCGACTATCACGAGTCTTGCTTCTCTGGTCAATTCGTTGCCTCCTCCTCCAGTCACGAAGTGCCTTCCCAGACATCCCATGCCTCTTGGCAGAACCCGAAGTTAGGTCCGAACGCCTGATTTCAGTTGACAAACCTTTGTCAGAAAGAGTCAGCGTAGTTGGAGCACCCACTCTACTCCTATCATCGCCCCCTGAATGGTTTGTCCACTCTGCACCCGGGTCGATCATATTCTCAGCAGCTACGTAACCGCAGTCCGAACACGAGGTCTCACCTCTGATGTCATCGTGGTCCCATGAGTTCGAGCCGCATACCCTGCAAGGCCCAGTAACCGAATCGGTTCCCCTACTCCTGGAGGGTCTCCTAGATGGAACAATAGATCTCCTTTCAGTAGACTTCTTTGAAGAATCTATTTTCTTTCCGGCTTGCTTCGCAGTGTCCCTTTCCATCTTCTCAACTCGCAGTTGTATAGTGATTACCTCAATATTTAAATCTTTTTATTTTATGATCATCATCATTTCACTCATAATAATATGTCATATAATGGGTTATTTCCATCATATTATTTACTCCCGAAACTTATTGCATCTCCTCTACTTGCTATGTTCATGGGAGGCGTGTCACCCGTCCGAACCGCTCTTTTCGAGAAGCATATTGAGTCGGGAGCGAACATCGTCGACTTCCATGGCTTCGAACTCCCGATTTGGTATACCTCAATTCAGGAAGAGCACCTGGCAACCCGAAACTCAGCAGGGCTTTTTGATGTCTCTCACATGGGGTTTTTCCGCTTCCACGGTAGTGGCGTATTGTCATGGCTTCAGTCCATTGGCACTCAGGGGTTTTTGAACTTCTCAAGGGGCAGATGCGGCTACACACATTTCTTGGACTCAAACGGGAACATTATCGATGACATGATTTTCGCCGTCAAAGAGGAAGATGAGGTATTGGGGGTGCCTAATGCGTCCATGGCCAAAACTATGCTTGACTGGTTCTCGTCCCTGTTGCCTTCGGACGGATCCATCGTCTTGGAAGACCACTCCAGTGAGACTAGCATACTGGCCTTACAGGGCCCCAATTCCGCGAAGATAATTTCTGAGACACTGGGAGATGGAAACATCGTTGGAAGATTTCGCTGCCAAGAAATAGCAGAGAATGATCTTGGAGTCAAGGGATGGATCCAAGGTACGGGATATACGGGTGAGCCCGGTGTGGAGATCTTTGTCCCAAACGAGTATGCTCCCAAGCTTTGGTCTGCCTTGCTCGAATTCGGCTCAGAGAAAGGCCTCGTCCCTGTCGGACTAGGCGCTCGTGATACTCTAAGGCTAGAGATGGGCTACCTTCTTTCAGGCCAGGACTTCCTATGGCCCGGTCTCGGGAAAAAACCAGATTTTGGACTTCCAGTGGACTTCCTAGCTAGGGATTCCGTCGAGACTGACGTTCCTTTCGGACTAAGCATGGACCATGATTTCATTGGTCGAGACAGACTTGTTTCTTCCTTGGATGGAAATGATCGTTGGCAGGCACTGTTGTGCCAAGAGAGGGGCCCCTCGCCTAGGCCTGGACATAGTGTAATGGACGGGCCTGAGGAGGACGCCCATTTGATTGGTTATGTGACCAGTGGGGCGCCCTCACCTTCAATGGGCGGTACGGGAATCGCCATGGCATATCTAACTGGAATGGGCGTTGGTGACGATGTTTGGATTCAAGCAAGTCGTAGGCGTAGAGTTCGGGCCAAGGTAGTAAAGCCACCTTTCAAAAGATGATAGCCTCAGAATGCGTAATTCGCATGTTGCCGTGACAAACCTCATTGCTGAATGTCCTCTGTCATCGTCTGAGGTATTAGCATGAGGGATGGATTGGAAGCTGTGGCGATAAAGAATCTACAGTCCCTACTGGTTTCAAGAGGGGTCTCAGCAGAGTCCCTTTTTTCGAAGTACGATATTGATGGAAATGGATCACTTAGTCCAGATGAGTTCTCGGCGGCCCTAGTATCCATCACAGGGCAGTCAGCCCCTGAGGCAATTGTGAGGGCTATTGTGAGTGCCCTTGACTCAGATGGGGATGGCTCTCTGAGCCTTCCCGAAGTAATCTCCCTTATCGAGTCAGATACGGATGAGGAATACTCCGAGGGATCAGGAATCACCGTAAGCGATCACCCAAACCCCATGTATAACGGCGTGTACACCCCCCAGAACGAAATCAATGGGAAGCCTTCCTTCAGGAATTCTGAAGGAGCGGTTCTTTACTTCTACAACGCTGGCTCCGGGGGCGCACCCTCGTGGAGTCTGGATGACAGAGATCAAGATGGTAGCAATGACTGGTATAGGGGAGGATGGACACGGGTCCCGAGTTCTGGAGGATTGCCCCTCGGCCACAGGAGGTGGGTGGGTGTAGGAAAGATCACTATCAGCTCCGACTCAGGCCCAAGTTCACCGGGCCCAAGCTCACCAGAATCAATTTCAGCACAAGATCAGGAACTAAGTAACACGGAGATCAACCTCTCGAAGGCGAGCTTCTCGAGCTCGGAAGAAATCAGCTTCCACTTCAGGGTCCCCCAGTTGCCCGAAGACGCATGGATCGGGATTATTCCCTCGGAAATCCCTCATGGGAATGAGGCCGTCAATGATATGCACGATACCAGTTTCGTACATCTCCATGGGAAGACAACGGGTGAGGCGATCCTTCCCAATCCGGGGCCCGGCGAATGGACACTGAGGTTGCATGATTCAGATAACAACGGTAACGAGATGGCATATGTGCCCTTCACCGTAAGAGGTATCGAACCCGCTACTCGGCCCTCTATCACCGTCGTCGCTGGTAACACCGTACCTGCCGATGGCCCGCTAGAGATCTCCTTCACTGGAGTAGATGATGCTGCTGCGTGGATAGGGATATATCCCGAGCAGAACGGACATGAGAATCACAATGGGTGGTGGAAGTACCTTAATGGCGAGCAAACACCCCCAAGTACTCCGATTTCTGAAGGCAACATAACTTTCCAACCCTCCGAAAGAAGATCGGAAAGCCTTGGCAGCTACCAGGCGAGAATGTTCGCAGATAATGGCTACGAAATGATCGCCCAAACTCGGTTCGAATACGTAGAGGAGATCACACTAGACAGCATCACCGGTCAGTTCTCCGACATCCTGTCTTCAATTGATCCTCAGTCAAGCAGCGTCGAAGCGATAGAGGCCGCGAGGTCGAAGGCAGACGCTGAGATTGAGGGCAAAATCTCCAGACTGCCATTCCATCTGCAATCACCGGCAAGAAGAATCTGGGATGCAAGGGCAGATGCCTACCAGGCAGCTATTGTCGCAAGGCTCCCGCCTGCTGATACAGTGGCAGCCGGGGTGGCTGCGGCAGGAATAGCGGCCGCAGCCATTTCGTCAGCCACAAGGGAGACTTCTACTTCCTACGAGGGCGAACCGATGCCTGAAACAACTTCTAAACAAAAAGCTGACGTAGAAAAGGCAAAAGCCGTTAATGTCGATGAGCCAGCCTCGGAACTTGAAACTCCCCGGCCGCCTCCAGAGCCACCGGAAGTACCGTCGGAACCCACTACAGAGGCCGGCGATGAAGACCCATTCTATGAAGTGGTGCAGTCGTTCTCTGAGGCTAGATTGATGTCCGACCAGAAGCGCCTCGCTGAAATTCATGGAGGCGCTTCATACGCGGTTTCCCTCAGAGTGTTGTCCGTGGAGAAGACCTTCGGAATCGGGCTTTCGGAGAGGTACAGGGGAGGTAGCACGTTGATTGCCGAGGTTTCCCCTGTTGGAAGCCCCTCATTCTCATGTGATTCCGAGATCAGGCTCCCATTATCCGCTGACTCAAGCATCTACAAAGAAGGGCATGAGGAAGTCATGAGAGTCTCCGTTCAGGGATGGAACTCCATTCGAAAGAGAATCATTTTGGGTTCTTAGAGATCTGACACCTCAAAGGCCTCTTCTATCATCTCATCGAGGCTTATTTGAGGTCTAAATCCGCATCTATGCTCCAAATACCAGGCATCCACAATACCCCAAACCTCGCCATCGGTGCTCTGATTCAATTCAGCAGTTGCACCAGTCCTCTGATTGTATAATTCAGCCAAATCGATCATAGTAATGCCCTTGCCTGAACCAACTGCAAAACTCTCCCTTGTTAGCGGTGGATCCTGCAAAACAGTCTCAATTACGCGCACCAAGTCCTCAACGTGAATGAAATCTTTGACATCCTCGCCCGAACCGGGAACATTGACCCACCCCATCTGACTTTCGACAGCCCATCTATGCAGTATCCCATTTCCAGGAGGCCCATCGAGAGGGACTCCCTGCACGTTTGATGCTCTGATCACACTAACGGGTCTGCCTGCTTCGGCCCTTTCTAGAGCGTTTTCTTCGATCCACAGTTGACCCTCGGCTGCCGTGTCCCTTGGGGATAGTGTTGATTCAGGGCCGTAGTAGTCGTCTCCGGGATACCACTGTGGATGGACTCTAAGAGTACCCAGGATGATCAAATGCAACTCTCCATGCCTATCCACAGCGTCAAGTACGGGTCTTGCGGCCTCCCTCATGACTATCTTCGCCTCCCTCTCGTTTCGAGCTACTGAAGTGTCGACGGGGCGTGAATTGATGTGTATCAAGGCCGTACACGGAGTTAGCATCACGTCAATTGAAGTTTGGTCCTCAAGGGCCTCGTCCGGAATGACGATCGCTCTGTCCCCAAGCGACTCCACTATGTAGGGAGCGACGAATGAATCGGATGCAGTAATGGCGACTCTCATGCTATCGTGTGGCTCTCTGTCAGGAGCAATAAGAGTGTGTCGGTGGTATGATGGTCAATTTGCAGCCCCTCGACCGAAGAAAATCATATACTCTCTCGACGGCCATTAGTCCCGAGGGAGCAGCATGGACCAACTTCCAAACCTTGGCAGAGAGCAGGAAATGCTTGAGTCGATGGGTCTGAAATCAATGGATGATTTGTTTTCCGACATCCCCGAGAGAGTTAGGAGAAATGAACCTCTGCCACTTCGTGGACCCCAGTCCGAGGAAGAGATTTGGGCAGATGCTCAGCATTTGCTAGGGGCAAATGTTGATCTAGATTCTCGACCATCATTCATAGCCGCTGGATTGTCTCGAAACTTCGTCCCTACAATGGTCCCGATGATAGCCACAAGGGGCGAATTCCTAACTTCTTACACCCCATACCAGCCCGAAGTCAGCCAAGGGATGCTACAAGCCATGTGGGAATTTCAGACAATGGTTTCCGAATTAGTTGGTTTGCCAGTGTCTAATGTATCAATGTACGACGCCAGTACTGCAGCAGCAGAGGCAATAACGTGTGCCGTAAGGGCGAAAGGCAGGAAGGCGACTCAGAAAGGAATCGTCTATGTCTCCCAATTAGTGCCTCCTCATCGACTATCTGTAATTAGGAATTACACCCAAGGAGTGGGAATTGAGTTACGGGTTCTGAGACATGGCCCTGATGGCCGTGTTGATCTCAGGGATGCAACTTCCGCTGCTGGATCATGTGCTGTATACGTCGAGCAACCGAACGCATTCGGCGAGCTCGATGAAGGAATCATGAAACTGAAGGAAATAATCGGCGACAATACTGCCCTTATCGTTGGCGTTGACGCAGTTTCTTTGGGAATTGTTGAGGCACCTGGGAATTATGGTGCAGACATCGTCGTAGGCGAGGGCCAACCATTCGGGATAGGGCCCACTGCAGGAGGTCCAATTTACGGACTGTTCGCCTGCCGGAAGGAGTATCTACGTTTGATGCCAGGTCGTATAGTAGGAAAGACGGTTGATGAGGACGGACTTGATGCTTTCACACTAACTCTTTCTACACGGGAGCAGCATATCCGCCGTCACCGGGCGACATCCAACATTTGCTCCAATGAGACTCTCATAGCCTTGATGGGCGCGATGCATATGGCCCTTCTGGGTCCCGAGGGACTTCAGAAGCTGGCTCTTCGAGTGGCTGCTACGACTGAAGCTACCAAGAGAGCAATTTGCGAGATACCCGGAATCGAACTTGTTAATCCAGAATCCTCCAATTTTCGAGAATTTGCCGTTAAACTACCTGGTGAAGCGGCAGCTGCAGTAGCTCACATGGATAGTGCAGGGGTGCTTGGTGGTTTCCCACTGGGCGGATGGTGGGATTCAATGTCAGACTGCCTCCTCATAGGGTGCGATGAACGTACAAGTAACTCCGACATTGAAGCTCTGACCTCATCAATGAGGTCCTGGATAAGGGAGGAAGTGGAATGAGTGACATCTTCGAGTTCAATGGCGCCGAGGGAACCGGATGGTCCCAGCCAGAGCCCATAATGGACGATGCTTCTGAGACTATCCCTAAGCCTCTGTCTAGGGCCAAGTTACCTCAGTGGCCACGTGCTAGCGAGCCCGAATTAGTCCGTCACTATACATGGCTCTCCCAGAGGAATTTTGGTATTGATACTGGATTTTACCCACTCGGATCTTGTACTATGAAGCATAATCCTAGAATCAACGAGAGGATTGTACAGTTGCCGGGAATAGACAGGATACACCCGCTACAGCCAGAGCACCAAATCCAAGGCCTCCTTTCCATATTCTTCGAGATGCAGGAAATGCTAGAAATTTGTTCAGGCATGGATCAGGTAACGTTGCAACCAGTTGCAGGTGCACAGGGAGAATTCGCGGCCATAAGGTGCATCCAGGAGTATCACAGAGAAAACGGAGAAACCCATCGAGACAAGGTAATAGTGCCAGATTCCGCTCATGGTACAAACCCAGCATCCGCGGCTATGTGTGGATACGAAATTATCGAGATACCCAGCGGCGCCGACGGAAGGCTCGACCTCGATGCACTTACTGCCGCCGTAGGGGATGACACCGCAGCGATGATGATCACTAATCCCAGCACTCTTGGAATCTTTGAACCCGACATAGCCAAGGCTGCAGAAATTGTCCACGATGTTGGCGGTCAAATGTACTATGACGGCGCCAACTTCAATGCCATTCTAGGCAAGACCGACCCCGGCATGATGGGGTTCGACGCTGTTCATTACAACCTGCATAAGACATTCAGCCAGCCTCATGGGGGGGGAGGTCCGGGAAGTGGCCCC
>CAYFGD010000040.1:0-10194 GCA_964342715.1 uncultured Candidatus Poseidoniales archaeon | reverse complement strand
GCGAATGCCAGCTCTATTGCCCTGCCAATGTATAGTGCCGTCTCTGCCCCCTCCTCATTCCACGACGTGTCTCTAGACATCACTATATTGACCCTCTCAGGGAGGGGTCGAAATGAATCTGGGAGGGAATCCCATGTCTTCCTGCCCATTACTACTGAATTGAAGCCATCTCCAATTGTCAGCTCTTTAAATCTGGCCATATCTGTCGGGATCTTCCAGGGTAGACCGTTGCCCTTCCCGATGAACCCATCTTCGTCCATCGCCACTATCATTGCAATCTTCATTCACACACCTCATACGGAAATTGGGGCGGGAATATGAGGGTGATGCTCATATCCCTCTATGCTTATGTGACCGTATTCGAATTCGTCAATCTTGGTCACACTCCCATCGAGGACCAATCTTGGCAACTCCTTCGGCTCCCTAGAAATTTGTTCTCTAGCCTGCTCTAGGTGATTCATGTACAAGTGACAGTCGCCTCCAGTCCAAACAAATTCTCCAGGCTCCAGTCCGCATATTTTTGCCATCATGCAGGTGAGGAGGCTATATGAGGAGATATTGAACGGAACTCCGAGGAATGCATCAGCACTCCTTTGGTAAAGTTGGCAGGATAGCTTACCCTCATTTACATAGAATTGGAAGAACGCATGGCATGGCATCAGAGCCATTTCCCCTAACTCGCCAACGTTCCAAGCAGAGACGATAATCCTCCTACTGTCGGGATTGCACTTTATCATCTCTACCGCCTCCTCAATCTGGTCAATGATCCTGCCATCAGTTGCTTCCCACCTCCTCCATTGCTTGCCATACACAGGTCCTAGATTGCCATCTTGATCGGCCCATTCATTCCAGATTCTCACTTTGTTTTCCTGTAGGTAACTGACGTTTGTCTCGCCAGATAGGAACCAAAGCAACTCGTGTATAATACTGGGCCAGTGGACCTTCTTAGTCGTGATAGCAGGAAATCCTTCAGAAAGGTCGAATCTCATTTGATGCCCGAAAATTGACTTGGTCCCAGTCCCAGTCCTGTCATTTTTGTCGACCCCCTCCTCCAATATCCTAGTCAGGAAGTCAAGGTATTGCTTCATCTCCATCGTTCGTTGGTAGGGAAGTACATCAAGGATGCGGAGGCTACTAGGGCGCCCCCATTAGCTCCAATGTCCCCATTAACTGGTCAGTGTACTTTCTGAACAACGCCTTTTTGATAGAACGTTGGCCATGCTCATCTACTCTCAGGAGGCTTGCAACCTCATCGTCGCTAAATGAACCACCCTCTTCCATGGATAGCCATTGTGAGAATTTTATCGGGCTTCCGACATGAACATCAACTCTTTTCCAGAATCTTATCCAATTGCTTCCCGGGGTCATCACTTCCCTTGTCCCTATCAGACAAATTGGGAAGACGGGTACATCTGGGAATCGTGCCGATAGTCTGGCAACACCTGTTTTCCCGGGTTGGAGGAAAGGGGGCTTTTCCCTCCTAGACCTAGTCCCCTCTGGAAACACCCCTACAGGATAACCGGCAGAAAGAACATCCGATGCACGCGCGAGGGCGTCCCTCCCTCCCGACTCCCTGTAGGTCTCTATCATTCCATTGCTTTTCATTATGAACCTGTTTGGCTGTTTCTGAAAATGCTCCTCCTTTGCTAGGTAGAATACCTGCCTCCTAGCCGCTAGGATCTTCAAAATAGGGTCCAAGTTGGAAATGTGATTGGCAGCTAGAATCATCGGCCCCGAGGGAGGAAGCCTATCAACTCCGTAAATGTGCACATTGAAGAAGGTCCTAACAATTGGGGACAGGAATCCTACTAGGAATCTGTATAGAAGAGGGACCTTGAAAGGTTCCCCGGTACCTTCTAGTTCGACGCTCTTCGAAAACAAGCTCACCGACTTCTCGGAGAGTTCTAGCATGCATCGACATCGAGCACGGGTGTTTGACTGTTTGCGACCGCATGAAAGCGTTCATTGCTTTCTTTTCATCCCAAGGTCTATGCGGAGGCATGGCGTAGCGGCCGTTGCGATTTCCCTAATGCTCCTTTTTCCGGTCTCTGCTCCGGGTGCAGTCGGCGAATGGACTGACGACGGTTGGCTGAAGAATCTGATTGGACCTGAGAGATTAGAAAATGGAGATGAGTTCGGATGTCACGGTTTTGAGGGTGTTTCAACAGTCGAGGAAAATTGGGTAATCGAGGCTTGTAAGGAGTACCTGACAGGGCTGTCCGACTCTTCAAGATGGGGAACTGATCCTGTTTCATTTGGCATCAATGGGGCTAAAGTCGACCAAGATACAGCCGAGTCACTGATAGAGTCGGGTTTCAGAATCGTAGGAGATATGGTCTCAGAAGCCCCCGATGAACTTTCCATCATGAATAGAAATGGTGGTAGTCTTGAGAAGAACTCGGCAAACATCGAACTTCTTGAATCAGCTGAAAAGGACTCTCTTGTGAGTATTTGGTGGAGGGCTCGGATGGATGATCTGAAGCTAAGGGAGGACAAGGATGCAATGTCATGGCTCGAGGAGCAGGATGTTTGGCTGACAACGTGGGGAGAATGGTACTTCCATCAGCAATCAAGCTCTGAAATTGAGGTAAATCTGGAGGGCGAGTCGATTGTCGTATCTCTTCCCGATGCCGACTCGCTGTGGGCTGTTCCAGGCTCCGTAAATGTCCAATTTGATGGCTCTATTTCTGAAATATTGTATGATTCTGGGGCCGCCTTTCCCGAGATCGGGGTTAGCGAAAGGAAGCTTAAGGATGGTTGGAGAGAGACTGAAACAGGAATCATCCTTACGATAATGCCAGGCTCATCAATAAAAATAATTTTGGAATCCGGAACAGAATCAATCTCTTCTTCGCCCCTTGTCACTTTCAATGACTTGCACCATGCCGTGACCGTAGTAGGGCACCACACGACGAACCTTTTCCAGTGGTCCTCGGACTTCCAGGAGTCCGAACTCACATTCACGTGGCTGATTGAGCGCCCCTCTGAGGAACCCGTCAATTGGGCCCTGCCCGTAATTGCACTAGGGGTAATAGCCGCAGTTCCAATAGCAATAAGGAAGATCGTGGAGATGGACAAAGAGCCAGACCATTTAGAAACTACAAACCAACTTCCGGACCAGTAATTTCTACTCCGTTCTCCTTCATCATATCGATTATCCCCCTTACCACCGATGGAGCGAGGCTCTCTGGGGCATGGACCCCTGGGGGCAGCATCCTCGGGTCCCTGAGCCAAGCCTCCACGCATCCGACTGTAACGAGACCGGTTGTTCGTGCCATTGATGACCCGTCATCACCACCGTAATCGCTGACTTCCCATCTGATATGGTTCCCGTCATTATCCACAACTACAACTTCTAGCCAAGTGAACTCTGGGTTTTTCGGATTGAACCACCAATCTCGAAGCAACTCATCCTCATCAAGCGTGCCTGCATCTCGCTCATCGATGAATTTCTGTATGTGACCAGGCCACCTTACTGTGTATTCTGACATTTCGACTGCCGGTATGGAACCAAGTACCGAGCGTAGACCATCCGTTAGGAAGGCCTCCATCACGCCTCTTTCCGGGACCTCTATGGTATGCCTCTCCGAGAGGGCTGGAAGAGAAACCTCCTCGCCGTCCCTCACAACTCTCGCGGGGCGGGTGTACTCTGCGATAACATCCTTCGGAGAAAACGGCGCCATGTAGTTCCATCCTCCTGTCGGGCCAGTTGGGTTGCCCCCTACTCGCACTTCGGCCTTCTTCAATGGCCCCAAAACCCTGTATGCCTCGGCCAAAAGCATGTTGGATAGACCGGGGGCTATGCCGACATCCCAGAGTACCCTTCCCCCCCAATCCCTGGCTTTCTGGTCATCACGGTCAGGAGTTTGCTCGCTGAAGCTCAGGTCGACGGTCGGGTATCTTTCTTCGGCTAGATTCGTGGTCAGTGCGTGACCAATATCGCCTGGAAGCATATTCACCACAATGTCGACATGTTCGAAATCCGACAGGTCAGTTTCCAATGCATCTCCTTCGTGGATGAAAATATTCGCATGTCCCAAGATTTTCCCATTATACGGGTCAATATCGTGTACATGCACCTCATGGCCCCTGTCGGCCAGAGTCCTTGCTACGTAGGAACCGACAAGCCCGGCCCCAAAGCAGTGTATGACGGCCACGAGTATCCCTGCCCACTCGACTCTATTGCCCCTTCGGTCGGCATTTTGTGTGCAATTTTCAGCGATGACTTGATTGAGTGACCCACAGGCCACGTTGCATGGCAGGTGATGGCCTCATCGATCCATGGTCCTCAGATGATGAGACGGACTACTCCCGTATCGTGGACAAATTCGGCCTTGACATGGTGGACCCCTCTTCCCTTCCAAATCCTGGGATGCTCCATAGGAGAGGTATTGTTTTCGCACATAGGGACCTCGACGTAGCACTTCGGTGCATTCGGGACCAATCTCCTCTGGGTGTCCTCACGGGACTCATGCCTAGCGGCAGGATGCACCTCGGGCATAGCATGGTTATTGAGCAAGTCAGGTGGTTCCAGGATAATGGGGCGGACATAACAGTCGCCGTTGCAGACCTCGAGGCACTGGCCACAAGGGGAACCTCTCTACAATCGGGCAGGAAGACAGCAATAAATGAGTATGTGCACAATTATGCCGCCCTAGGTCTAGACCCGGATTCAACCAGTGTGTACTTCCAGAGCACAAGGCCAGATGTCCAGAGGCTCGGATTCACACTTGGTAGAAGGACCAATCTATCTGAATTCGAGTCAATATACGGATTCTCCGGGGACACAAATCTCGCTCACGTTCAAGCACCCCTCGTTCAGGTGGGGGACATCGTTCATCCCCAGCTGGAGGAGTATGGCGGTCTGAGGCCAATAGTCGTCCCAGTAGGTATTGACCAGGATCCACATCTACGACTTACTCGAGACATAGTTGGTAAAACCCATTGGTTCAATATCAACCCCAGGAAGTCTGGAGGCCTCAACATATCCCTTTCCGTCCAAGAAGACAACTCCTCAGTATTCGGGGTAGGTAATGGCGGAAGGGTTGACAAGGAGGCCAGAGATGCAATTTTCGCCCGAATCAATGATGCAATTTCCCCTCTAGGCTTTGCCGATATCAAAGCTAACCCAAAGCATGGGATTTTGGAAGTCCCAGCTGCCACCTTGGAAGACAGATCATCCATCAGAATGCATCTTCTAGCACTGGAGAGGGAGCTTGGGGGAATGGGCCTAATGCACCCCTGCTCAACCTACCACAGGTTCGCTTCAGGAATGACAGGAGGAAAAATGTCATCTTCCAAGCCTGAAACTACCATTTTCATGGATGACAATGCAGAGGACATGGCTAGGAAAGTTAAGAGGGCGATAAGTGGAGGCCAGCCTACCGTCGAGGAGCATAGAAGACTTGGTGGAGACTGCTCAAAGGATATACCGTTCCAGTACTTACAGTTCTTCTTCGAGAATGACGATTCGGCACTCATGGAGGTCAAAAGGGAGTATGAGAGTGGAAGAATGTTAGCAGGAGAAATGAAGCAGCTATGCATAGACAAGGCTGGAGAATGGCTATCTGAAATCTCCGAGAGGAGAGATGCATGGTCAGATAGACTTGACGAATTCCTAGCTCCTGACGCTAGATTATCATAACATCTCATTAGCATCGAAAACGGGGTAAACTGGCCCCGAGTCAAGAGATTCAGCCTCCTCTTCTCCAATTTCCCTTGATATCGCATCATCATGCAGGATTTGACTATGGCCGACTGGGTCTAGGAGCTCAAGAGTTACTGACATCTCACCACTCTTCACGGAGTCAATACTAGCCATCATATCATCGCATCGAGATAAGATTTCTCCATCCTCACTGTCCCGTTCTGCTTGCCTTCGTATCGTCCCTATAGCCTCCTCAAATCTACTCATGACTCCCTCAATATTGGAGACGTAACCAGTGGAACTACCTCCTGGAGAAACTTCGAGCCCAAGCTCCCCGATTCTGATTGTGCAGGACGATGAACGTACAACTCTGGTGCTCATATGGTCCTCCGAGTCGATCACAAGGCTCCAGGCCCCAGGCTTCTTGCCATCTGCAGGAATGAAGTCTGTAACCTTCCAACCACAGTCTCCGCAGACCATCGTAATTTGAGTGTGTTCACCAAAGTAAGGTATCTCAGAGCTGTGCGCAATCATCCTCAGGCTCCCCTCTTTGGAGCAAACGGGACAGTCTTGCTCAACCACACTCTCCACAATAAAACCTCAGGATTCAATGCCACTAGCGAATGTAGGCGGCAATAGAAGCAGCCTTCTTTCACCTAGCCTGACTACTTCTCCCGAAAGGTCCCCTTCGACAAACCTTTGGATCTTATCAACTGCCACCCTAAGCTCCAACTCCCTATTGAGGATATTACTCATTTTGACAATTACAATATCTCCCTCTGAAACCCAGTTCATCAATGATCCAATTCCTGTAAGGTCATCTAGATCGGCTCGGTGCACTAACGCATCGTCAGGTGCCCTTGGAACAGGTGCATCCGGGTATCTCTTCCCAAGATCATGGTAGTCTTGTCCAGGCTCAATTAGCCCTCCCGGGCTATCGAACTCAGGCACCTCGATCCATTTGGGCTCAGACCTTTTCTGCCTCGCCATGCATCTCGTCGGAGCTGGCAATCCTTGAGTTATACGGTCCATTCAACCACAAGACAGCACTTACTGAGACTTTTGCATTCACCCAACCCCTCTCCCCGTCGCATTCATAAGGGGTCGTCATGAGAGGGTGCTGTCGGGGAGTTCTCTCGGCGGGCGATATTATGGACGCGACTACAGATGCGGTAAAGACCGGGACGAGCACTCTAGGCATCACTTTCGATGGCGGAGTCGTGGTTGGAGCAGATCACAGGGCCACAATGGGCCATTTCATTGCAAACAAGAGCGTCCAGAAACTATTCGGAATTTCTGACTATGTCGCTTTGACCACCGCAGGTCTCGTGGGACATGCACAATCACTCTCTAGGACACTTTCCGCCGAGTTAAGGCTCTATGAGCTAAAGCACGGCAAACCAATGACAGTCAAGGGGGCTGCCACCCTGACAGCAAACATTCTGACTGGGAGGCCCCATTATGTTCAACTTCTAATTGTTGGAGTGGATGACTCTGGGTCCAGCGTTTACAGTATTGACTCAGCCGGCGGCTCAATTCCAGATGTGTACTGTGCTACTGGTTCAGGAAGTCCCTACATGTACGGTGTCCTAGAGGACCAATTCAGAGACGCGATGTCTGAGAAAGACGCCCTGAAGGTCGCTGCCAAGGCCCTACTTGCTTCAGCCCAAAGAGATGCAGCCAGCGGAAATGGAATGGATCTCGCAGTGATCACTCCAGAGGCGGGTTTCCGCCTTCTATCAGAGGAAGAGGTCTCCAACCTCCTCCAAACACTATGACACTCCCGCAAAGTGCCACCTGCCAAAATGGCAGAGTCATTCTCTGCGAGAGCAGAACCAAGGAATTGAAATTATGAGGCTAACATTCTCCGAAATAAAAAGTAAGATTGGGAAGATAGTCCCCAATGGCATCGATTATGATGTCGATCTAGAGGCAGGTTCCATTGCAATCATTACCACGCAGCCAGAGTCTTTTGGAGGGGCCGGAGGGGAGAATCTCACGGTGAAGATTGCCAAGACCATAAAGAGAAGGGTAGTCATCAGACCTCACCCCACCATGCTCTCAGACGAGCAAGAAGTAAATGACGCTGTCAATAGGATCATTCCATCTGAGGCCCAGGTCAGAAGAATCTGGCTCGACCCAGCACTTTCTGAGGTTACTCTAGAAGTAGACGACCCCCAGTCTGCAGTAGGTCCAAGGGGCTCTGTGGTACAGGCGCTCAGGGATGAAATAGGCTGGCTCGTAAATGTAGTAAGGGCCCCTGCAAGAGAGAGCAGAACTCAGACGGATATTAGGCGATTTAGGAAGGAATTGGCTGAGGATAGGAAGTCACTACTTAGAAAATTCGGAACTAGGATATACAGGCCCCAAAGGCCGGGAGAAAAATGGGTCAGGGTCACGGCCCTCGGTTCTTACAGGGAAGTAGGCAGAGCCATGCATTTGGTGACAACTAACGAATCTAAGGTTCTCGTCGATTGCGGTGCAAAGCCAACAAACAACAGGAGCGAGGTTCAACCATTCTTTGCAGCCCCAGAGATGCTTCCTCTGGATAATATCGATGCGGTGGTAATCACACACGCTCACGTGGATCACATTGGAATGCTACCAGTGCTGTTCAAGTATGGGTATAAGGGACCTGTCTACTGTACACCGCCCACTAGGGACCTAATGACCCTACTTCAAATGGACTACATCAAGGTCGCCAAAGCTGAAGGGAATGAGCCACCATACTCCAAGGCCGACATTCAAGAGTGCATCAAGCACGTTGTGGACATCAATTGGGGCGACAAAACGGACATCGCTCCCGATGTTAAGATGACGATGGAAAATGCCGGTCACATTTTGGGCTCGTCAAGCGTGTATATGCAGATAGGCGAGGGAAGGGAGGAGCACAGACTACTCTTTTCAGGCGACATAAAGTACGAAAAATCATGGTTGTTCGATGCAGCAACAGTCCGATTCAACAAGGTAGATACATTGGTCATAGAGTCCACTTATGGGGGGCCTCAGAGCATTCAACCAACTAGACAGCAGGCAACACAGGACCTCCAGGATCTGATTGTCGACACCCTGGGTCGGAAAGGCAAGATTTTCTGTCCAGTATTCGCAGTGGGTCGGTCACAGGAGGTTATGATGGCCATTGATGAGCTATTCAAATCTGGAAATATTTCACCGGTCACAGTATGGTTGGATGGAATGATCTCGGAAGCCACCGCCATACACTCTAGCCATCCAAATTATCTGAATAGGGATCTCAGGAGTAAGATGCTAAGGGGCGGAACGGAGAACCCATTCAACTCCACGTGGTTCAAGCAAGTCGAGTCAAGGGAGCAGAGGGAGTCAATATTACTGGATCCAAATCCCTGCATAGTCCTAGCAACCAGCGGTATGATGACTGGCGGACCAATTATCGAGTACTTCAAACACTGGGCTCCCGAACCGGGTAACACGTTGTGCTTTGTTGGATATCAGGCATCCGGTACCTTGGGTAGGAGGCTCCAGGACGGCCATTCACAGGTTCCATTGATAGACAAAGGCCAGACCCTAATGGTTGATGTCAGGAGCAATATGGTGATCATTGATGGATTCAGTGGACACTCCGACAGAAACCAGCTAATGGACTATGTTTCATCTCTCAACCCGACACCCAGGAAGATCCTCTGTCACCATGGGGACCCACAGACTTGCAATGCCTTCAGGAAGGGACTCAGAGAGAGGTTCAAGGTACAAACCTACGCACCAGATAATCTAGAAACTCTCAGGCTACTTTAGTCATAGTACCGGACTGTCGAAGTCAGAGTCACCTACTCTGGAAATCCCCTCATCTCCGGAGTCTTCGCCGTCCCAGTAGTCACTCGTCTCACTACCATGTTCTGACTTCTCCTCCGCGATAGGCGCTAGAGCCAAGCCCAGAGTAAGGGGAGTCAGAAGTAGAAAACCCCATGTCTCTGTTGTCACATAACCCTCCGAGACAAACGAGGCAACAGAAAGAGACACAAGTGTCGCCGAGGACAGCCAACCGAACGCTACCCGGGCACCTCCCATGATGCCGAATCGGCATTTCATACATCAGTCAACCTCTTGAACCGCGAACTATGCCTAGTTACATGGACGATAAATGGCTCCTTCTGAGGTGTCCATGTGGGAATTTCTTCGGCGCACCTTTTGGTGGCAGTTTATCCTGTACGCGTTGCTCTAACAGTACTGACATCGTCACCGTTTCCTCTCACCCATCACCAGAGAAGCTCGCAGAGGCCGTTTCGAGGTCAAATTTGCCCAAGGAACTCTCGGCTGAAGTTACTGAGAAGCTATCCAGGGCAGAGTCTAGGCACATGAGAGCCAGAAACAGGGAGTCGAGTAGTTTCGAATCCATCATATCCGCAATGAGAAGTGCCACTGACTGTGATGGCATCATGACACTGAGATCAGTAAACGAGTCACTGGTTGAGAACGGCCTGACCGAAGTAGACGTATGGGAACTCATCAACGATGCCGAGAGGGAGGGAATACTGCATAGGGCCGGGGAAGAGATGTGGGGATGGGTCCAG
>CAYFGD010000039.1:0-10229 GCA_964342715.1 uncultured Candidatus Poseidoniales archaeon | reverse complement strand
CACCAAGCCAGTAGGGCAGTGCGCCTACCAAGACCACTGGTATCCAACCAAGTGCAACCGAAGCGAAGGCCTCCCTGTCACGTAATCTTGAGGCTGTGTCGGCCCCCTTGGCAAGCGAGACTAGTCCCTGTCCCACTACTGCTGCTATCAACAGTGGCAAAAGATACGTCCTAGCAGCGAACTCATATCCCTCTGACTCGGCCAGATAGCAACTGTATGCAGCAACAATGGCTAGAGGGAATGCGACTAGCCTAATCGTCCATCCCAGTACAAAACCGACGACATCCCAACGCATTTTCAACTCCCGAGAGTTTTCTCAAGCTTCTTCAGATCCTCCTTCAACAGGAGTAGGTAAATCCTGTCACCAGCTTCTATTGTCTGTATTGAAATTGGATCGATGATGGTGGTCGCCCCATGTTCGTCGACTCTGTCAACCATGGCGACGCGTACACCTAGTTTAGACTCTATCTTAGGAATCTCCTTGCCTACGAAACTATGGTCAGGACGAACTTCCGCTGAGATAGAAATGACCTCTGGGACTGGGGGAATTACCTGAAAGGTACCAGGGACATTCATATGTATTGATTTGAGAATTGATGTGACTGTTACTTGCCTCCTGCTTACCGGATTAATTGAGCCTATTCTCTGAACGGCCTCAACAAGGGCCCTGTCCTTGAGCACTAGGCCGGTCCTCAGAACACCCTTGTCTTTGGCCCTCATTGAGATAGCGATATTGAGATTGTCATCATTCAACGCCGCTACGGCAATATCATGAGTATCTATGCCAAGCTCCTTCAGAAGCTCCTCATCTTGAGGGTCCCCATGGATGACATCCAACCTCTTGCTATTTCCTAATGATGAGCCGACGAGCTCGTTGGCGGCATCTAGATCTGGTTCAATTACCACTACATTATGGCCCTTTGAGAGATAATAGCTGGCAAGCCTCATACCGAACTGGCTTGCTCCGAATACTGCTATCTGAGCCCTTTCTTTGAGGTCCGGATCAGACTTTCCTACCCCTCTGGTTACTTGTGCGAATTGATCCGTAGAGTTGGAAACGAAAACCAATGTGTCTCCTGGTTGAATTACCTCATTTCCATTGGATAGCCTCCCAGTACCCCCATTGGGGCGGATTGCATAGATTGAGGGCATTCCCCTGAATATGTCCCCTACCTCCCCTGTCTTCGTCCCTATCAATGCGGAAGATGGTGTGACTTCTGTTGCAGCTATCCAAGAAGAGTCCCCGAGAGGCAGTATTTCGTCAATTGAGGGGGCTAGGAGGCCTGCAGCCAACTGTTCGACAATTTCGTCTGCGGCACAGACGATATGGTCTGCCCGGGACCAGTTGCTGATTGGTCCAGCGCCCCTAACTGGATCTTCCATGTTAGGATTCCTTATTCTGGCGATCGCCTTCAGACCGGTTGCGTTTCTGTCGCCTACTTGCTCACTGTAGACCTTCTTGGCGAATGAACAAGCCAGAAGGTTGACCATGTCGTCATTGGTTGCCATAACTATCATTTCAGCATCGGTGATACCTGCCCTTAGCAGGGAATCCCTAGACAAAACGCTCCCTGTGACCAACAGGCAATCAAGGTACTGAGACTCATTAATTGCAGTGGGATCTGTGTCGATGAGCGCCACGCTTCTTTTTTCCTGTCTTAGAGCGGCTGCGACACCACGGCCAACCTCCCCAGCACCAGCGATGATTACTCTCATCGCCACGATGCCTCCGCGGTACGAATATAATACTGCGCCATACGTATGTCCGATAACGCGCCTATAACAGGGGGTTTTCGACTATTGGTCACTCTTCCCCATCACTCACCAACGACCCCTTGGTTCTAGATTCTGAAGCCTTCCTGTGCCTATCAGACTGCCTAGTTGTCCTCCTGTACGCCTGCCTAGCTGCTGGAGTTAAGCCGGAAGGTATCCAGTTAGAGTGAGCAGGGGTCCAGAACGCTGCAATAGCAATCACGGGTGCTATGAGGATCATTGGTGCATAAACTGACAGGACCAATGTCATAGTAAGCATGGCTCTACCCAATGCTGCTAATACAAATGGTGAGAATCTCTTGGATTCAAGAATCATTGCGCCCTGGAATGCTGCCGGAATGGCATGCCCTATGCATGAAGATGCCGCAATAACGAGGGCGATTGATACTGAAATCAACGAGAATCCATAGTAATCTGAGTTAGATAGTTCGTCGCCGAACAGTCGCCATGCAAGGACGGATGCCTGCATAGCACCTATTCCCAGGCCCAACGTCCACCCAAATGGAGGGGGCGTGCGTAACGCCACATTCCTTGGCCGTCCAAGAAGGAACATCACCAGTGCTGACTCGGCGAGAGCGATTAGCAACGCTAAGATGCTGGCAGATGCTATGTTCAGGGAACTCTCCACTATCCCAGCCAGTATCAGCCTATCAACAGCTGAAGCGAGTATCATTCCAGAAACGATCCCATACAGCAGGTACCTGACGGAGCCCGCCAAATCGAAAAAACCGGTCATCTTGGCCATTGAGCCCCTCCAACCAATGAACACACCAAGGAGTCCGATAGCGAATGCAGCTTGGGTTTGCCATAGCCCTGCGACCATGTTCTGGCATAGCACCCGCCATTTGAGGGCATCTGCCCCCGATAACGTTCAAACCACCCGATGCAGACCCGATAGCATGGCGCTGGACACGCTGAAGAGGCGTCTGCTTGGTTCAGTCGGCCTTCTGAAGGGCAAGAGGGAGATTGACGAAGAGACTGTCAAAGAATTGAGTAGGTCCCTAAGAAGGGCCTTACTAGAAGCCGATTTCAATGTTAGACAGACCAAGGAACTCACAGAAAGGTTAGAGCGCAGAATGACCGAGGAGGAGCCTCGTCCGGGCACTAAGCTTGAGACTCATGCTATGAATCTGATCTACACCGAGCTAGTCAGGCTTCTTGGCCCGCCTAGAGAAATTAGACCCCACAATGAAACCGTACTAATGGTAGGGCTTTACGGACAGGGGAAAACCACGACCACTGCAAAGGTCGCTGATTGGTGGAGGAGGAGGCATGGCGTCAGGGTAGCGGTGATAGAAGCGGATACTCACCGACCCGGGGCTTACCAGCAATTGACGCAGCTACTAGAGGGGACTGGTGTCGAAGTTTATGGTGAACCCGAAGAAAAAGATGCTTCAAAGATCGTCAGGAATGGGCTAAGGAAAGTCGGTAACGCTGATGTTGTGATTATCGATACTGCCGGCAGAGACAGTCTCGATGGTGAACTCAGGGAGGAGTTAGTGAGTATAGCTGAGGCGGCAAACGCGACTGAGAGGTTCCTTGTAATTGATGCTCAAGTTGGACAAGCGGCGGGACCAGTGGCCGAAACTTTCCACGAACTGGTTGGAGTGACGGGGACCATTGTCACTAAGCTGGACGGTACTGCAAGAGGAGGGGGTGCTCTCAGTGCGGTTGCAGCCACTGGAGCCCCAATCGTTTTCGTCGGCGAGGGAGAGAGAGTCCAGGACCTAGAGAAATTCGAATCTGATAGGTTCATCTCAAGACTTCTTGGAATGGGCGACATCAAGGGACTGATTGATCTGACACCCGAGGACCTCGATCAGGAAGAGGCAATGAGGCTCACACAGAGGATGATGTCAGGGAGATTCACCCTTACAGACATGTATACGCAAATGGAAATGATGGGGAAGATTGGTACGATGGAGAGGCTGATGTCGCACCTCCCCGATGGGATGTTCGGAATGGGTAGCATGAGTACCGGTCAAAAACAGCAGATACAGAGAAACCTGGAGAAGTTCAGGGTAATTATGGACTCTATGACACAGCACGAAAAAGACGAGCCTCTTGTTCTCAAATCTAGCCGTATCAGGAGGATAGCAAGGGGTTCGGGCGTCAACGAGAAGGATGTGAAGGAGCTGATTTCTCACTGGAATCGAAGTCGGAAACAGATGAAGATGATTAAGGGCAATAGGAAATTCAGGAGAGACATGCAATCGATGGTAGACATTGATGACGTTGATTTGCCGATGTAGGTAATCGAATGGGGCGAAGGTTTGCAGTGATTGGGCACAGGGCCCCTTCATCGGGCAAGATAAATCTGAACGACTTGGCCGGCTCTTCAGGTAGGCTGGATGTTCTGGCTCGTGCAGTCAACACTGGTTTGTTCCTGTCTCATGGAATACGTAATGATACCGACATAGTACTACACCTTATGGGAGGTCCGGGCCCGCCTAGGAGAATTTGGTTCCAAGGGTCCAGATTGAAGGGGGTCCATTCCGATGAGAGGGCGATAGCTGGGCAGATCGCCAAAGCATTGAGGGACCCGGTTCCGGCAATAGGCCAGCAGGTCGAGTTGCACAGTGGCCTCTGGCACTCCGGAGGAGGGATTGAGCAAACGATATCAGAATGGTCCAGAGAAGGGGTCAGGATGTTTGTCCTTGATGCTGAAGGAGAGAAGTATGATCCAGAGGCACATTTTTCCGATTCAGTTGGGTTCATACTTTCTGATGACCAGTCGTTTAGTGACTCAGAATTTGAATTGATGGGGTCGATTGAGAAAATCTCGCTTGGTGAAACATGGCTGCAAGGACATTCATGCATAGCAATTATCCATCACTCGATTGATTCCTAGAGCCAGTTCGGAAGGCCTTCATCGTTCTCGGTTGCGGAAGTACGTAGCATATTGTCAGATACCCCCAGAGGGTGATTAGATGGCCAACTACCAAGAGGAGTTATTGAGACGCAACCGGAGTTCAATGCGTTGCAATCGGTGTTCGGGATGTCCTCCTCATCAATAGTCGCGGCTCCGACCTCGAACGCGACCCCGGTTCCTTCGCTATTGATCGCGTCAGTTGCGCTCCTGTACCACCTAGCGCCAAGTCCAACGGTCCTGTAGATTCCGTTCCATTCAGCTGGCACGTTGATGTTTAGTAAAACGTCCCCATTATGGAATGCCGACCTGATTTGCTCCTCTATGGTTTTCCCGGATGGCACGTTCATGGTACCCTCAGGCCTAAGCAAATTTGGGATTTCTGTTGGCATGTTTACAGAACACGCATCGATCACCCTTGAGATGGCTGTTATTGAGTCTGAGAAGTCTTTGTGATCGTAGGTAGCAAGGCTGACGGCTATCGATGGCATGCCATAAAGAGAAGCCTCACGTGCGGCTGAAACAGTTCCTGAATGAAGAACGTCGACTGAGACATTAGGGCCGTGGTTTATACCCGAAACGCACAGCATTGGATTAAAGCCCGGAACTCTCGAGCTTACGGCCATCTCAAGGGCCACTATTACGCAATCACAGGGGCTGCCGTCGAGGGAAAACATTCTGAGAAGGGGCCCTTCCTCCATTGCGATCTCACAGGAAAGATCTTCGCGCTCTACGAACCTCATGTCGCTTCTAAGTGTCAGCTTCATTCCGGTTGCCGACTGTTCGCTCTCTGGCGCTATGACTACTATGGGATGTCCTCGCATGTGTAACGCCCTCACCAGAGAAATGAGTCCCTCAGATTCTATCCCATCATCATTGGTTATCAGGAGAGGCAGTAGTCGCACGGTTTGGGGACTACAGACTGGTTCATGAATGCACTTCTTCATTGCCCTCTTCCATGCCTTCCTCCAAGGTCACAATTATCGCTCCGTAGACCATCATTGGACCACCGACCAAGGTCCAAATGCCGAGGGTGATTTCCCCAGTCCAAATCCATCCAATCAGACCCCCTATCACAGGTTCGAACAGCAATGTGATAGAGACGATGATTGGGGAAATCCACTTCAGGACGGTGTTAATTACGGTGTGGCCGCAAAGACCTGGTCCCAGTGAAAGATAAGCGACCCAGGGGATCCAGGCGATTTCGCCCCACCCTAATACTGACAGCTCGGGAAGAGCGCTTGAGATCGAGGTTCCCTCGATTCCCATTGAAGAAGCTGCTAGAAAGATACCAGCTAGTAATGTCACTGGAAACGCGTAAACGAAAACTGGTATGCTCCGATTGGAACGTAGGTGTCTTCCAATAAACAGGTATCCAACCACGGTAACCGCTCCAAAGAATGCGGCTATGTCCCCAATCAGGGTAACACCGTCATCCCCACTGATGTCTCCCAGTGTAATTGCAGCACCCACGAATCCGACTAGCGCACCCGTGATGTGCCCCCTCCTGACTGCAGTGCCAAGAATTGGCATCAATGCCACAACTACAAGGGGGTGACTGGTTACGAAAAGGAGGCTGTGGACCAAGCTAGTGTTATCGAGTGACCATATCCAACTTCCGAAATGAAGGGCGAGAAAGGCACTGGATGCGAGCATTAGGAGCCAGTCGTTCCTTGAGATTGCCGATCTATCCATATTCGACCACTGGTAGACAAAACCTGGGAGCAGAACCAGAGATGTCCCCTGCATCCTCCACGATGCCCTGAGGAGAGGGGGTATCTCTCCCATCTGCTGGAGTACGGCACCCGCGCTAGACACGGCGAGCAGTGCCATGGCCAGTAGTGCATACGCGTATATCGGTGTGGATTCGTTTGAGCCCATACTCAGGCCGCCAACTCTGCATCCATCACATCAACCTGTCTGCCATCGCCCCCAGAAGAGCCTCCTTGGCCAAGAATGCCAGCCTTCCTGAAAAGGACGTAGATGATTGCCCCCAGTATTGCATTGAGTATGACGAATCCTGAGAACCTGATCAATGGCCAGTTTTCCATACTCCCTATCTGTTCGTCCAAAACAGCCAGAATAGCTGCCTCCACACCGTAAAAAGCCTCTCCGGTGAAGGCTCCTGCTGCTATCATGAACGTTCCCAGAAGCAGGAGGGCCCTGCTCCTCTCTGCTGCTGGGGGTCCCAATACTTCTCTTATCGCATCGACCTTTGGTTGAAGCCTCCTCTTCTCCCACCAGTCCCTAGCCGCCCCTCCGATAAGCATCGGGAAGGTCGCGGGAGTAGGCAGGTACATTCCAAGTCCGAAGGAGGTCCCCATCCCGGTGGCCCATTCCACAAAGGCCCCAAGAGCGAATCCAAGAGCCAGGGCGCCCCAGTCACCTTGTCCTTCTGCGAGTATTGTAGTGAAGTAGGCGAATGCGTTGGCTTGGGGGGCCAGTAGGTCGATAGTCCCGTCTGCAAGGAGTTTTGACAGGAAGATAGCGACTGCAGCGCCTAGAATAGCTCCTGGAACGACGCCCATGATGTTGCCCTTGGAGATGTGATAGGGCCTATTGCCGATGTAGAGGCTGTTCTTGTAGTCTCCAACAACGGTTCCGCTCATGCTTATTGCTGAGCCGAAAACAGTGGTCCCAACAAGTGCGATGAGAACAGATTCCTCCTTGTTTAGACCTACGTCTACGTTTAGGAAGACTAGTAGAAGCATTAGTAGGACGATGAACGAGGTTCCGGATACAGGTTCTATCCCAGTCTCCCCCATCACTCTGACGGCTATGGCCCCAAGTAGGAATGTTGTGAGTATCAAGACGATAGCGAAGATGACAGAGGGAAGGGCAGGGAACCCGCCGATAAGGAAGGTTAGGATCATTGCGAAGAACGAGATTCCCATGAATACAGGGATGTGTGTGAGTGGCCATTCATACCATCCCCTGTTCTCGATGAACTCCTCTCCCCTCTCGCCAGTGAAGGCTGACGAAATGTCACCGAAAATTGACACGAATGTCGGGGCCATCTTGACGAGGCCGAACATCCCACCCCCCAGTATCGCGCCTATTGCAATGGTCCTGACTACAGAAGAGAAGGCCTTCCACTGGACGATAGGGTAGTATGGGGCGGAAGACGCATCTCCGTACTCGGTGATGTTAACGTATGATCCGAGTGCTGGATCGTAAACCGGTACATCCTGAATCACTACAAGAGGAACAAGGAAGAACCAGGCGACCAGTGATCCTAGATTCACGAGGAACGCTACTCTGAATTTCATGAACCAACCAATGGCCAGAAGAGTGGGGCTTAGCTCGATTCCGAGGAAGGTGTATGAGAATGGGTTTCCCGACTCGTAGGGGGTTATTCCGCCATATGGTGCGTGCCCACCATCGAGTTTGCTAGGCTGGTGTATCCATCTCTCTGTGTATACAGATGCTAGCCCCCAGTCCCCACCCGATAGTGTCATTGACACCCAATCTGCGATACTACTGGGTACGCCAGCTAGTTTCTTTCCCCACCTGACAGGGTAGTCGATGACGAACATGAAGCCCATTGTGAAAACGGTCCATATGCCGACGGTTTTGAGCGACTCCCTTGCAGTGTCTGCGGCTCCAGTGCTCACATCTGATGCTATATCCAGCATCTTCAGTGTCGCCTCGAAACCTGGCATTGGGAGAGGGTCCTCGACGAGCCAGACCCTCCTGAATATGATGAAATACATCACCCCTAGGAATCCTGCGAACATGGATGCGATAATCCCTATGAATGCCAACTGGAGGGTGTCGACGGAACTCACTAGGAAGCCGTCTCCAACTCTGTAGGCATCCGAGTAGGCGAGTAGGAAAATTGCAGGGAAGGTGAATATGAAGCCGGTTGAGGCGTGTGTGGCACCAGTGGTAGCACTTGTGGCAATGTTGACCTCCGATGGAGACCACTTCAGAGCCATACCGAGTAAATAAGCGACATACCAAGCAGCAGATACAGCCAGACCTATCTTTAGTCCGATATATGCAGTTACTCCACTAAACAGGGCCCCAATCAGAACTCCGATCAGGACCTTCCTTGTGTCCCAATGACTTACCTCGAATGACTCTTTGAGGTTCTTCTCCTCGAGGTATTGCTCGAGAACCCCCGTGTTCAGGTTGTTGTACATGTCCTCATCGAGCCAAGTTAGGGTGCCCTTCTCTATTGCCTCCAGACCTGATGGTGTAACAGGCTGCCTGTAAGCCGAACGATTGACGTCAGACATGGCGTTCCCTCGTACGAAAGGCGGAGATTAATCGCTTATACTTCACTCGCGATTATTGATGGGGGGGACGATTTAGTAATCAGTGGTCGCGAGTGACCTTGTACCTTCCCATAGCTTCCATCCACTGAATCTCCCCTCCGGGCTCCAGATTTAGTTCCGGGTCGGTAGGGAGGATCAGGGTCTCGTAGGTCTTGTTGTCCATTGCATGGACCTCGTTGCCTTGTATGTGAGTGACAATAGCTGAACCCTTCTCAATCATGGGCACGTTGATTGTATCAGTAACAGTACCGACATGGCTCCTCTTCTGACCTGTGAAGATGTCTTCCAGCTCAATCCTGGCCTTTGCGGAGCCGTGCTTACCGGGCTTGGACTTACTCATCCCAAGTATCTTGTACGCGTTCTCGTCAATGGCGACATACCTTCCAACTTTCAAGGTCCTAATCTCAACTCGTGTCGTGCCGGGCATGCTATCGAACGATGGCTATCTAGCCGACTTATCAGCATTGCCGGTGAAAGTGGCGAGATGGGGTGGCAATGCTACCCTCACGGCATGGCAGTGTCCCGATCCGAGGGCTTAGTGCCCCCGGACCGGGGTTTTCGTAAACTAGCTAATGCTCAGTCCTGCTTTCTGCGACCGGCGAATGCTGCACCGATCAGGGCGATAGCCGCGAAGAGCGATGGGAATCCTGGTACGGCGTTGGTCCAGCCAAGCTCGGTCTCGGAATCCCCTTCACCAGCGGTGTCGTCCGTGTTGTCGAGTGCGTCGCATAGTCCGTCGTTGTCGAAGTCAGAAGGCACCTTGTTGGCGTCCAGAGTATCTGTACCGCAGTCAATCTCTGTGGCATCAATTACTCCATCTCCGTCGTCATCGTCGTCAGCGTTGTTTCCAATGCCGTCGCCGTCGGTGTCGTCCCACTCAGCTGGGTCGGTTGGGAATGCGTCGTCAACGTCAGCGTCTCCATCACCGTCATCATCCTGATCGGCATTGTCGCCTAGCCCATCACCGTCGAGATCCGCAGTCTCGCTTGGGTTGTTGGGGAATGCGTCGTCAACGTCCAGCACTCCGTCGCCGTCGTCGTCGGTGTCAGCGTTGTTGCCGATTCCGTCGCCGTCTAGGTCAGCGAACTCGCTTGGGTCGTTCGGGAAGACGTCGATACCGTCGTTGACACCGTCGCCGTCGTCGTCAGCGTCGGAGTTGTCACCCTGGCCGTCTCCGTCAGAGTCGACAGACTCAGATGGATCCTCTGGGAACGCGTCATCGACGTCGTCCACACCGTCGCCGTCGTCGTCGGTGTCGGCGTTGTTGCCGATTCCGTCGCCGTCGTCGTCGGCCCACTCGGATGGGT
>CAYFGD010000038.1:0-10341 GCA_964342715.1 uncultured Candidatus Poseidoniales archaeon | reverse complement strand
CCTCCCGGTTATCAGCCGGGTGCTCCAGCCAAACTAAGCTACACGCCCTTGAGCAACCGTCCGAGATTGGGTACTGATTTGAAACCTACTCAACATCGGCAAGATCACTTTCGTCGCCTTCGCCGTTCAACTTCAAGAAACTTGGAAGAGTTAGGAGCCTCTTCAGAGAGCACCTTAGGATGACCTCGTCCAATCTTGAAGTTGTCCTGGCTAATTGTCCAACGGGAATAATGAAACTTTCTTCGATGCCATGCTTCTTCCTGACCATGAAATGCGGCGTCACTACTACTCCCCTGTACGTCCTCTTTATTTTCACCATTCCCACGACGTTTCCTATGTCTATCCCATCATTGTCAAGCACAGCCCTATCTAGTAACTCATCCGGAGCAAACAACTCCTCCGATATCCTGACTGTGTTTCTCCACCTTCTTTGCAGTTCTCTCATTGACTTCGATAGCTTCACTGCTCCATCTGGCCTTATGCTGTGGACCAATTCCTTCGAGAGGGGGGCGCATTCAGCAGCCTTCCTCATGTATTCCTCTGCAACACCAGGTACCACTTTCATTCTAAGCGACTGTACGCATTCGTCTCTTGGATGGAACCTCTCACCCGTGATCACGCCCACGAATGTGTCCCCGACGTATACGTCTCTTTGCAGTAGTTCCTGTATCCTGTAATCGTCATTCATTTTCTCGCCAACCGTTGTTGAGTGTGCATCCCCCGCGCTTCTCTCCAATCACGCAGAGGCTTGATTAGCACTTATACTATGCGTTAAACAAGACTGATAATCCAATTGAAATTTTTTTCTATATCCAAATTTTCCTATTGAAAATTTAAAGTGTGTTTGATTATTTGTATGATTATCAGAAATTGCGTTTTCTCCATCTCGAGGCCTTCTGAATTGAAGTTCCAAGACTCCTGACAGAGAACCTTGATGTGCATCGCGTCACTCCCGCATGTGATGGCAGACGTGTTGGAACTGCTGAATTCGATTCGCGAAAGGACCGGGAACTCGGGAACTCCAGGACTCCCGGATGATGTCATTCTGAAATTCTCTGAAATCGACTCCTCACTTGCTATGGCCATTGAGGAGTCTGCGTTGAACTTCGAAATTATCTATTCAGATAATGGATCTGAAATACTGTCCATGGACGAGGATGAGATGGTTAAGGAAGTCCAGTCCGATTTCGTAAACTTCTACGCACCAGAGACGGTGAATCCATACGTGGCTCTTGCAGCAAAGGGTCCTTGGATTGTTACCTCTCATGGTGCGGTCCTGCACGATAATGGCGGATATGGTATGCTTGGAATGGGACACGGTCCTGATGACGTCATTTCTGCAATGCAGCAGAATTGGGTGATGGCGAATGTGATGACTCCCTCGTTCAGTCAGAAGAGACTGGCAAACATGATCAGGGCAGAAGTAGGCCATACGCGTGGCCATTGCCCGTTTGACAAGTTCATCTGCCTGAATAGCGGCTCCGAGTCAGTAGCAATTTCCATGAGGATAGCCGACCTTAATTCCAAGATTTCAACGGGTCCGGGTGGACTTCATGAGGGCAAACCAACGAAACTCCTCGCCCTTGAGCAGGCCTTCCACGGCAGAACACAGAGACCAGCACAGATCTCGGACTCTTGTAGGGGCAAGTACGAGAAGCATCTGGCCACATTCGAGGACAAAGATGGGGTGATGTTTGTTCCATCCAATGACGTTGATGCACTGAGAGCAGCATTTGCACAGGCAAATGATGAGGGATTCTTCATAGAAATGATGGCCATGGAGCCAGTAATGGGAGAGGGTAACCCCGGGCAATGCGTAACCAGGGAATTCTACGACGAGGCCCGTCGCCTTACCAAAGAGCATGGGACATTCCTTCTGGTTGACTCAATTCAAGCTGGCTTCCGTGGACAAGGATGCCTTAGCATAGTGGATTACGATGGCTTCGAAGACTGCGAGGCTCCTGACATGGAGACATGGTCAAAGGCACTGAGTGCTGGACAATACCCGCTTTCTGTCGTCGGACTCAGTGAAAGGGCAGCCCAGACATACGTTGTGGGGGTCTATGGAAACACGATGACGACCAATCCTAGGGCCCTTGAGACAGCGATCGCTGTCCTAGGGAGGATTACCCCCGAGCTCAGGGCTAACATTAGGGAGCGTGGCGTGGAATTCAAGAGTAAGCTAAGCCAACTAATGGAGGAATACCCCAATAGAGTTGTTGATGTTCAAGGAACTGGTCTACTGCTATGCGCCGAACTGGACCCAGAAACACTTCCAGTGATCGGATTCGGGAGTGTCGAGGAGTGGTGCCGTAGAAATGGCCTAGGAGTGATCCATGGAGGCTCTAATGCCCTCAGATTCACACCACACTTCGCTATTACATCCAATGAGATTGACATGATTATGCAAATTATCAGGCAGGCTCTCGACCACTTCGCAATCGCAGATCAGAGTGTAGAGGAAAAACCTCCAGCTTGAGTGATCAAATGGCAAAGAAGATCCATATCGCCGGCGAAACTGATCTGTTCCACAATGCAATATCTGACAGACTTACTAGGGCAGGAGCCGTCCTGACATCTGAAGAAGAGTCCGAATTAGTTGTTTCACTCGATAAACAAATCAGGGGCGACATCGCCGTCTTACCTGCTCACGCGGATGGAAGAGATGCAAATCTGGTAATCAGGATTCATGATTTGCTGATTCCGGACGAAGCCAATGGATGGGGCCCTAGTGATATCCATGAACTTGCATCATTGATAAGAAATGGAGAAGATGTGAGCAACCTCTCAGATTTTGTCCCAAGGCACTGGCTTCACGTAAGGGATGCCACCGACGCCCTCTCATTGTTGATCATGGCTTACCCTGGTGGATTATCAGGTGGAGTATTTGATATGACAGGAAGGAGAGCATGGAGGCCCGAGGAGATCCTCAACGAACTGTCAATTCTTTGGGACCGATTCACCAACGCAGTGAATTACACACATACGACGGATTCCCTGTCCTCAATCCCAAGCCCAGTCCCAGAGTCCACTGGAATGGCAGTCAGTAGGCCTGACCTCGATCCACTGCACAGCGCTCTGAGGGAACTGGGATCGGATGGATGGCATCCGCTGGTACCCATGCGCGTAGCACTGATGGAGGTCCTAGCTCACGCGGAGATCTAGATTCAGCTCTTGTCGTTCTGAACCTGCACTCTGATGGCCTGGGCCATTCCCTTTGCGGCCTGCATAGCCTTGCGGACTCGGGTCCCGGCTGCCTTGTTCCCCTTGTCGTGCTTGACTGCGTCTCCCACGGCGTCTTCTAGCATCTCAATCATATCATGCATCATCTTCTCGACGGACATAACGCAGGCCGGGTGATGGGCCGCTCTTAGCCGTTTTCACGACCTACATCGTAATTCTGACCACTATTGGGAGAACAAATCGGCGCCGAGAACCGGTAAAATAACGCTAGCATCCCCCTCTACGACTATCTGGGGGGCCTCCGGCCTTACCTTCCCCCATGAAACTGCTTCGCGGAGTCTGGCACCCGACAGAGAACCGTCGTACTCTGGAGCGGTCGTTATTGAAACGGCGGAGTCAAGCCCCCCCCTGTATTGATTCCACCAGATTACGTGATGCTTGGAAATCCCCCCGCCTACCATGAGTGCATGACTTTCCTCGGCCGTCCAAGTCATGTCGGACAGAATTTGTTCGTCTGCCAACAGGTCGACAAAGAACTGAGGATTCTTCTGCCTGTGCATGAATAGTTGGGCCCCTATGGAACCATCAGTGATTCCGGGTATCACCATTGGGATCCTATGCTTAGCAACCCAATGCAGTAAGGAAGACTCATCTTCAATCCTGTCGCCTAATGCCCAACATAATTCGACTGAACCGAATCCAAGCCAAGGATTTTCAGAATTCTTCTGCTTACGTTCCAATTCTATTTCCTCTAACCACGGAAGTACCACGTTCTCGAGGATTTCCCCATAGCATTCGTTTGGAACTATAACGTTGCCCAGCCTATTCAGGCCCTGCTCGCCGAGAGCTATATCATCCAAGCTGAAATCCCCATGGAAGTATTCTCTGAATGTTCTCGCAATGTCATGGTCCAGAGTTCCACATGTAGTTACCACGACATTGAATGCATTTCTTTTCACACCCTCTAGGAAGAATCCGCGAGTCCCAGTAGCACAGAGGCAAGCTGGGAAAGAAAGCCAGTTCAGAACACCTTCATTGCCGACCCTGCTCATCGACTCCCTGAGTATGTCCCTCGCACTCGCCAGTTTCGTTGCGGTGAACCCCCCTGCCTTCGACATTTGGTCAATCAATGAGCCCACATTATCCACGGCCCCGAAATCATAGTCCTCAACCGGAGTGTCGAAATCGTCGCGCGAATACCTGTCCACACCACTCCGCATCGCTCATTCCCCTTCAATTGGTCGTACTCTGAAGTTGTATTATCCGATCCCTGATTGCCGCAGCCCTCTCGAAATCCAAGCGTGCTGCCGCAGCCCTCATCTCCATCTCCAATTTCTCGATTATCCTTGAAAGATCATCATCCATCTCAATATCGACTTCCCCGAGTGAATCACCTATCCACTCTGGCTGACTAACGTTATCCAGAACTGAATCGGATGTGTTCCACATCCCAGCCCCAAGTGCGAACTTCTGAGCCAGGCCATCTAGCCCCTTCTTGCCCGGCGCCTTCCCTACGAGCCTCCTGCCCCCGCCACTAGCTCTCCCCGCGGCACCAGCCAGAAGATCCCCAACTTCCTGGCCCATTACCGGTAATGGCTTTTGTATGGTCTTTGGAGTAATTCCATGCTCCTCGTTGTGTCTCTTCTGTCTAGACCTCCGTTGCGTGGTCTGTCTCATCGCCGCCTCCATTGAAGGAGAAATTGTGTCAGCATATAGGATGACTATTCCGTTCTCATTCCTCGAGGCCCTTCCTATAGTCTGAAGAAGTGACCTCTCATTCCTCAGGAATCCTTGTTTATCGGCATCAAATATTGCGACTAGAGAAACCTCAGGGATGTCCAAACCCTCCCTCAGGAGGTTAATCCCAACAATGACATCAATATGGCCAATCCTGAGGGCCTTGATAATCTCGGTTCTCTCTAAGGTGTCAATCTCGGAGTGCAGGTAATGCGCCTTTACTCCATTCCGTTCGAGGTAACCGGCCACTTCCTCAGCGAATTTTATTGTCATGACAGTGACCAAGACCCGCTCGTCCCTCTCCACTCTCGAATTTATCTCTGACATCAGGTCCTGCACCTGCCCCTCTATTCCCTTGACAACTATCCTCGGATCCAGAAGTCCTGTGGGCCTTATTTCCATCTTTACGACTCCATCGATTTGCGAAAGCGTGCTCTCTAGAGTGGTAGAGCCGACTCTCTTGTCAAGCTCTGGCGCTGATGCTCCGCCACCGCCTTGAACGTGCAAAAGCCCAGCTGGAACGTCTTGTTTGGTAACCTCTGCCAGATGTCGTAGCTCCCTCTCCCCTGGAGTAGCACTGACGTAGACCATCTGTGGGACAATGGACTGGAACTCGTCGATTCTTAGAGGCCTGTTGTCATATGCGGATGGGAGTCTGAAGCCATGGTCAATCAGATTCTTCTTCCTGGAGAAGTCACCTCCATGCATCCCACCAACTTGTGGCAAGGTAACGTGGCTTTCGTCCATAATAACCAGATACTTGTCTGCACCACCGTGAAATTTCTCCGCATTGGTGGAGAAGAAGTCTAGCAGGCAGTAAGCCCTCTCTCCCATCTGTCTTCTGTCGAAATGCCTAGAGTAGTTCTCAACCCCCTTGCATGAACCAATCTCGGTTAGCATTTCTAGATCGAATCTAGTTCTCCCCTCCAACCTATGAGCCTCTAGATCCATTCCTTTTGATTGGAACCAGTCCATTCTCCCATCCAACTCGTGCTCTATGTCCTGCAGAGCCTCGTTGAAACTCTCCTCGCTTGTCATGTAGAATTCCCTTGGATGTATCCATGCCTCTTCGAATTCATCGAGCAACTCCCAAGAAATTGCCTCACAGATCTGTATCTTCTCTATCCCCTCCCAACCGAACCTTACTCTCATTGGGTCATCTCTGCTCGGCATCCAGATGTCCAGAACCTCTCCTCGAAGTCGAATGTCTCCACGAGTCATTCCCCCTGTTGTTCTCCTGTATTGAAGGCCAACCAATTCCCTTACTACGTCCTGGGGGTCTATCTTCTGCCCAACATGAAGCCTGAGGTGATTCTGCTCAAAAACCTCGGGTGGGTTAAGGCCGTAAATTGAGGAAACCGTACCGACAGTAATCACATCGGGCCTTGATACCAAAGAAGCCACAGTGGAGAACCTCTCCTGCTCAATCCTCTCGTTCATCTGCAACTCCTTGTCGATATACAGGTCCCTTCCTGGGATGTAGGCCTCCGGTTGGTAGTAGTCGTAGTAACTAACGAAGTACTCCACAGCATTCTCTGGGAACAACTCGCTCATTTCTTGCCATAACTGCCTAGCCAGAGTTTTGTTGTGAGAGAGCACCAAGGTTGGCAACTGCAATTTCTCGATTATGTTGGCCATCGCGAACGTCTTGCCCGAGCCAGTTACTCCTAGGAGAACGCACCTTTCCTGCCCTGCTTCTATCTGTTCCACTAGTGAGTCGATAGCCTGTTGTTGATCCCCTGCCGGATCGTACTCAGAGCTTAGGACGAACATCATAGCACCTCAGTCCAACATCCCGTCAACTGATGATGTATCAATCATCATTATGGCTGCTAGAAGGACCCACCCAGTAAGCATCGAAATTCGGAACAGGGCAGTTTGGAAGTCCACCAACCGCTCTTGTGATAGGATGACTGCTATGTTCAGAATACACATTATTCCCGCAGCAGCAAGAAACCAGATCCCCCCCATCGGATTGGAGATGGCAAAGCATGCAAACCAAAGCAATGTAAGCTGTATCGAGGTTCTCGTTGTGGCCTGCTCACCGAATCTCGAAGGGAATGAATGAATTTCGTTTTCCCTATCGCTTTCCACATCCATTCTGGCATAGTTTATGTCGAAGGAAGCTATCCACAACGCCACCCCCAATGAAATGAAGAAAACTTCTGGGTACCAATAGAATTCGGTGAACCCATCATGCATGCCGGTTATTGCAGACCAACCTAGCACATCAGCCGAGACGGCCACCCAAGCGCCCGCTGGTGCAAGACCCAAACAAAGACCCAGCCACGAGTGGCACAGCCAGGTGTAGCGTTTCGTATACGGATAGACTACGAAGGCCACAACTGGTAGCCAAGCCATCATGAGGGCAACCTCGTTAAGTTGCCAGGCCCCGAAAAGGAGCATCCCAAGGAATGCCCCAGATAGGGTCCAAGCCGTCCTAATGGACATCGCGCCTGAAACCAAATGCCTACTTTCAGTCCGAGGGTTCGCAGCGTCAACGTCCCTGTCGATTATCCTATTCAACGCCATAGCTAGCCCTCGCGCACCAACTGCGGCAATCAGTATCCAAAGGAGATCGGCCCCAAACATGGGTGTTGTGAGCTCGTGGGCAAATTGGTTGTGGGCTAGAATGTAGCCAATCAGGACGAATGGGAGGGAGAACAGTGTGTGCTCCACTTTGACGAAATCGAGAATATCCCTGACAGCCATCAGAGACCCCCCTCTTCCAGCCATGAGTCAACCCTGCTCAGAACCTCAGGGTCATGCAATGTCACTCCCGGCCACCTGCGAACAGGCAGTGGCCCATCGTTCGAAGGGATTGGGGCAGTGGCATCCCATGCGACACGCTTTCTTTCGTCATCGAAATGGAAGTCCCTGCCAACGTCAAATCTGCAGAATAACTGCCATAGTAGGCGCCTCTTCCACCCTTCCTCATAGAGGTCCGCATCATTATCCGTAATGAAAAGCCATCTGAGGTTCTTCGAACCCTCTAACTCCCAAATCTCATTGCAGATTCTTTCTATCTTCTCCCTCTGCCTCTTGGCTCCAAATTCATCCAATTGCTCTACACTTTCCTCAGGTCTCGGCCCCCCTTGGATTTCCGTCGTTACAACTAACATGGACGAGCGAAGAAACCTCGCCTGCTCGACCCCATTGATTCCCGAGGCCGAAATTTCTAGCGCCTCGGGGCAGCCAGGAGGAGTAGCCGATCCATGTAACCTGTCACCGATAGCGGGCTTGGTCGCATCGATTAGCAATTTATCATGGACGTTCTCCCATGGCGAGGCATGAGCCAAAGAATCAGCAACCATCCCAGGAAGAATCACCAAATCATCAGGAATACTAACCCTGACGTCCAAGACGTCGAGGAGAGATTCAAGGTCCTTAACTGGGTGACCTTCGTCAACGATAACGATTACTTTGAGGAACATCATCTGACCAGCCCCAAGGAGGCCAAGAGCAGTTTTCCTGCCTTGCCTGGGGTATCGCTGCCTCGACGAAACTATTGCCAGATTGTGGAAACCCGTTTCAAGCGGTAGGAAGAGATCAACTACATCTCTATGTTGGAATTTCAGAACTGGAAGGAAGGCATCTCCGATAGCTTCCCCGAGGTAACCGTCCTCCATTGGGGGCACACCGACGATGGTCATGGGGACCACCGCATCCTTCCTATGTGTGATGGCCTCTATGTGCATAACGGGATAAAGATCTGGAAGGGAATAGTGACCAAAGTGATCACCGAAAGGCCCCTCCATCCTCGTCTCACCCGGAATCATGTATCCCTCGATCACTACATCGCACTCCGCAGGGACCCACAGGTCGTTCGTCAAACATTTTGTGATTTTCAGCCTCCCTCCGCCGAGCAATCCTGCGAACTCATATTCAGATAGGTTGTCAGGAAGAGGAGATATCGCACTGAACATCACCTCAGGAGGGCCTCCTAGGCATATCGCGACCGGCATTTTCCCAGTAGATGAGTCGGCATGCTCCGCACCATGTTTGTGAGCCTGCCAGTGAAGACCGACCTCTCTCGGCGCGAAGACTTGACTTCTGTACATACCCATGTTGTGAACCCCTGTATTTGGATCGGCTGTAACGACCAATGGCAGGGTCATGTATTGCCCCCCGTCTTCCGGCCAAGTCTTTGGTATGGGTAGCTTGGTGACATCTGGGTTATCCATCACCTTCTGCTGACAAGCCCCCCTCCCGACCTTTTTGGGAGCCATGGATATCCCCTCCATAGCGAGCCCAAGACCAGTCCAAGGGGCCTTCAGAATTCCACCTATGTCAGGCTTCATGAGCGACACCATCCTATTTCCAATCTCATCGGGGGACTTCACTCCCAGCGCCAGATTGGTCCTCTCCCTGGTTCCGAACAAATTCATTGCGAGAGGGAATTTGCTGATACTGCCATCAGGTAGCCGAGGCTGCTCGAACAGAATTGCCCCGCCCCCCCTCTTCACTAGACGGTCGGCGAAGCACCCAGCTTCGTACTCAACATCGACCGGATCGGCTACTCTAATCAGCTCTCCAGAATTCTCAAGAGAGCGAATGTAACGTGACAGTTTGCGCCATCCCACGACCCTCCGGCACGTCCACAGGATGAGAAGTTTCGCTCGCCGCCGAAGGCGGCGTGACCGACGGTTTCATTGGGTAATCCGCTCCCGGCACACCATGAGCGAGCCCGTCACGACATGCGACGTCCTCGTAATTGGTGCTGGACCAGGAGGTGGCAACGCAGCCCTCCAGTCAGCCAGATTGGGCCTAGAGACAATACTGATTGAGGACGATAAGGAGATTGGAACTCCAGTACACTGTGGCGAATGCATCTCAGATATTGCCTGCCAGAACTTGGGCCTAAGCCTTCCAGACGAGGTAATCAGCATGAAAGTCAAGGGCATTAGAGTGATTTTCCCTGATGGAACCGAGAAGTGTCTGTCCGAGCACGGCTATGTCCTGGAGAAGCATCTGTTCGAGAGGTGGATAGCTGAGTCAGCCGTTGAAGAAGGTGCTACACTCAGCCTTGGCCACAAGATTACTGGAATGACTAAGCTATACGAGGGAGGCTCCTTCTCTGGCTGGATGTGCGAGGGCAAGGGCGACCTTTTCCCGATAAAGACGAAGATTGTCATTGACGCCTCGGGAGTAGCATCGGTGAGCTCCAAGATTATCGATCTAAATCCTAGAGGGCAGGTGGTCGCTGGAATGCAATACGAATTGATCGATGTCCCGACAGACGGCTATCTTGATTTCTACATATGGCCAGAATATGCTGAGAAGGGATACCTGTGGATGATTCCGAAGTGTGATGGTAGAGCCAATGTGGGATTGGTAACAGAGGACAAGCCAAGGACAAAGAAGGCCCTAGACGAATTCATCGAAAACACCCACTTCAAGAAACTCGAACAAGTTTACCCG
>CAYFGD010000037.1:0-10381 GCA_964342715.1 uncultured Candidatus Poseidoniales archaeon | reverse complement strand
CTCCAGCGAAGAAGGCACCACCGCCCCCGAAGAAGGCACCTCCCCCTCCTCCAGCGAAGAAGGCACCTCCCCCTCCTCCAGCGAAGAAGGCACCACCGCCCCCGAAGAAGGGAAGGAAGGGGAAGAAGAGGCGACCAGCCCCATCCAAGAAGAAGGGAAGGAAGGGGAAGAAGAAGCCGAAGGAGGGTCAACCCAAGAAGAAGGGAAGGAGAATCAAAATCAAACTAAGGCTGAAGCAGTCAGCCATCACCGACGACGACTCATACACGGACCAGGTAGGCTGGACGGTCACTCATGACGAGATGGAGGACTTCGAAGACGAACCAGTAAACAAGGAGCCGGAGATTGTAGAACACCAATGCTCAATGTGCGGTTCAATGATGAGAATACCAAGGCCCAAGAGGGACAGGTATACAGTAATCTGTGCCTATCCCGAATGCGGCCATGAGGACACGATCGGTGTCTAGGCCCATAGGCCTAGGACGCCAAGGACTCTTCTCGCGGAAGCGATCAGCAGTACGGCTACCAGGAACATGCGCACGCTCCCTTGGGAGGCGAACGAAGCGCCGTACCTACTCCCTACGAAACCGCCCACGAGGACAGCGACCGCGAAAGGTGCGAGAGACGACAACTCGACCCCGAGCCCCTCTGACATGCTCGAACCGAAGAGCCCCGTAGCAGAATTGACCCACACGAAAACGGCTGAAGTGGCGGCCGTGGCCTTGGGCGACCCCCACTTCTTCAGGACTATCACAGGTGAGAGAAAGATCCCGCCCCCCAACCCAACAACACCACTGGCTAGCCCTATCCCCCCTCCGAACATACACAAATCCCTCCGAAACCCCGGAGCTTCGTATTCCTCGCCCCCCCTCCCCTCCTTTGTGGCATACAACCTCCAAGCAGCGAATAGCAGGACGAACGAGAGGAGAATGTCGTACAATGACCCGTCTACCCTCATGTAACTCCCTACCAACACCATGGGAACGCTGCTAACCACGAACGGAATTGTGAGCTTCCAATTGTGGAAACCAGAGTTACGATAGTGGTAGAAAGCGATAGATGAAACGACCAGATTCAGACACCAGACATTCTGCTTCAGCCAGACGCTCTCCATCATACCGAACGAAGTGAGGGAAAGCACCACGAGATAGCCAGACGCTCCTCCATGTCCTATGCTGGAGTAAAGCATGGCCATCAGCATTAGGCCAACCAGTATCACGAGGAAACCGATGTCGTACACGCCAATACCACAGTGGAAGAACACTTGAACCCCACCGCACATGAAGGCGCATGGAGAGACGCGTCACGCCGCAGCGGGCGATCGAAATCGCTTCTTCTCACCCAATCCCCCGTGAGGTGGAGAACGTGGCATTGGACCAATCAGGAGACCGTGTCTTAGCCACGCCCCTCTCTTCTCTGGTAGACGACCCTCGTTTCGATAATTCGGCCATGGACGGATTCGCCGTCAGACTTGAGGACATTACCGAAGGGGCGTCTCTAAGCATCGTTGGAGAAAGCAGGGCGGGTGGTCCAGAACCGCCCTCGATAGGCCCAGGCGAGGCCTGCAGAATCATGACAGGGGCACGGATTCCCGTTGGCGCGGACTCCATTGTAGTTGTCGAAGACACCACTGAGTCTGGGTCCAAGGTGCGAATCAATGGAAGGGCTAGACCCAACTTCATCAGGAAAAGAGCAGAGAACCTCTCAATAGGACAGGAGGCACTCCCGGCAGGCACCCTCCTAGGGCCTGCCGAGATGGGCTTGGCGGCGACAATGGGACACCATCAAGTTACAGTGGTCAAGAAGCCACGAATCGCAATCGTCTCAACAGGAGACGAACTCGTGGCACCCGGCTCTGAGTTGGCTTCTTCGGAGATTTACGAATCCAATTCCTACGCCCTTTCCTCCTTGGTCGATAGGATGGGCTGCATCCCAGTCAGACACCACGCCGTCGCAGACACCTTCGAGGACCTGAAAGTAGCACTTTCATCACTCCACGAATGCGACGCAATAATCACGTCGGGTGGTGTGAGCATGGGTAACTTCGACCTAGTCAGGAAGATCATGGAAGAAGAGGGTGATCCCCTGTTTTGGAAGGTCACCATGAGGCCGGGGGGCCCCCCTATGTTTGGCATATGGGAAGGAAAGCCCCTGTTCGCCCTACCGGGCAACCCCGTAAGCAGCCTCGTTGTTTTCCACCTCCTAGTTGAGCCATGGATCGCTGATTCCCTCGGCTACAACGAGGAAGTGGGCCCGAGACTAAGCCGAAAGGTAACTGTCAGGCTCGAGGACGATGTAGCCGGCGCGCCTGGGAAGCTATGCCTTAGGAGAATCAGAATCAGGTCCGAGAACGGTGAACTGCTCGCAACTACCCACACCCACCAGGGAAGCGGGAACATGCACAGCATGGTTGCCCACAACGGCCTGACCCTGCTTCCACCCGACACAAACGGAAAGCCCGGCCAAATCATCGAAGCTCTCTGGATTCACTAGAGCATGAATTCAAGGACGTCCTCTTCCACGGTGAGATGCAGCGCGGGGGCCAATCATGAGCGAGAGCAGTAAGAACGGCTTCACTGCTGACGAATGGATCCAGGTCAGGGGTGCGAGAACTCACAACCTCAAGAACATCGACGTGAGCATACCAAGAGGCAAGTTCGTGGTTATTTCAGGAGTTTCGGGCTCTGGAAAGTCCAGTCTAGCCTTCGACACCTTGTATGCCGAGGGACAGAGGAGGTACGTAGAGAGCCTGAGTTCCTATGCCAGGCAGTTCCTGGGGCAGATGAAGAAGCCTGACTGTGATAGCATAGAGGGCCTGTCCCCCGCAATCAGCATAGATCAGAAGCAGGGAAGCCACAACCCCCGTTCAACCGTGGCCACTGTGACTGAGATAATGGATTACCTCCGGCTTCTTTGGGCCCGTGTGGGCCTCCCCCACTGTCCAGATTGCGGCAAGGAGGTCGCTAGGAGGACAGTTCAGGAGATAGTGGACGACGTGATGTGGAGGTTCGAGGGCCACGCCATTGCCATCTGGTCACCTACGGTCAGGAATAGGAAGGGCACGCACGCTGACCTGTTCAAAGCACTAGTCGAACAGGGATACCTCATTGGCAAGGTCAATGGAAGGGAGGAGTCGTTCGAGGACCCGCCCCTTCTGGAGAAGAACCTGAGGCACGACATAGACGTCAGGATGGACAGGCTGCTGCTCCATCCGAGCAACAGGCAGAGGCTCACAGAAGCTATCGAGTCCGGCTTGAGGATCGGCGCTGGGACGATTGCCGTCGAGAGCCTAAGCGCGCCCAAACCAGGAAAGGACAACAACGACGAACAGAGATTCAGAACCAAGGAGGGGGAGACGATACCGTATTCCGAGGAATTCGCGTGCCCCGAGCACGGCGCATTTCTCCCCGAAATGAGTCCAAGGGTATTCTCCTTCAACAACCCCCTAGGGGCATGCCCCTCTTGCCAGGGGCTTGGGGTCCAACGATCCTTCTCATACGATTTGGTAGTTGACAGGACCGCCACCGTGGAGGAGGGGTGCATACGCCCGTTCCGCAGGTCCATGATGTCCGGGTGGTACAGAAGCCAGATGACGCAGACTTGCAACCACTACGGAATACCTACGGACGTACCGTTCGGAGAGATGTCAGAAGATGATGCAGACATCCTGATACACGGGTCAGGCAGCACGCAAATCAACTTCGTTTTCACCTCGCAGAAAGGCTCCAGCTACCGAATGATGAAGCCTTGGGAGGGCGTGTTTTCCCGTCTACAGAGGACGTACACAGACACTTCCTCGGACAGAACCCGCTCCAGGCTGTCCTCCTTCATGACAGACGAGCCATGCTCTGAATGCGAGGGGAGGAAACTGAACAGGGCAGTCAGTGGCGTGACCGTCGGCGACGTATCGCTTCCAGGAATTTCTAGCTGCAGCGTCTTAGAGGCGCTCGCTACGGTCCAGAGGTGGAGGCTAGGCCACCTTGACGACACATGGGAGAGAATAGAGAGGGAGGAGCCCGATGAGGACGCGGCCCCGGCAACCAAGCTGGACGAGCGCTCGATGTTCATCGGTCGGGAGATTATCAAAGAGATAGAGTCGCGCCTGAGGTTCCTCGCTTTGGTGGGTCTCGACTACCTGACACTGGACAGGAGGGCCAACACCCTCTCCGGCGGGGAGTCGCAGAGAATCAGGCTGGCCACGCAGATAGGGACGAGGCTGACTGGCGTGATGTACGTGCTCGACGAGCCCAGCATAGGACTCCACCCGAGGGACAATGGAAGGCTTCTCGAGACCCTCAGGGAGCTGACCGACTTGGGCAACACCCTGATCGTCGTGGAACACGATGAGGCCACTCTCAGACAGGCCGATTGGCTGGTGGACATAGGCCCCGGCGCCGGCAAGGAAGGTGGGGAGATAGTGGTCAACGGCCCCCTTGACGAACTGCTCAAGGCCAAGGAGAGTGTCACGGGAGCATACCTCTCGGGGGAATCGGCAATCCCCCTTCCAGAATACAGGGCCTCCCCCGAGGAGGACAAATGGCTCGTCGTCCGGGGTGCGAGGCAGAACAATCTCCAGGACATCGATGTGAGCATTCCACTGGGTTGCATGGTTGCGGTTACAGGCGTCTCCGGCTCCGGAAAGTCCTCCCTTGTCACCGGTACCATCGCACCGATTCTCATCAGGGAGTTGCAGGGGACGGACGAGACGCCAGGGAGCCACGATTCGGTGGAGGGGATAGAGAACGTGGACAAGGTGATCGTGATAGACCAGTCCCCAATAGGGAGGACCCCCCGCTCAAACCCCGCCACTTACACCAAGGCATTCGGTCCCATCCGGAACCTGTTCGCCTCAACCCCACTGGCCAAGGAGAGAGGCTACGAGCCGGGGCAGTTTTCCTTCAATGTCAGGGGAGGTCGCTGCGAAGCGTGCCAGGGAGCAGGCTCTACAAAGCTAGAGATGAACTTCCTACCCGATGTGTGGGTGACCTGCGATGTTTGCAAGGGCAAGAGGTACACAAGAGAGACATTAGAGGTAGAGTGGAGGGGGAAAACGATTCACGACGTCCTTCAGATGAGTGTCGAAGAGGCATGCTCCTTCTTTGAGAACCAGAGAGGCATACACCGAATTGTCTCTACCATGAACGACGTCGGTCTGGGATACATCAGGCTGGGCCAGCCAGCCACCACCCTCTCCGGCGGCGAGGCCCAGAGGGTGAAACTCGCCACAGAACTGCACCGCCCACCAAGGAAGCACACGCTATACGTGCTCGACGAGCCAACCACGGGCCTCGCCATGTCGGATGTCGACCAACTCATCCAGGTACTCTTGCGCCTGAGGAGAAACGGGCACACAGTGATCATCATCGAGCATCACCTAGATGTCATCAAGTGCGCTGACTGGGTCATCGACCTCGGCCCAGAGGGAGGCGAGCTGGGCGGGCACATTGTCGCCCAAGGGACACCCGACGAGATACTCAAAGTCCCAGCCAGCTACACTGGCGCCCATCTGACCGCCTTACTGTCGAAATAAGTGCCAACCCTTGAGAAGGAGCGCCTTCTGAGCAAGGCCATGTACCGCTCTGGGAATCCAGCATTGAACGACTCGACCTTTGTCAAGGAACACTATCCTAACCAGAACTGGTGGGACTCCCCCGAATCCAATATGATGACGATGGAAGGCGTGACTGAGAAGACAGGGATCGTGCTCATTATCACAGCAACCGTCGCTTTGGCAGCAGCCATTACCGCTCCTTACTCGCTCCCCCTGATCCTAATCGGAATCCTCTACCAAGTTTTTGCCATCTTAATCATGTGGTTCAAGCATGAGATGATGGCAAACCCCGCCTTTGTGGTGGCATATGCTATCAGTGAAGGACTCGTCCTGGGTGGATTTACTTGGATTTTCGAAGTGGGCCTCGACCTTCCCGGAATTGGAATTATCGCAGCGCTGCTGACATTCATGATTCTCGGAGGTATGCTGGCGATTTACAGAGCAGGGCTTATTGAGTGGAACAGGAATATGGAAATAGCAGTCTTATCGGCCCTTTTCGCCATCCTTTTCGTCTACATATTTTCAATTGTAGGGGCAATAACCGGGTGGTTCGAAGTGCCATACATCCATGGTTCGGGCCCAATAGGGATCGCATTCTCACTTTTCGTGATAGGCATTGGCGCCCTATGCTTGGTCGCGGATTTTGACTTCATAGAGAGGGGCGTCGAAATGGGGGCGCCCAAGGAGATGGAATGGAGGGCGGCATTCGGCCTCCTTGTCACACTTTGCTGGTTGTACTTTGAGATATTGAAACTCCTCGCAAAAATCGCCGCTTCGAAGTGAGAACATGGATTTCCACCTGATAGCCTCATTGGCATTTGCCGGGGCGATTCTCGGGGTCGTCGAGGGGGTGAAGCCAGGCCCATTGCTGACAATGGTAATCCGGGAAACACTGTCAGGAGGGCTTCGTGCTGGCCTTTGGACGGCCGCCGCGCCGATTTTCACTGATGGTCCGTTAGTGATATTCAGCCTCTTCGCAGCCGCATGGCTCGCTGAGGACCAGACACTACTGTTCCTAGTTACGGTGGCAGGTGCGGCTTTCCTTGCTTGGATGGGGATACAGTGCTTCTACCTAGAGCCCCCCGATGTCAATGCGGATGCCCCGCCACCCACAGGCTCCTTCCTCAGGGGGGTGGTTACCAACCTTCTCAACCCGAACGTCTACGTTTTCTGGCTCCTGATAGGGGGGCCGTTGATGGCTTCCGCCATCGATGAGACTATCCTCGCACCCATCGCATACGCGATAACATTCCTCGTTACCATAATGCTCACGAAGGCAGCAATCGCATACGCGGTCCACCGTGCGGGTGGCAACATCTCCCCTGTTTCCTATAGGGTCCTACTGGCAGCCTGTGGTGTTGTAATGCTGAGCTTTTCAGCCTCGTATGCATGGGATGCATACAACATGGAATGGCCCTTGTCCTAGAGCGTACTAGGTCCACCCATCGGCAGCTCAGTTAGGGTTCCGTTCCCCCGCAAGGAGGGACCAATCGCCATGGTCCCGAAAATCCCTATCTCGCCGCCTACGTTGTGTGCTAGACCGAACCAAGCTCTCCCATGCTGATCGATGACTATGTCATTGAAGTCCCCGAATCCACCACACCGGTTGAAACCGCAGTCCGCAGTCGTGTCGAGAGGGTCTCCCCAAGCATTGACCTGCACTGTGGTCATCAGAGGCATGGGGCTGAAAGCATCGGATATCACCGTGAGGTATCCGTTCCAGGTGTCGCCGCCTGAGTCACCTAGGTAGCCCAGTGCCACCTGTCCCGGGCCACCCGCAGCAATTACCGGGAAACCAGTACCGTTCAGCCCGATTGGCGGTGCGACCATCATCGGCGGGCTCCAGGTGCCCCCCTCGTCCATTGAGTAGGAGTAGTATGGCATGTTGTCAGATCCCATCCACATCGCGTGGACGTTGTTGTCCGAGTCGGGGTAGACCTGGGCCTCCTCGAAGTTCCAAGTCTCAGCTGTACCAGTGGTCTCTGTCGGGAGGGGGTGCTCGGTCCACGTTAGGCCCCCATTCGTGCTTCGGTAAATTGAGTAGCCATCACCACCGTTGCACCCCCTGTTTCCACGGTAGAAGTTACCGTTGTCCGACCCCATAATGTGCCCGGTGAGACCACCACTGTTGCAGCTGGTGGGGGCCCCCGGAACCTCTGGCCCCCAAGTGAGCCCCCCATCATTGCTCGTTGAGCAAACGGGATAGGGATAGTTCCCATTCACGCAGAAGACCCACGTCGTCGGGTGCAAGAGAGCGGGGTACGGGGCCGAAGCAATGGTCTGGTGGTCCTGAACCGACCACCCGGTGGCAACCGAGGGCCCCGTCCAGCTCCCTCCCTCATTGTCCGACCACTCAACTGTCATCCCAAGTAGAGCATGCATGTCGAATTTCATTATCCGGTCGGTCCAAGGGTCCACGTAGACATATGGATCATTGCTATTGGCGACGGGGGCGAACACATTGTACACGTCCTCGCAGACGTATTCACTGAGGTTGACCATCCCAACCAGCCCCGAGCAGCGTACTATGGCCGTAGAACCGGAGTCCCCATTGCCCCAGCTGGTCATGTAGAGGTTATCGCTGGAAGTGACTCCTATCGTGGGCTCGAAAGTAGTCAGACCGATACCATAGTATGTGCCTTTGGCGCAGGCGGGGGCGTTGTTACCGACTAGTGCCGAAGTCCCATTGAGCTCGCTGGAGACTTTTGTGGCGTCCGTGGCGTTGGAGTAGTGGTACCAAGTGTTGTTTGCGATGCCATCGGGGCACAAATCAGCGAAATCGAAACCATCGGCCACCTCCGGGACCTTATCCTCCGCCCCGAAACAGCCGCTCAGTGATGATGAAACCATCAGCAGGACCAATGCGGCCGCGACTGAACGCATGCCCTCCGGTACCATCACCCCATCTTGAGCGTTGAGTTCCCCCCTGGAGGCAGAGAGTCGAGGGCGACGATGTCCCCGTAAAGCGCAGGCCCCTCGGTTAGCGTTCCGACTATCGCCTCCTCGAAACCCGCAGCATTGTGCGCCAACGCAATCCACGGTCGGCCCGCATCGTCCAGCTCCACATCGATGAAATCCCCGAACCCTCCACATCTGACGTTACCACAATCGGACGTGACATCCAACGGGTCGTCCGGTGAGTTAACCACCACGCTAGTGATGAGGGGCCGCTCCTCGAAGGCGTTGGTCAATATCGCCATATATCCACCCCAGCCCACCCCCCCAGTCGCGTTTTCGTTCTCTACGTCATTTACCTCCCCAATGTAGCCAATGACCACACGCCCCTCGTCCCCCGCGAAGATAGTCGGGAAACCAGACTCGTTCACCCCAGGGGCGGCGACCATCATGGGCTGGCTCCAAGTCATGCCCTGGTCCCGAGAATACGCGTACCACGGCATCATGTCAGTCGAAATCCACGTTGCGTGGACGTTTCCCCCCTCGTCCACTGCGGTGGCCACTTCGTGAGAGTGCCAGCCCTGTTGCATCCCCACCTCCGTTGTAATGGTGTGCTCACTCCATGTGTAGCCACCATCATGCGATGCGTAGACGGCTGGCCCCTCGCAGGAGGGGTTTCCCCTGTATATCGAACCGTCAGAACCCCCAGCGACATGCCCATGTAGGCCTGAGCACTGGTTTCCAAAGCTCTCAGTAGGATAGCCAATCCTCTGGGGGTCCCAAGTGTGGCCACCGTCCAATGATCTGGAGCATTGGGCGCCGAGTGCAGGTGAGCCAGTGTTGATGCAGTAGACATAGACAACGTCCCCGACTATCGCGTTCTCATGGGGCATGGAGGCGATGCTCTGATGGTCCTGAGGGGCATAGTACCCCTCTACAGGGAAGGGAGTGCTCCAGGTCTCTCCATCGTCATCGGAATACTCCACGAACATCGCAGTCAAGGCATGCATGTCGAACTTGACGAGCCGGTCGTTGAACTTGTCAACATACAGGTACGGGTCGTTTGAGTTGGGTGTCTGCCCCTGGTCATCGGACATTCCGAAGGGCCCCACGTCCTCCCAAGTCTGCCCCCAGTCCTTCGATCTAATGATATGAGTGCCGTCTCCCAATCCATTGTAGTTAGTGAAGAATATAGCGCCCGAGGAAGTGACTCCTATCGTGGGCTCGAACGTGTCCCATCCAGTGCCATAGTATGTAGCGCTTGCAAAGAAGGGCGTGTTGGCCCCAGTGAGATTTGCCGTTATATTGGCCGCTGAAACTGCGGAGGGGCTTGTCGCGTCTATCGCCCATGGCTCTGTCACAGTCCCCGGGTAGTGGTACCAAGTGGTAGAAGGGATATCCTCATCGAACGCGAATGGACCGGTGCCCTCTCCCTCTTCCGCCTCCTCCTCCCCCCAGAGCAAGCAGCCGGACAGACTGGAACTTAGGATTACCAAGACTAGCAGCCCCGCAGCCCCCCTCATGGAACTCCCTTTAATGGTCCCTTCAAAACCCATCCGATGCCCGCACAAGGTCACCTATTATGTGCCATCCAGTGACAATGACGCTTCGATGCATTCACAAGTGTTAGTTATGGCGCACTGCCGTGAATGAGGTCGTAGTTGAGGTGCCGCCTTCGGGCGTGCAGGAGACTCTTGTACCCGAAAGAGTGGTTAACGACCTCCCGACCATGTACTGCTTCGAGACCTGCCCCTTCTGTTTCAAGGTCAAGGCACTCCTGGGATCGAGGGGTATTGCGTACTCCAAGGTCGAGGTGGACCCTACTTTCAAGACGCAGCTGAAGTGGTCTGACTGGGGCCAAGTGCCAGTGTTTGTCGACATCGATGGCACCCAGGTGAACGACTCGAACTACATCCTCCACTACATCGACTCCAA
>CAYFGD010000036.1:4789-10392 GCA_964342715.1 uncultured Candidatus Poseidoniales archaeon | reverse complement strand
CTGCTCATAAAGACCCGCTAGCCCCTGTAATCGAGGTGCTCGAGGCGATAGAAGGCAAGCCAGTTCGATTCAGAATCAACGACCCGCCCGTTAGTAGCTCCGCATGGGTGGGGATTTACCCGTTCGGGGCAGGAGACGAGGACCACGGAGAGGAGGGGGAGAGATGGAAGTGGTTGAGGGACGTCGATGTCGCCGACGCATCATTCCCGGAGAGGCGTAGAGGAACGGTGAGCATACGAGTCTTCTCGGATGGGGGACACACCCTGCACAGCCGAGTCGACTTCGACATCGCCCGTAAGAGCGAAAGATGGTGGGAGAGCTGATCTAGCAACAGAATGGGTGATTGGTGGATAATAAATATGGATTTCAAATCTAATGATTTTCAAGAATTTGTATCATCAAGACATTCGACAAGGGATTTTTTATCTACTCCAGTTTCTGATGAAATAATAGAAGAAATCATTGCCGACGGACTCACTTCACCTAGCTGGAGTAATACTAGACCTATTCGGGTGGCAGTTGCCAAAGATGACGTACGTGATCGGCTTTCGAAAGAATTTCTTTCCAGATGGGATGCAATAAAAGGTGCCCAGGGGGGCTTTTTCGGTAAGATCAAAGCTGTTCTGAAAAGAAAGGGGCTGCCCACCAGTAATTGGATAATAACGAGACCCTATCACAAAGATTTGGTAGAGAGAAGCAAGAGTCAGGGGAGGGAGTTCTTTTCCCATATGGGTATCGACAAAGATGACAGAGAGTCCCGCGATGAGTCTTGGGCACGAAATTACGAATTTTTCGGGGCACCGGTTGAGCTGTTTATTTTCACTCACAAATCGTTGGGTAAATATTCCGCCTCTGATGCCGGCCTGTTTATGCAGAATCTGATACTTTCAGCACATTCCAAGGGTCTGGGAACATGTCCGCAAGGAGCTGTTGCGGTTTGGGAAGATGCGGTTCGAAAGGAGTTTGACATCAGTAAAAATTACTCTTTACTCTGTGGGATTTGTCTAGGTTATCCAAGTAACGAGAAAATAAATTCCTTCATGGCGAATCGTCCAGGACCATCGGAAATTATTGTGCCAATAAAGCGGTGATTGATATCGGGACCTTACTCTCGGGCTTTTTCGAAGGCATTAGCCGCCTCAGAAATCACAGATAGAATCCTATGTATCTCGTCATCCTTGGGAAGCCCCCTCATTATCACTCTCAGGAGGGTCTCTTCGATTCCCTCCCTCTTGTGATCCTTGGTTGGCATTGATGATGAGAGCCTGGATACCTCGGACCTGAGCCTATCTCGCAGAGCGGGATCGAGTAGCCTCATTTCCTCGGATTCGGCGAACTGGCGCTGCATGGATGTTACGAACCACGAATAGCATAATATCGATGCAGCGTGGCTCAGGTTGAGTATCGGGTACCCCTCCCATGTCGGTATGGTGACTAGCAGATCGCATTCATGTAGTTCCTCATTCGTCAAGCCGATGTCCTCGGGACCAAAAACGAACGCGACCCTCCCGACTATCCCGTCTAGTCTCTTTGGTAGCTCGTCTGGTAGCATGAAGTGCCTGAAGGAGACCTTGTCCCCAATTTCTCTCTTGCCAGATGTCCCAATGACAGCTGAGCAATCTCTTGTAGCCTCTTTTAGGGTAGCGAATCTCCCACACGAGTCTAGTATCTCCTGTGCGTGCTTCGCCCTGTTCCGAGTCTCATCGCTCCAATCACCATCCCTACCGACGATTCGTAAATCGCTAATCCCGAAGTTTAGCATGGACCTAGCCACTGCGCCTATGTTCCCATCGAACTTTGGATTCACAAGAACTATGCATAATCCTTCGGAGCTAGCAGGGAGTTCGACATTATGGCGCCCGCCCATGAGCTGGCGAGTAGGGCTTTACGGATGAGCTATCCGCTTAGTCGACGCGCCTTTGCTTGTAGCGAGTGATGTAGCCGGCTATCCAGTTCCTCATCCTTTTGTTGTCAACATCTGAGAACTCGCTAACAAGGTGCTTGTTGGCATCGAAGTCGTCCGAGAACTGATCGGGATAGAGTTCGATCAGCCTTAGAGCCCTAATCTTAACGAAAGAAGGTCTGATGTTGCCCATACTTATTCCTCCATAAGCTTGACTTCCAGCGGGAAGCCCTCCTCGCGTGTGCACACTACCGTGATCTTTCGTGGGGGCTTCTGCATCCCCCTGGACCATATGAAGTGGTTTACCGCCTCATCAATCCAGATGTCCTCGTCCTCGCTCATCTTCATGTGACGAGCGACATGCTTGCGAATCTCTGAGATGGCTCTGTTAGCCCTACGAGTCCTTGGAACAGACCATGCTGCCCTTAGGGGGATTGTCATTTCCTTTACCTCGGCCATGAAATCACCTCTGTAGCTTGCTCCTTCTCCACATGTGCCTCTTGGGGTGCGTATTGACCTTCCTGTTTGTCCTTAACATGACCCACACAGGTACCCTACGGTTCTGCTTCGTCACCTTCATCAGGCGCCTTTTCTTTGCATATGGTTTGTTCCTAGCCATAATAACGCCTCAGTAGTTGGATAGACCCGGGTGCCTCTCTATAGCCGCATCCAGAACTGAGTTAGCGACGTCATCGAGAAGGGCTTGTCCGGCAGGGGTCAGAACCTTGCCGTGATTTACGGTTCCTGCGACATTCATCTCACTTGCCACCAAGCCCGCAGATGTTAGTTGCTGAAGGATATTCCTAGCAATATTCCTAGAGCCAGAAACTGCCCTGTTAGACTTGACTCCTCTATCCTTTGGGCCTCCAAATTGCTGAGCCATGTGATTAGCTCCTATTGGACCTAGCTTGCCGACCTTGCGGAGTACGGCAGCCGTTCTAATGTACCACCAGTCATCCTGTACGGGAGGTCTTTCCCTGTGCGTCCCGGTCTTGACGATGTTAGCCCATTCTGGAGCCGAGATATCTTCTACGGTGGCCAGTCTCTTCGACAATTCGCCGATTAACAGGTCGGCGGGAACATCGTGATACGTAGTCATAGGCACACCAAGCGGCCGCCCGTCTTAGAGTCCCTATTTAACCGTGATGACGGCATTCAAGCTACTGCTTGTTTGCAACAAAGCTTAATCGGGACGACAAGGATTCAAATCCACTTGTCCTCTCGTTGGTCTGTGCGCAGGTCGATGTCGCAGAATCCAAACATGATCAGGACCATGATAGGCCTGGGAATGACGTTGATAATCATACTGGGATATGCGGTATATTCCAACACATTAGACTCCGAGTATTATGGCTATCGAACTACTAACGATCATGTAGAATTAGAGCTCTCTCAAGATGAGGCCTCAATTGCCGAGTGGTATGTCACCACTAATCAAGGGATTTCATGGATCAATACTACAGTAATTGGAGCTCCTGCCGATTCGATTCTCGCGGTTCAGGCAGAGGGTGCATCATGGTATCACTCACCGTCTCTTGGAGAAGATGTTGACTACCCATTCAACTGTAAGGAAATTAGTGGCGATTATTCCGAATACATAGAAGTATGTGAGTACTCGACGAGACACGAGCTAGTAATTCAGGATGACAAATCGATAATGAGGGGAATTGTGTCAATATCTCTCCCAATTGAGGGTCTTGGATACCTGCAGGCAGACGACATCAGTGAGGCTGAGGAGATGGCCGTGGAGTTGATCGACGGGGAGGCCGCGGTTATTACATGGAGAGTTGGCTTGTACAGTGATGAGGGGGCCATCGAATCGGCGGGGATAGAGGTCTTCCTAAATGCGTCTACGCACGAATATATGTACATAGAAGAATTCAACATTGATCCTGTACAGGAGTCCGTCTACGGAATGGCTACACTCGTAGGCTGCTTCGGTTTAATGCTGGTTATCCCCCTAGTGATCTATTTCGCAGCGGTTCACAAGGCAAAGAAGGACGAGAAGATCAGGATGGAGTCGCCCGACCTCAACGATGGATAGGCTCCGAAGGTGAAACATCCCACTCCCCTCTCATTGGGGAGGTCCTGATAACAGCGAGGTTCAGATCGACGAAATTTGATATCGATGAGCCACACCTTTCCCTGGCTGGAGCAATAGACTCGTTGAATTTAGAATCCATTATTCCAATAATCTCGCCAAATGTTCGTGAGCCATCCATTAACTCCCATAGGGTGGAGTTCATCTCATCCAGGGGCCTCCTGAGTTTCCCGGGAGCTCGAAGTGCCCATGCAATAATGGACTCGACCCTAGTGAAGTCCTTCTCAATCAAAATAACTACCATACTCTTGTCGTTATCGCTATCGACTATGGCCCAATGCACGGGTGCTCGAGTAGGGAATGATTCGAGTGGAGGGATGCTACTCATTCTACCAATACCCATATCACAAGGCTAACCATTGAAGCAATTCCAGCGAGAGAGAACAATCTAACAAGATCTCTCCGTTCGGTAAATGTATCGGCATGCCAGGAAAGAACTCCACACAGCATGCATATTAGTAGGAGCAGCTCTGAACCAGGAGGGAGGCTATTCAGAATACCACTATCTCCTGAGTTTTGTTGTGTTAGAGACAATTGATGATGCAAGAGCAGCGACCCTCTCCATAATCTTGTCATCTGCTAGAGTGCCATCATCGTTGAAGGCCTCTTTGATGTGTGGAACAGCGACTTGCTCGGGCGCAACCCAGCCGTATATCCACCTAGCAGCAATTCTCATGTGATTCAGTGTATTGTTGCTGGATTGGCCCCCTAAGGTGCTCATTAATCCGAACACCTTTCCCGATGTATGCTTGGAGTATAGCCAATCTAAGCTGTTCTTCATTACGCCACTCATAGTTCCATGATATTCGGGGCTCGATAGAACAAAGGCATCAGAGGATGTGGCTAGATCTTGGAATTCCTTTACATTTCCATCATCCCAACTTCCCTCTGCACCGACAAGAGGAAGAGGTTTTGCACCATGGTCCCAAACCACTGTCTCGGCGCCAAGCTTACTACATTCATCCAGAAGGAGCTCGAGCATCCTGCCGTTAGCTGAATCTAAATCATATGTTCCGCAAATCCCCATGATGCGGATAGGTTCTGACATGATGGTTCCTGTCAGGCTCGGAACTTCAACTATGTGTTTCAGACCGGGGGGGCCAATGCTTATGTTTCCTCCAATGAGCGAACATGTGTGAACGAAGGGGGAGTTGCGGAATTATTGGATTCAGCTCGTTCATATGCCGAAGCTGGTAACCTCCTTATGGCCGCGGAAAAATACAATGAGGCTGTAATTTCGGCCCCTTCAAGTGCATCTGCATGGTACGGCCTTGGTGTTGTACAGGCTAACAGAGGGATGACTGCTGACGCCATTGATGCATTTGAGAAATCACACTCTATCAATTCAAAACATGGAGCTACGGCTGCTAATTTGGCTGTTCTACTGGAGAACACAAATCCTAGGAGGGCATCTGAAATGGCTCGTATCGCAATTGATGAAGTTGGTGAGGTCGGAGAACTGGTCAGAATTTCGATGCTATATGGAACCGCAGATCCTATTGATTCCGTGGTGGATTCATCACCCGTAGAGGAGGAGGTAATGCTGGATTCATCACCCGTAGAGGAGGAGGTAATGCTGGATTCATCACCCGTAGAGGA
>CAYFGD010000036.1:0-4689 GCA_964342715.1 uncultured Candidatus Poseidoniales archaeon | reverse complement strand
GGAGGTGTTCGTAGAGTCGACTGTGCCAATCCCGCTGAACGATCTAATTGACGTGGCCAGAGGAATGCTACGAGAAGGCGATGCACAGGGAGCATTGGATCTAGTTAAACCAAGACTCCAAAGCGATGGCTCAGATGACCCTAGTCTATGGGCGGTGTGCGGAACGTGTCTGTCAATGGTTGGGAATGAAGCGGAGGCAATACAGGCCATGGAATATTCTATTTCCATAGGAGAAGATTCGGCGAAAAACCACTACAATCTTGCACAGCTACTGAGGAGAAATGGCAGGAAGGTCGATGCCATGCAATCACTCGCTAACGCCCTCCTCTCCGATGCAGAGCACGTAAACAGCCTAATTGCACTCGGCGAGATGAGGTTAGAGGCGGGAAATTCAGACGAGGCCTTGTCTATCTGGAAAAGGGCGTTGGAATTTGACTCCGAGAATAATATTTCTGAAAGAGTAATGGAGCTGGAGTCCCAGATTGATGTCGAAGAGTCAGAAGTTGTTTCCCCGATTGGTGGGGCAGAAGAGGAAACAGTTGACCGCGTGGATAGCACAGTATCAATCGAAGACACGTTAGCGAATAGAATATCCATTGCCAGGGAGATGTCTGAATCCGGGGAACATGTTAGCGCAGTTAATGCCTGGAAGCTGCTACTCGAAGAAGACAGGGGATCATCTGAAATTTGGAATGGTATGGCCGACGCACTTTCGGCCGCAGGACACGTGGATCGCGCGTTCCAATGCAGGCAGAGAGCTAATGCTATCGAGGACGCCAAAGCCAGAGATGAGGAAATTGAAATCGAGGAAGGAGCAATAGATCTGATTACAGCAGGAGAAGAGGCACAAGAACGTCTAGATAGTATAGAGCCGAGAGAAAATGAGGATGTGAACATCTCAATTGAGTGGTATAATAGGGGTGTCACCCTGCTTGGGGAGGAGCAAGCCATAGAGGCCTTGAATTGCTTCGAGAAAGCAATAGGAGGAGCACCTAGGGACGAGTTGTCATTGAGAGTCAAGGCACAAGGTGGCAGGGGGCATGCTCTATACCAGCTTGGCAGGTTTGGGGACAGTATCAGATCATACCACACTGCAATATCGATGGATCCGAGTGGCGTAACTGCTAGAATGCTATACAATATGGGCTCCTCATATGCAGCATTAGAACTGTTCGAGGATGCGATAAAATGCTTCTCTCAATCTCTCGAAAGAGGATTAGATGATGAAGACAATGACCTGTGTAGGAAACAGATTAGTAGATGTAAAATTCTTGCAAAGGAGCAATCAAGAAGAGATCCTAGTCAGTAGAAACTCTGCTCGGTGTGCTGTAAATAGTCAATGACTCTTTCTTCGCGAATCCAATTAGAGTCAGTCCATGTTCCCTGGCCATCTCAACTGCCAGGGAGCTGGGTGCACCTACGGCAACCATAATTGAAAACCCCGCTCGAATCGCCTTATGCACTAATTCAAATGAAGCCCTCCCTGATACAATAAGCATCATTTCTCTTACGGGCAGTTGATTTTTGATGACAAGATGGCCAACTAGCTTGTCAAGGGCGTTATGCCTGCCGACGTCCTCTTCGATATGCAAAATATCGCCGTGTTCTGAAACTAATGCAGATGCATGAGATCCTCCAGTGGACACGAATAGTGGCTGGGCATTCCTTAGATCCCTCAGTGAGGCTTCAATTTCCCGTAAAGATATGATGGGGCCATCTGATAACCTTGGCCCATGAATATGTAACATGTTGGAGATGGAGTCCTTCCCACAAATCCCGCATGACGATGTTATTGTGGAAATTCTCTGGTAGTCCATTAGTACATCATTATTCACAGCGCTACAAAAAACCTCCACTGAGTCAGAAGAGGGGTTAATATCAATTATATCGGCAATTCCATTGATTAGACCTTCGGAATATAGAAATCCCAAAGCCAGTTCTCTATCCCTTCCAGGGGTGCGCATTGTTATGCCTAGTGATGTAGTTTTGTCATCGCACGAGACATTGATGCTCAAAGGAGACTCTACAGCAACAACGTCATGGATTCTTGTGGAGCCCTGCTGATTCAGCTTGGAAACATCGAACTGCTTCTCAGTGCTGACCATGGTCTGACATTGTGTCTGAGTATTCATACATGGCGGATGAGAGGTCGAAACCATTCAAATACCAGCTGTTACAGGGGGCAACATGGCACATGATGGATGTGAGGGGGTGTCCCTTCCCGTTATTACTTCGCTGAAGCGCGAGAATATCGACGATATCGAAATCAATCTCACGGATTCAGCCATTACTGCCCTTAAGACGTCACTGAAGGGGGACGAGTCCACTCACGTTCTGGTTGTAAGCGCGCAGGATGGGGGGTGCTCTGGGTACATGTATGATATGGCCATCATAGAGGACCCAGGCGATGAAAGCTATCAGAGGGTTGAGATTGGTGGTATGGCAATTCTAGTGCACAACAGGGATAGCTCACTGCTCAATGGGATTAATATTGACTTCAAGGACTCCTTGATGGGGGGCGGATTCCAAATTGAAAACCCGAACGCGGACAGATCCTGTGGATGTGGCCAGTCATTTGGCTAGACTACTGATTAGAGTGGGTTCCATCGGTGAATTCTATCTCTTCACCGTTCTCTATCCACTCCTCAAGCCTCATCAGTGGTGAAATCCTGAGAGTTCCTAGATGCCTAGTGAAAAGGTATACCATTGGATCATGCTCTTCGACTACCTGATTCTGGAATGTTTTTCTGACTACGTCACTCCTAGATACGAAGAACGCGTACTCCACTGCAACACCGATAATGGTAGCAGTATAGAGGACTAACAGTACACTTGTAGAGAACACCACGGGGTCTCCAAGCAAATCACCTGACCTCAATTTACTTCCATAAATTAGCTGTCGGGAGAGGAGGAATATGAGTCCTATTCCTACCGACGGTCCCAAGGCGTCGTCAACTAGAGAATGCATTGGTATCAGCCGTCTCTTGGTAGGGTCAGCAAAAACAAGAGAGTTTAGTGTGGCTGCTCTAATCACCGAGATTACGGAAACGAGGAAAATGTAAAACCCAGCACTTACCAAGAGGACTTCTGAAGGGCTCAATGGCAAATATAGGACAATCAAATAGGCGAATATTCCGAGAAAAACGGTGATTGGCATCCTGTGTGCAGACTCTAGTACCTTATTCAATGTTCCAGCACCATCATCTAGTGGGGGAATTCCGATTATCTCCCAGCGTGTTATCCTGCGAATAAGGCCGGCCACGCCCAGAAGGATCTTCTTGTCAATAAGTAGCCACTCGATGGGTCTGAACAGCAATGAAAGGATAACAGAAACGGGGAGTGCGAAAAGACCAAGCAATGGAGAGAACACCAATGCCGGCAATAGTAGGAAATGCTGAGTCCCAAGGGGCCTTAGGAGATCGGATTCGATCCTGGACTTACGTTCGTCGTCGATAAGCAATCTTCGTGCCTCGGAATCTAACTCCGTCCTGTAACGCCTGATTGGTATGCCCGAGTCGAGAACCCTCCTCACCTTCTCGCGATAGTGCTCATGCTCAGGCTCCATCCCAACCCACCACTTCCAGCCGAATCGCAATGGCAGGGAAAGCAGTAGTGGCAGGAATAGGATCAGCACTCCGGTTGCCATTCCCTCAATGGGTTCAGTCACGCCCGCTGCTTATGCGATGAGGATTAGAATGAACCGGTCATGGAGGTATGTGGTAGTGTAACTTGGGGGGTAAGCACTAGTTTCCAGAGGCGCTATGATAGTTTGCAGAAACCTGGGTCCAGTCAACAACATTCCACCATGCCGCGATATAATCCCCTCTTCCCGGTCCGAACTTCTTGTAGTAGGCATGTTCCCACACATCGATTCCCAAAATTGGATGTCCGCTGGAGTCCATCAATGGATTGTCCTGGTTGGGCGAAGAGCAAATGCATAGATGCCCATTGTTATCGACACATAGCCATGCCCAACCGCTGCCGAACCTGGTCATTGCAGCGTTGGCGAACTCTTCCTGGAATGACTCAAAGGAGCCGAATTTGTCTTCAATAGCTGATGCGAGTTCACCATCCGGTTGGCCGCCGCCATTGGGGCTCATAATATTCCAGAAAAGTCTGTGATTCCAGAAACCCCCACCATTATTCCTGACCGCATTATTCTCAGAATGATTGGAGAGTAGATCCTCTATACTAAGTCCGTCCATGCTTGTCCCCTCTATGGCGGCATTGAGGTTTGATGTATATCCAGCATGATGCTTGCTGTGATGTATCTCCATGGTCAGGGCGTCTATATGTGGTTCAAGAGCGTCATATTCATAATTTAGTTCGGGAAGTTCGAATGGCATATTCATCCTCGTAGCAACCGAGATGAGCAAGGGATATCAATTCTGTCATTGAGAATACGGAAAATCTTCATCGTATTCCTGACGATAGAGGAGTTCATGGCGAGAATCGCTGTGACTGACGGCATTGACGAAAATGCTGCTGAATCACTTAGAAATTTAGGCCATGATTTGGTGGTTGGGCACCATGATCAAGCCTCACTTAGAAGCGGATCATTGGCGGATTTTGACATTGTTGTCGTCAGAAGTGCAACTAAGATGGTTGAAGATGTGATTTCGGCTAATTCTGGCAATAAAGGATCGCTCAGGATGATAATTAGGGCTGGCGTGGGGGTTGATAATATCG
>CAYFGD010000035.1:0-10422 GCA_964342715.1 uncultured Candidatus Poseidoniales archaeon | reverse complement strand
TGATCTTCATCCGCATCTGTGGCTGGTGGAGCTCCTCCCTGTGCATCTGATGGGTCCGTGGAAGAAACCGGGGACTGTGGACGAGTTTGGGAAACAAATGCAAGACTGCTAAGGAGAAGTAGCGTGATGAATGCCGCGGTCTGCTTTCTCCTCATGACATAGCCCCATCTAGACGACTTTGAGCGTTCTTGACTGACTTATCATGATGATGGAGCGTCGTTCGGACGGAAGGCCGGATATTTTGATTGTTGGCAGTGCCATTGATGTGCCTAATTGGCCATTGAGGACAGTCTTTGATGGATTTATTCAAAGGGCTATTTGTCTCGGACTGGATTAGGTATCAACATGGAGATTACTCACCTTGGCAGTGGGAGTCGCGGGAATTCGGTCCTGTTGTCTACTGAAGAGTCGAAAGTCCTCATCGACTGCGGATTCTCATTGAAGAGAATGGAGTCTCGCTTGGGCATGATAGGGGTCAAACCCTCCGAAATAGACACGATTATGGTGACCCATCACCACTCCGATCACTCTGGATCAGCGGCCCGTGCCTCTAAGAGGTGGGCATCTGTTCTAATGAGCAATGCCGAAACTGCTAGAAGGATGGAGTGGAGGGATCATGAGAACTTCGCTGAATTCTCGGAGATAGAGCGGGTTGAGGCTGGCAATGACTTGAGCCTCCTTCCGATTCCTGTACCTCATGATGACGCAGACAATGTGGCAATTATCGCATGTTCAACAGAGGGCAAGAGAGCAGCCGTAGTCACTGACCTGGGAGAAGCCACTGATGAGCTCAAAAAACATCTATCTGCTTGCTCGCATATTTCCATAGAGGCAAATTACGAGTATTCCAGACTAGTGGCCGGACCATATCCTGATTCACTGAAGAGTAGGATAACGGGAAGAGGCGGGCACCTTTCCAATGCCCAAACAGGGCAGATACTGAACGAAGTAATGCATGAGGGGCTTGAGAGCATAGTACTATGCCACCTCTCTGAAAATAACAATAGGCCACACATAGCAGAAAGTGAGGTATTGATGAGAATCTGTGACTCCTTCGCAGGGGACCTCTCCATTTCTAAACAGAGCGGTCCCGAATTCACACATTGGTTGGGACAAAGTGAGCCCGAAAGGATAGTCGGCCTATCCTAATGTCCCATGACTACCCTGTGAACTGCGTTCTGCACGTCCCTCATTCTGTGAACAGCGCCCAATTCCCTGAATACCACCAATGACCTCTGCAGATAGTCCATTCTCTGAGATCGGTTGCTTTCCACCTCGCCGAGCCTCGACAATATCTCGCCTTGCATCATCCTGAAATCGTTAGCCTCAGCAAGAGCTAGTCCATCGAGATAGTGTTCAGCAGCCTCTTCAGATCTTCCAGCGTCACTTAGTACCTGTCCGAGCAACATTTCGACCTCGACGGCACTATGGGGGTCCGATTGATCGGAAAGAATCTCAAGTGCGCCAGAATAATGGTGCATGGCTAGGTCGTTGTCCTTGATTTTGGCGTAGTACCTTCCCAAAACCGCCCTTGATCTAGCATGCAACTTTACCTGTTCATTCTCCTCTGTCTCGTCGTGGGCAATCATTGCGTGGTCCCTTGCTCTGTCCATCTCACCCATCTCAAGGAATGCCGAAGCTAGTCTGATTCTGGCTTCGGTCAACTCCGGGGAGTCTTCGGCCTCCAGTAGCTCTTCTACGTTCCCGTAAACCTCCAGAGCCTTCTTGTTGTCACGTTGTCGCCTGAAAATGAAGCCCATGTTATTGTATGATCTAGCGGCACCCAATGCATCTCTGACCGAGATCTGGATTTCAAGCGCCTTCCTGTGGAGAGAAAGGGCCTCGTCCATCTGACCCCTCTTGACGGCGAGATCGGCTCTGGATGAAAGGAGTCTTGCCAGCGAGGAAGTCATCTTGTGTTTGAGTGCGATAGGCATTGCAGAGTCATACTCCTCTACTGCCTCCTCCCACTTCCCCTGGATAGACAGAATGTCGCCCCTAAGCTCGTGAATGACGAAGCTCGTCCTAGGTCCAAAATTGCTGACATCTAGAGACCTTAGGATACCCAAGAGCTCGATGTGCCCTGAGCGGACAAGAGCATGACCTTTGTCTGATAGCGCGGCAGCTAGGCCCTCGGTATCGCCTGACATGTGCAGGTGGTGGATGTACTCGATGCTCTGGGAGGGGGTATCGCTTCTGGTCCTGTACCACTCGACAGCGTTTGCATGGAGAATCTGACTCAGTGAGTCGTCCATAGATCTTGTCAGGAACTCTCTGACTAGATCGTGGACGTCATAATTCTCACTGTCCGCCTGTCTGGCTAGGCCTTTCTCGACGAGATCATCGAGCAGGTCGGTCTCAGCATCAACTCCTGAAATTGCCTCAAGGGGCATTGGCTCTCTGAAAACTGAGATGGCGCCAAGCACCCTCTTTTCTGCACCTGAGAGTCTACTGAATATCTCCTTCTCAACGAATGTCTCCAGAGTTTCGTGGAATGTCCCGCCAACACTACCCCTGTTGATTAGCTCTAGTACTAGAGGGTGACCTCTAGACAGGTTATGGATGTGTAGGAATTGAGGCATCTCAATATCCTTCATCGCCGTCAATATCTGCCTGCTTGCGTCCTGGTCAAGACCATCGAGGGGCATAACAAGGGTAACAATCCTGCCTGTAGAATCAGTTTCCGGAACTACCATCCTGAATGACCTTGAAAACATCACTAGCCCTACATCATCGATTTCTGGAATTCTTATCGATAAAGATCTGAGGACGGAAATTAAGGTCTCATCACCGACCTTGTGCAAGTCATCAATAACGATTAGGGAAGGTGCACCCTCCAGACCCTCGGTGATGAGATTTACTGCCATCTGTGGCTGAGGCACTGGAGTCGAGGCTAGGTAATCCGAAAGGTCGTCACTTCCCATAGCCGACATCCATTCGCCGGTCGCTTCCAAAAATGCTCTCGCACCTTCCCAATCCTGGCACCTGTGGTATAGCAGATTTCTCCTATGAGTAAAACTCTCAATCAGCTTAGCGGAAAGTGCGGTCTTACCTATGCCTGCAATACCGGGTACCAATATTGAGCCAGACTGATGTTCCAACAAGCTGACCATGTTTTCTAGCTCCTTCTCCCTCCCATAGAATTTCCTAGTTCGAGGCAAGTCGCCTAGGGACGTTACCAACTGCTTCTCTATGTGCTTTGAGAGGTCTCGTTCAATAAGATCGGGCGATAGGGAGGAGAAATCTATAGTCCCAGACTCGTCTAGATACCTAATTACATCGACGTGTCTAAGTGGAAGTTCTGTAGACTCTAGTGCTTTCTGAAGTTCCATAGTCGAGGATCTACCATCATGCCCAATCACCCTGACCATTTGCATACCGACCTTAGACCAAATGTCATCAGCCAACTTCTCACCATCCTCAGTGAGGAAATACGCCTTCCTCTTCCTAGACACTCCTGTAACATGCGCCTGCCTCTCGATCAGATATCCCTGATCCCTAAGTCCGGAAATTGCCCTGGGGACATTCGATCTAGCTATAGATACTGCATTAGCTATTCCCATTTGGGAAAGTGCGAATGGCACCTCCACCTTATCTGCGTGATCGACATAGTCCCTGAGGTGCAGAAGAATGCGTTCCTGAACCCCTGGTTTCGATGCGGGCACGGAAGTCATGGTGTTACTAGCGATAACTTTCATTCAAGAATGTTCGTGATTGACGACTGGTGGTTGATTCATGCCTGAGAATCCTCCGGGACCCACTCTTCATTCTCTGTGTCCCATAGCCATCCTGGGTGATTGGCGTCTCTTCGGAATCGTTCTTGCTCGGGCTGAGGGTTTTCCTCTCCAGCGTTAGCCCATGCGTACGGGTCTTCCTCTTGTTCCTCTGATTCTACTTCTTGCGTCGAGTCCTCTTCTTCCCCTTCCTCCTCAATTTCCACGAAGAAGTAGGCGAATGCAGCTACAGCTCCCAATAGCACTACTACAACTATCACCAATAGTGTACCGAGGCCAGAACCTTCCTCATCACTAACAGTGATCTTGAAACCGGGCTCGTAAGTTTCCCCCCCATACTTGAATTGGGGAGTTGCGGAGCCCGAGATTCTAGAGCCAGGTATCCCCATCTCCCAAGTTGAGTCACTCGAAATCACGGTGTTGTTAACCGGATTTCCCCCAATGGTTGCTGTGACCGTCTTACCTGGGAGACCGGTGCCAGTGAAAATTGCGATTTCGTCATCGCCAATCCTGTTATCCTCTGGTTCGTTGACTATGAACGATAATCCGATGACATTTACCGAAACTGGGAGAGAATTTGCCTTAGAGCCAAATGGATCAGAGGCAACAAAGATTACACCGTCAAGAGACCAACCGGATATCTCAGGGTCATAGAAAGACATCGTGATCGGATTATATGTGGCCAAACCACTAGAGGCGATGCTAAAGACGATTCCATACTCATCGTCGCTAGACAATTCCTCATTGTCATAGATGGAGAGCATCAACTCTTGATTCTGATCAGCGTCACTGAAATATTGCATAAGGTCGATTTCTGCGAGAGTACACCTGTCCTGAGACTGGGAGTCCAACTCACAATAGAGGGTGATCTCGTCGAGCCATCCACTTGGGTCGAAAACTGGTTGGTTGTTTCCAGCATCAGGGGGGTTGTCTGCCGTGATCTGAAGCTCAATCCACTCGCTGTAATCGAAACCGTCGTATGATCTCATCCTGATTTGATATTCTGCATTGTGCCTCAGGGACATGGAGTTCCACTCCTGGCTGAACGCCCCATTGGAGGCGAAATCAGTGATTGAATCTGAGTGCACATTGATGTAACCGTTCGCTATGTCGAGAACCTCGACATCTACCCTGGTCACAGTACCATCGGAATCCCTAGCGACACCTTCGAAAACTGAATTCTCGGAGACTGCTAAGCGATCGCCATTCTGAGGAGAAGTTACGCTAAGGAATGGGGCTGTGTTGGAGTTGTCAATATTCAGTGTGAGTACTGTCGCCTCACATTCATCGATGACCCCTATGCAGAAGTCTGAGTCCGACGCCCATATTGTGAAAGTGTACTGAGCATTCTCCCTTGGCTGACCGCTGAAATCCCATGTCCATGTCCAATCCGCACCGCCGGACACCGGCGTGGTGACTTGGAAATTCGGACCCACGATTTGGAAGTATATGTCCTCGACATCCATGCTGCACTGCTCAGGACAACCGTAGAAATCATACGCAGTGCCCTCGAACGTGACGCTATCGTCTGAATGAGTCGACATGGGGCTTGGGGATGTAACGGAGATCGTCGGAGCCTGTGTATTGAGCTTTATCGTAATGCCCACAATGGGACTATGGGTGATACCGTCGAAGGACCTGAACTCGAACGTGTAGTCGCCTTCCGCCATGCTAGACATGTCCAATTCATAGAACCATGTTTTGAACGGGTGATTATTGCGGGTTACCTCTCCCGGACCTGCTCCCGATGAGTCGATTGCCACAAGGGCGTTGTCCCAATCTCCTGTGAATGGATCCTTGACTTCGACCGAGTGCACGTAGCCCTTTTGGTCCCACTGAGCCAGCTCATCGGTCTGGTAGAAGGCTGCGAGTACACCATCATGGGCAGTACCTGTGATGTTGACTATCTTCCTAAATGAATGACCCTCATTTTGCGTTATTGTAACAGACGGGGCCATATTCAACAATTCGGCCGTTCCTTGGAACGATGAGTCCTCAAGTGTGAACTCGCCGCTATCTAGTCCGGAGCCAAACTTGTAGGCAGTATACCTGTACAATGAGAGTTCACGGGTACCTGCCGAATAGTCGCAATCCGTATCGTCTGTATCCGTGGTAAGATCCCCATCGTTGTCAATACCATCAGTGCAGGAGTCCTCAAATTCGTCGTCCGCATATCCGTCTGGGTTGTCTCCCCCTCCCAGTCCCCTGAAGTCCAAGTGGAAATCCGAAGGGAGGGAGAACCAAGGCGTGTATCCGTCGTCGAGAGTCTCTATGTCATATAGGTCGTTACCGAGTGCGTCCTCCACCAGGACGCCTGCACCCGGCACTCTCTCTCCCTCAACCAATACTTGGTAGCGAACCAGTTCTGCCCTGCGGACCTGAACTGCATATGGTGTCGGCTGAGTCTCAATGAACACTGAAGAGAGGTCGAGATTTGCCAAAGCTGCAAAGGTGAAAACGGTGGAGTTGTTATCCATGCTAATTGCTAGGGGGAAGTTCCTAGGAGTCAGGTTGTCGCAGAGGGCGCACTCCTGGACCTCGGTTGGAGCTATTCCGTTCTGGAATTGATTTGCTGGCCACGCTTCCTGATCTGGCCATGATAGTATCACAGGGTCACCTCCACCAGTAGCACTTGGAATTGTCTCGGACTGAACTGTTACCGAACTCTTGGTTATATTGTAAGTCATGTCGACCCCGTTCCAAGAGTTCTCAGAGAAGAACCCGAGAGTTCCATACTGTTGTGTGCCAGCAAATCCGGTATCGTAGTGCTTAATCACTGCTCCAGTAGAGGGTACGTTCCAGGTGTTCCTCCGAATATCCAAAAGTGCCCCTATTGCCCTGATTCCGTCTGCGTCTCCTGCCGCGTTGATCTCATTGTCGTACATCGTCAAGCCTGATCTGAATGCGAGAACTGCTGGACACGTGAATCCCCCTCCAAAGTGAGTCATGCTCGAGCAGGTCCCGGTTCCATCGGTGGAGAGTGTGTTGTTGGCGAGGAATGCCCTAGCAGCAGATGGTGCCGGTGCCTGGCTTCCATATTCCCCTGCCAGAACGACTTCCTTGGCTACATCATGAATCGTATTATTCTCGGCTATTACGTCGAATGAGCCAAGCATCCAGAGTCCGTTCCATCCGCCTATCGGGCCGATGTCGTTATCGTGGATATTGGCGTAGCTGGAGTATACGGCCACTCCCGAACCACTAGAGGCCCCAGATAGTTCATTATCGTAAACTTCAGCATGTGCCCCTCCATAGATAGTGACAGGTGTCCCTTCCCCCGTAGTAATCTCATTACTGGCGATGACGTTGTGATAGTCAGTTGTACCTACACTCTTGAGGCTGTACAGGTCAACCCCATTGCAATTGACGTTGATCGAGGAGTTCGTTACAGATCCCGATGAGTATCTAAGTGAGATTCCGAAGTCTCCAACCGAGATGTCAGCATCATCAATTTCGATGAAAGCGTCCTGGACCCAAACGGTAGGCCTACCTCCGTCCCTCTGCCCACAGCCTCTGTCCGTGCCAATGAGAGAGGGGGACTCCATGATTAGCGGAGTTACAGGCGTACCTGAGCTGTAAATCTGCACGGCTGAACCGTCTACGCTGCTTTCATCGTCGTTTCCTACTACATACTCCCCACCAATGAACCTAGGCTGCGCGAGGTTGGTGGTCAAGACGCTACTGGTATTGACGTCCGTGAACTCCAACTCCCTGAGGGTCGGGCTGGCCCCATCTAGGACCAAGGCCCCATATCTGAACTCATTCAGGGTGTCGATGTAGTACGGTATTCCCCATGCCCCATCTATAGTCAGGAACCTAATTGCAGTTTGGGAGAGATCTATTGAGTCCCTGATTAGGACGCCCTCAAAGCATGAAGGATCTTCGATGAATATTTCTTCATTCCCATTTGACATCCCGTAGCATTCCCCTCTAGCACTAGAGTTCGAAGGCTCGGTCCATCTGAAGGTGATTTTCTGGGCGGTGTTTGCGTTTCCACTGGCACCACATGAAGATGAGCCTATGCAGATGCTTCCTCTAGCATCCAAGTGAGTGCCATTTGGGAAAGTCACGGTTGTCCCTGGCTGGATAATTAGCTTGGCCCCGGAGGACACGACGACATCGCCAGTTAGGGTGTGAGTTCCTTGCCACACCTCAGTCCCTGAAATAGTGCCCGAAGTGGTGTCATTTGCCGCAACGACTGGGGTCGCGGGGCCCACCAAAGAAACGAATACACTAGTTAGCATCAAGAATACCAAAAGGGAGCTTCGTGTTCTGTCTCCGCGTGCCATGTACGCGGGGTGTCGGGAGCGGATTTAACCGTAGGGTCGGAATGAGCAGGTGAAGACTGCTTGAAAATGCCCCCTGAAAGACCATTTCTAGTTCAAATTGAGCTCAAATGCGACTTGTGATGCCCATTCTGAAGCATCAAGTTTGCCATACCCCATTTTACTGTCGTGACCGCCCTCGAAAGATTCTCCCCCGGCTGCAGAGTTTGCCAGAGCTCTCTTCACTAGTTCCATTGATTCCTGGTCTATCTGGCCATTCTCATTTTCTAGTTCTTCACCATATAGCTCCAAGATTAGCGATAACGCTCCTGCAACGAAAACGGTTGAGTCACTAGTGCCTGATGAATAGGCATAGGGAGGGGAAAGTTCAGTTGTCGCTGTAGAGAAGATATTGACTCCGGGCGCGGATACCTCGGGTTTCTGGTTTGGGAACTCTCTAGGCTCTCCGCCATACGGATCGATTTCGGAACCTGAGGCGCTTTCGGGCCATGAAACTCCGCTTCTGTAAACTGCCCCCACTGCAATTACCCCTGGGATGTTTGCTGGTACAGAGACATCGTATATCGATTCGTCTAGACCTGTGTTTCCGGCAGCGGCAACAACGAAAATTCCCGAAGATAATGCTTCATTGACCGCGGAGACGGTTTCCGAATCGGTTCCCATCCCCGCTCCGGGATTGGCTCCCAGACTTAGACTGATTATGTCAGCTTCCTGCGTGATCCTGCACCACCTTATCGCCATCGCCACTCTGTCTTGCTGCCCCGAGGAACCCTCGGGACCTAGTGCCAAAGCAACGGAGAGTGATACTTCGGGAGCGGCCCCTAGGAATGTCCCATTAGCAACTAGGAGGCCCGTCATCATCGTCCCATGGTACTCATCTCCGACGTCCCTAACTTCATCGTTATTTTCTTCATAGAAGTCCCTGAATCCTACTAGGTCGATTCCCATCAGATCGGGGTGAGAGGCGTCTGCTCCGGTGTCAACTATGCATACAGCGACCCCCTGGCCATAAAGTCCTGAACTCTGTAATTCCCTGATTCGAGTATCCTCGTAGGCCCATTCGGAATCTGGAAGTACTGGAGTCAGGTATGCATCAATGAATGGCCATGAAACCAGCAGTAGAATAGTTCCTATCGAAAAGAATACTGCACCCCATGGCCACAGGGCCTCCTTGATTGGGCCTAATGGCCACCTGAGTCTGCGAGCCTCCTCATCCGACAAGCCATAGGCCTCTCCGGGATAGCCGGGGGCGTCGGGGTCGACCGTGGTGAGTAGCCTAGGCTCCTCTGGTTCGGGCATCAGCTCCAGATGCTCGATTGCAGGCATGTTCAATCCCCACATTAACGGGCATAAATATCAATGCATCAGAAGGGAGCGTTTGGCCTTCTTGAGCGGGGCCTTGTCAGCATTCCGATGGCAAGCAAGATTAGGGCCCCAAGAATCCATCCTATCCAGTCAGTTGTACCCTCGACTGGTGGAGAACGGACGTCGACGTTGGAGACTCCGCCTTGGTCTTCCAAGTATGGCAATACCTCTCCATCGACGGTTTCTTCGACTACAACAAATCGGAGGTAGTACGAGTCTGGACCGTATTCAGTGAGGTCAAGGGAAATATCGAATGTGACTTCGGACATTGAGGGGACATCGCGGGTGTCTGTGTCGAAAGCTATCTCGCTGCTGCAACTGCTGTCCCCACAGATAGTACCGTTCAGGGTGACTCCAAGAGCGTCAACCAAGCCGTCGTTGTATACCGTGACTGCCCAACCATTAGTTGTGAATGCAACAGGGTCTCCACCTGTGTATGACTGGTGGCCGGTTATGCTGATTACTGGGTTTGAGACCTCCACGTTGATCTCGATGTCAGGGTATGTGCCGCCAATCTTGTCTGTAACTGAGACGTAAATTGTGTATGGCCCGCCTGTTGCGTTCTCAGGGGTAATCACTGAAATTGAATGGGTAGTTGATACAAAGGCGCCTAGAGTATGGCTGGTCGCACCAGTTCTCTCCCAGCCTTCTGGGAGTTCTGAATCGTCGAAGGAGAATTCAAATTTCTCATCGCCATTGCCAGAGTTTGTGATGTCAATGCCAATCTGGACCGTTTCGCCCGATGATACTCCGTAAACTGCATCCATGGGTTCTGCTGAGAAGCCATGGATCTGAGGTATCCTGACCACCACAGTCTCCTCGGTGTAATAGCCATCTGCTGTGAAGACGTCGATCTTTACCGAGTGGCCATTAGCTAGGGAGTGTGCCATAGACTGGTTTGCCGGACTAATCCTGACATGTAGGTCTGTGAAGTTCAGAGTGTTCTCGAGACCGACGTCGAAGCTTACTGTGGTATTCCATTCTCCGGAACCGTTGTGGAACTCTACGAGCCAATCTCCACTATCAGTACCGGAGGT
>CAYFGD010000034.1:0-10526 GCA_964342715.1 uncultured Candidatus Poseidoniales archaeon | reverse complement strand
GAGCTGATGAAAAGGTCCGGAGTAGCCTTGGTTCCCATTCACTGCTCGTGGGACAATGCCTTCCCGAACCACCCGCCCGATCCCACAAGGATCGAGAATATGGCGGACCTCGCCCGTGCTGTCACTGAGAATGACTGTGAGTTCGGCATAGGAATGGACGGGGACGGAGACAGAATAGGGGTTGTTGACGAGCTCGGGCGATTCATTCATCCAGACAGGCTTATGGCACTCTTTGCGAAGGATGTTCTTTCGGGCAGACAGGGGCTTTCCGAAGAGGAGAGGGTGGTATTCTACGACGTGAAATGCAGTTTGGCTCTTGAGGAGGCGATATTGGAATACGGCGGAATTCCGAAGATGGTTAGAACGGGTCACTCATTCATGAAGAGAGAGTTGGACAGGAATCCATCATCCCCCCTAGCAGGTGAGATGTCTGGACATTTCTTCATCCACGACAAATGGCCTGGTTTCGATTGCTCACTTTACAACGCTGCGAGGCTGTTGGAGATAGTTGGTAGAGATCCTTCCCCCTCCGAAGGTGGCCCGTCTTTCTCTAGTAGGTTCTCATCCCTTCCTAACTACCCCTCAACAGAAGAGGTGAAGATACCACTGCATGGAAAGAGAGAAGATGTAATGAGTGCTGTTAGGGATTCCTTCTCGGATGTTGAGTGTTCCACAGTGGACGGAATAAGGGCACGATACGAAGACGGTTGGTACCTATGTCGTCCGAGCAATACGGAGCCAATCCTAGTAATGCGAGCTGAAGGACGCACTGAGGCCGCTCTAGATTCTATCCTAGCGGATGTAAACGCCCGATTGGGAGAGATGATGGATCTCAGTGCTCTTCAATAGAGTTGTTTCCGACACAGATTATCTATATGTGAGTTAATGGGGGGCGGGTTCGCGCCACTGTAGCTTAGCTCGGTATAGCGTCTGATTCGTAATCAGAAGGTCGGGAGTTCAAATCTCCCCAGTGGCTCCATTTCAAGAGTCTCCCGGACTTAGCCCCAATGCAGGTAGTAGGGACGCGAACTTATCTCTAGATGACTCGAGGGCCTCAAAGACGGGCATCCTATCGCCAGAAAGCATGCAAAGGACAGCCCCCCCTCCAGTGCTGTTGTGATGTACTTCTGTCGCCTTGCCCCTCTGGTTGAATAGAGCGCTGGTGTGGCCCCCTCCGACTATAGTAACCCCCGGGGCCTCGACGAACATATTCATGATCTCAATCGTCCCATATGCAAACTCAGACTTCTCGAAGTATGATGCAGGGCCGTTCCACAGGAGGCATCCTGCCTCCATGATCAGGGGCCTCAAATCCATCATAGTCTGTATTCCGATATCATAAATTGGGAACTCTGTTGGGAGATCTTCCACAGACAGTGGAATCCTCTTGCCCATTGACTCGACTGCTAGATCAGTAGGGAGGAAAAGCAGTTTATGGTGATTAGATATTAGCTCCTCGGCCATTTTCCAAGTCTCTTCAAATGATTCACCGAGAGATTCCCTCACGAAGTCCCTATTCGTTGCGCCGATATCCGTGCCGTCAGCCCAGAGCATTAGATTCCCGACCACTCCAACCATTGCTATCCTATCCACGGATCCCTTGTCGATAAGATTCAATGCGACTCGAAGCGAATCGTCACACTTTATCCCACCAAGGACTACAACGTATGGCCTAGGGGGGTCAAATACAGCTGTCCTAAGTGCATTGATCTCCTTCTTCATCAAACGCCCGGCAATACATGGGACCTCGCCGGCGAATCCTGTTAGGGAGGGGGAGCTCCTATGCGCAGTTGCAAAGGCGTCGGTGACGTATGCATCAATTACAGATGAAAGGTTCCTCACAATTTCCGAATTTGCCATCTCTTCGGGACTGGCCCTCTTCATGCTGATTTCTTCTTCATGCTTGCGGACGTTGTCTAGGAAAAGCACGTCACCATCTTCCATGCCCTTGATTGCTGAAATAGCGTCCTCGCCGCAGACGTCGGAAACGAATCCGACTTTCCTTCCCAAGAGCCGTGAGAGGAGTTTACTATGGGGCTCTGTACTGGTGAAATCGAGATATCCAGGCCTTGATTGGTGTGAAATGAGTACGACTTTTGATGAAGAAAGATCGTTCAATGTCGAAATAAACTCAGTGAATCTGCGATCGTCCATAAACTCCATTGTATCTGGGTTCAGGGGCGAGTTGACGTCGACCCTGAGCAACACTGTACGTCCATCTAGGCAAACGTCGTCCAGCGACAGAACGCCTGTCACAATGGGTCCCACCGGTAGTCCACCTAAGGCCATTGGGGTTGTTTCGTACATAGTTGGCTTACCAAATCCCTTTCATGGTAAGGCCCGGAAGGATGAGCATGGCCTGGGATGCGGAGTCCATCACTGGACCTGATGGGCAGGACTGGCGTGTTCCTGTTTCAGAGCTTGAATCACGGCAGAATGCTCTCTCATTGGCACTTAAGTCAGGGGGGTTTGAGTCGATTCTAATTGATGATCCTGTTGAGTTATACTGGCTCACTGGAGGCAGGCAGAACGGCATGCTTCTAGTTGGTTCAGAGGGTTCCGAGGTAGAAACGAAGCATTGGGTTAGGAGGTCTTTGGAAAGAGCGGTCTTTGAGTCTGGGGGAGACGACTCCCCTCATGAGTCTGAGAAGCAGCCTAGAATGGCATCTCTGTCTGATGCTCTAGCCTCCGCCGGTTGCACTGAAAAGCCCTCGATGCTATCGGGAAAGGTCCCTCATGATCGATGGTCTTTCCTCAATTCGAAGATGTCCGACCTTCCGGGGGAGTCGCTTGATGGAACGGGGATTCTATTCTCACTAAGGGAAGTGAAGTCAAATTGGGAAATACAGATGCACAGAGAAAGTGGAGAGATCAACAGAAGGATGTTCGAAGCAGTCAATGAGGTGGGAAGGGAAGGTTGCACGGAGTTAGATCTAGCGGCTGCTGCTGATTCAGTGAGTAGAGAAGCCGGTTTCGGAGGTAGAATAAGGATGCGTCGCTGGCCGATGGACTGTGATAGAGTTGTTGTCGCGGCTGGTCGATCTGGTTCAGTCCCGTCATATTTTGACTCCGCAATAGGTGGACTCGGGGCGAGTCCGATTTCGTCATTGGGAGCGGGTTTTGCAAGAGTCAAGAAGGGCGAGCCGGTTCTAGTAGACATCGTTCATCTGCACAGGGGCTATGTTTCCGATTGCACCAGGATGTTCAGCTTAGGGGGTCTGACTTCGGAGTGGGAATCCAGACTTGATGACATGGTCGAAATCAAGAATGCTGTTGTAGGCCTACTTGGCAAGGGAGAGGACTGCTCATCTGCCTGGATTAGAGGCAGTGAGATGGCAGCGGAGATGGGGCATTCAGAGAACTTAATGGGAATGAGTCCCAATCAGTCTAGTTTCCTTGGACACTCTGTTGGATTGGAACTTGATGAGACTCCTGTTGTCGCTCTTGGTTTCGATCGAGAATTGAAGTTTGGGGGGACCATGGCTATAGAGCCCAAGGTGATTCACGAAGACGGTGCAATTGGCAATGAGGACACGTGGGTAAGGACTGAAGATGGTATGGAGTGCCTGACAGCTGGTTCGTCATTGCCCAATCTGATGGAGTGGTGATGATGAGCAAGGCAAGGGAGGTGGCGCAAAGGAAGCTGGCCAGAGTCCTTAGGGGAAGGAAGGAGCCACATGGAAAGCCGATTACCGAAGAGGGGATTCTGAGGGGTGTTGATGTTGACGAGTCGGGCATAGTGCAGTTGTGGATACAACCCACTCATCCGCACTGTCCATGCTGCCTGGACGATCTAATCAGGCTAAGGAACTCAATAAAAGATCAAAGTGGAGTTCTAGCCTGCCACCTAGAGGTAGTGGGGATCCCTCACTCTGAGCGATGGACTGCTGCTGTGAACGAATAATTCCAATTATTCGCTCTTGGGTGGACCTTCTGATTTTTTCTTGCTCTTTCTTTCCTCTATTTCTTCTATTTTGGAAAGTATTCTAGTCGAAAGCCACCACACAGAGATAGAAATACCCAGGATGGATATCAGAAGGGCCTGTAGGAATTCAGGATCCGTCCAATCTACCATTTTCTCACCTATATAGGGGGAATGAGGTCGATATCACAGGAGTCCGTTGGCTTCATGCAGCAAGTTAGGATTCCTCCCTCCTCGACCAGGAAGCTGTCTAAACCGGGTGGCAGTTTTTCAGGAATGTCGACTGCTCCTGAGACAAGCCTTACCAGACACGTTCCACATGTTCCGGATGTGCAATTTGTTGGAATGTCAACGTTGGCTATTTCTGCAATGTCTATGATGTTCAGATCAGGTTCAGATTTGGCATGTCCTAATTCTTCGGTGCCTCTGAAAAAACGAATTAGATGCCTGCTGGAGGACATGTGGCCCCCCTCAGTCATCGGTTCTGGACCATCTGCCGGTCTGCTTGTTGAATCTCAAGCCTGCCTTCTTCATCCACTTGTTGAACTTTGTAGCCCCTGCTCCTGTGGCTATGATGAAATCCTCCCTGTCCTCTTGCGCCTGGATGTAACCCTTTACGGCCAAAGTTTGGTCGATCCAGTCATCTATGTCCATCAGCCCTCCTGAGAGCTTACTAGATTCGACTGCAGCCTCTAGCTCCTCGGTCGATGCCCCAGTAGACTCCAGATCCTTGATCATCAAGTCCACTACCGTAGGCGAATCCACCTTCTTTGGTGGTTTGACCACAGGTAACCTAGGCTTGATTTTGGGGTTGATGGATATTCTAGAGCCGTTTTCGAGCCTAGCCTCAACAGTTTCGGCCATGGGAGATCTGAACTCCTCCTCGCACTCCCAGCAAATGAAGACATAATCAGACATGTCTTCCATCAGATTTCCACCTCTTGGATCCATCTCTTCTCCGCAGTGTGGGCATGCGTACATGCAAAGAACTGGGGCTATCTTCCTCCTGAAGTCGACAATATCCTGAGGGGTGCCGACCAGTTCTAGCATCTCATGGTCCCTAGCTGCTTCCAAGCCCCTGGTTTCCAATTGGTCCCTAATCTTCGAGCGTTGCTCGTCCTTTGACTCGTCGTCGAAAGTATTCTCAAGCTTGACTATTAATTCGATTGTTTTTCCAAGCCTGTTCATTACTAGTTTCTTATTCCTGAAGGCCTCAACCCGGGCCATTCTGAGTAGTTCCTTCTTTTCGATAAGTTCGGCTAGCAGGTCCTTCTGCTCCCTCTTGAATCTCTGCTCCTCGATTTTGTCTACCTTCTTCTTCCCATCCTTCGACAGAACATCGGCTAGGAACCTCTGCTTACTGGATGTCCTCGGACCTGATCTTACAGCGTCTATGACCGAGGTCGCTATTCCCTTCTTCAGCCCGTAATTGTTGACTAATGTCTCAACATCCATCTTTTTCAGATCGCCGACCTTAATTCCTCCATCGGAGAGTATCTGGGCCGTATTCTCATCGATTCCTCTTCGCAGAAGAGCGAGGTAGGTGTCCTTCTTTGCCATGATTAACATCCCTGGGCCAAAGCTCCCGCGCGCTGTGCCGTGCCTCGCCGAGTGAGGGGGGCCCTATCAAGGCGATGACTAAACCATCGTAATTAGGGAGTAAAAGATGAAAATTTATCCGACAATATGACCCAATGATAAGTTTCTAAATTCTCAGGCCTAAGGTTCTGCCAATCCAACGGGAGTTCTGTAATTTGTGATTCTAGTATTGCTTTAGAAGTCTCATTCCAACGTTCCTTATGCCATCCTCTGACCCTAGAAATTCTCCTAGGAGGGGTTGAAAAGAGTGTCCTCATTTTCCTCCTCCTATTCGCAAAGCAATGTTGGGTTATTGTCCTGAATAGCCTGCGATCAAAGATGGGAGATACTTCAGGCCTCTCAGTTGGCCTGAGCAAAATCAGTCTGGAGTTGACACTGGGCGATGGGCTGAACGAACTTGAGGGGACCTTGACATCGATCAAGACCTCGAAGTCCAGCCAAAGAGAGAGCCCAAGAGGGCCGGAGTTTGCCGGGCCTCCCTTCATTGACATCTTCTCTGCAAATTCTTCCTGGACCAGCAGAACTACTGATCTAAGGGTGGTTTCTGAATGGTATCTTTGAATCCTCTCTAATAGAGGGCTGGAAATACTGTATGGGATATTCGCGATTACATGAGTGATGTCATCAGGCCAATGTGCCTTGAGTGCGTCCTCGTTGACTAGAGTGAGTTGGGATTCATTGGTCGTGAAAACCCTTCGCAAATGCTCTACTGCTTCCTTGTCAATTTCCAATGCAGTAACTTTGGCACCGCTCCTCAATAGACCTAGGGTTAGTGAGCCCGGGCCGGGGCCGACCTCCAATACATGTGACTCCTGATTAACGGGAGACCCATGCTCAGATGGAAGTTGTATGGACCTTGCAATGACGGACTCGTCCAGGAGGAAGTGCTGACCCAAACTCTTGTCGGGCGTTATTCTGTCTCTAAGAAGGTCTACCAGTAATCTCGCATCGAGGTCGTCCAAGAAATCCCCCCTCCGTCATCCTAGGAGCGAACCAGGATTTCCAACAAACTCGGTGTCTGAGCCGTGTCCTCCATCTCCTTGACGTATCTCTCGGCAAGGAGTCGTGCCGAGTCGATTCCGCACGACTCGTCAACCTGTTCGAAGTTCGACCATCCGTTTCCTCCTCTTTCCTTTACCATCTGCATGGCCTTCGAGTTGCCTACTCCCGGAAGAAGTTGGAAGGAGTGGAACTTGAGGGACATCGGTCCTGCGCTGTTGTAGAACATTAGGTGCCTATCCGGATCACTAGAGATTGACTTCAGAATCGAGTCTGCGAGCTCCCCCTGGGATGCCTGAGAGAGGTCCTTGAACCTAATTTCCGAGATTGGGCCTATCTTTCCAGAGTCGATGCTGATCTCAGAGCCCTGATCTATTTCGTCGGTGTTATCCACTCTAGATCTGACAAGATAGAATGAGGGTTCAGTTAGAGCTTGGATTTCATGCCCTACTGGGCGTCTTTCGAGAACGTCTAGGACGCGTACCGAGGTAGTTGAGGACAGAGGTCCATCCTCTTCCTCTCCGGCCTCGTTAGGGTCGTCGGGCAACATCGTTATCGTTCATTGGAGGGGGTTTCCCCTCATCAATGGTTTAGTTACGAAAAAAACGCTGAAATAACGTTTCAGAGGACGTGTTGGCGGACAATCTCGATTACTTCCTCGATCTCGGAAGTATCCATAGCGACCCTCTTGCTTGCAATGATTACTCTGACACCGGGCACATCCATTGGCGTTAATTCTGCGATTTTAGCACAGATATCCGGGTTTTCGGCTAATTTCTCATTCTCCATGAGTACTGAGAAAAGAGTCGCGAAGACCTTAGGATCAGTTTTGATTCCGCCTCTGTTGGTGCTTGAAGCCCATGTAGCATGCTGCAAAGCCATCATCTGCTCGTAGGAGAGTTCCCCCCTCCTCTCATTAGCGGCGTCCAGCAAGTCTCGTACGGTGGCAAAATCAACAAATTCTCTGTCTGACATAGAAAAAACCTCACTTAGCCGGTCGCAGGTGCTCTGGCCTAGCAACTACAATTTTCTCCTTGTTCCCTTGCGTTACTCTGACTACAAACGCCTTTCCTTGTGGCTCTACGATTGTACCCGTAAGGCCTTGGAATCTTCTATGAGGCATCCCTCTCTGCTGGGCTCCATCGAGGACAATACAGACTCTGTCTCCTTCTGCGTAGGGGTGCATCACCCTGTTGATGAAAAGTCGTCCCTTCTCAGATTTCTTCTTCTTGAGAATGGATCTCGTTCCCTGCCTAGTGCCATGGGTTCTCGTTGCCATAATGCCACCTTCGACCGTAGGTCGTGGAAGCGCTCGACCTGAGGTCTGCTATTAAGGGCGTCGGATTGAGCGGGTTATCAGTCTGAGTGGATATCCTCAACATCCAGCCAGAGAACCTCGCATTCCATGCCTATGACTTCCCGTACCGAGGGCACGGTTCTGCCTTCATCCGAATGTACTAGTTCCTTGACGTAAGTTCCGGCTTCGCATCGTAGAGAGAACTGTATTTCATCCCCGTCAACAATGATATCACTGATCGAGCTAACCTTCCTCTTTCTTATCTTGGCAGCTCTCCTGTGAGATACCCTCTTCGGGGTCTCTTGTTCTAGAGTCGCTCCTGATAGGGAGTTTATCGCCTCCACTACGTCCTCGACGAGCGGTCTTCCTTCCACCCTGAATCGTATTGTGTAGGACTTTTCTGACCTTGTTTCCTTGACTCTGCTAACCTCTCTCTTTTCGCTCCACCGAAGTGAGTTTACTTCCACCTTCCCCGAAGATTTCGAGTTTATCTCTTCCGAGAGTTTTTCCAGATCCGTATCTCTTACCCTGGGACCTTTGATCTCCAGTACGAATGGCCTTCCAGAGCCTAGGCACCTGACGTCAATGTCCTCCCTTCCCATCCCGTGAAATGAGGTGTCATTTGCTTCCATGGAATCTCTCACTGGCTCCCCTATGATATCTTGAACAGATTCGATGTATTGAAGACCAGATCCCTGACAGTTCTCGCAGTCTCCGCCCCTGCCCCTACAAGCTCGGCATGGCCACCTTGTCTGAGGTATTCCTCGCTCTAGCTTCGTGTATCTGCCATAGATGAATATGGGCCTGACATCAACATCTACTCTTAGTGTCAAAGCGTCTATGGTGACCATTATGTCAGGGCTATCCTTGACAAATGAGATTCCTTTAATTCTGCTTGAAATCTCCTCCTGTATAGACTTCACAAATGATGATTTCAGAGGCTTTGACCCCTGAGCTCCATGCTTTGTCCTAATCGAGTCCTCGCTCTGGATCATGTCCTTTGGGAGGTGGATTCCAAATTGCATCGTAGAATACTGGTAGTCACTGGTGGACTCTACGATCCTGTCCACAATGTTGTTTACATCGTCAAAGAGGTTCTCACAAAGAGGGCAAAGGTTCGGGACATCGACTTTCACCAGCTCAGAGTCCCTTGAGTGAGCCTCCGCTCGAAGTATGGCCCCTCCCTCTGCGCCAGTTGAGTCGACCCTCCTTCCCCCTATCCTGTGTAAGCAATTATCACATGCTCCTATCTTGATTACGTGTGCTATTCCAAGAGGTGCTGGACAAGGCGGAGCGTCCCAGTCGATCGAGCCGCCTGTGTGGTAGTAGTCATCTCCATCGAACCATTCCTCCTCTGGAGTTTGCTCGTTTTCCAGGGCCTCTGTTGGCTCGGCCTCAGCCGAACCGTAACTCGCACTTGCGAAAAGATGCCAGTCACCCTCTCCGGGGTCATCGTCAGGCTCCGTGTTGGCCCCTTCCTCTTCCATGCAAATCACCGACATCTCGATGGGGGGGACCCATTGAGTCGACGTTGTGCCGTGTGAGAATCTGGATTTGAGGGCTTCGCAAGTAATTTTCACAGCCTTTTGCCCAATTCTTCTGCTATTTCTCTTAAATGAGAGAATGAGTGTATTCCACTAGAGCAGCCCGACGGCCATTCTAGCCTAATTGCGTACCTACCAACCACTTCGGCCCTTGGCTTCTCCATTCTGAATCTCTCGATTTCTTCTTCGAACTCCAATCGTCGTTGGTCGTTTGCTTGTCTTGGCTTGCATTTGGCACATTGGCATCGCTTCCTTATGCTAAGGTAGCCTATCCTGAAAGATGCGCCGTCGGCAAATCTGAGAACGCAGTTCTCGTCACCCCTCTCCATCGCGGTTAGTGACTCGTGCCCCTCCATAGACCATCCAAGGGGCCCGAATTCAAGAGTTTACGCGTTCGCATCAGCGGAACGTGCCATGGCTACATGCATCGCGACTCCGACTGGCATCAGCATTACTGCGAAGAAGATGGAGGCTGTCCTTATGCGGGGATCCACTCCCATCTCCAGGCTCCTCTTCCAAATCCATCGAGTTACGAAGATGTCGCCCGCTACCATATGGGCCCAAGCGGCAGAGGCTCCTGCCTTGGTGCCAAGTAGTGTCGCAAGAGCATCTAGTGGCTGAGAAGACATCATGTCTCCAATTAGCTCTGAGAGGGCGTTTGGATCAGACAGAGAAACTGCAAACCAGATTACTACCGGGCCAATGAAGAACCACGGGCCTCGCATGGCCCTCTCCGTCCTTTCGTCTTCAGGATAGGCTAGCATTAGTATCCAAAATGGCCCAATCCATGCCGTTGATAGGAAGAATGAGGCGTCATATACATCCATGTTTATTCCTCCTCATCTCTTTGATTTTATAGTTGGCCTTCTAAGATCATCAAACCATGTTTCTGCTCCATTCCAGTCTGGGACTATGCCCATATCGGCACAAATCATCTTGGCTGAAATTCTACCACTCTCAAGGATAGTCGGTAGTCCGCTTCCAGGATGGGTTCCACCACCGACCAAGTACAGTCTGTCAAGCTCCTCGAACTTGTTCTGAGGCCTCCTCCAAAGCATCTGATCGAGACCGTGTGCTAGATTGAAGACTGCGCCTTTGTATATGTCACGAGAGGCCCAGTCGTCGGGAGTCACTATGGTCTGCGAAACTATGTGTTCCTTGATTC
>CAYFGD010000033.1:0-10639 GCA_964342715.1 uncultured Candidatus Poseidoniales archaeon | reverse complement strand
TTCTTCGCTGCACCGGCATCGGTAAACGGGCCCCAGCGCTTCGAACCCTCTGGAGGATGCCTCGAGTACAGTATGCGGGGCAACTCGTGGGAAGTTATTGCAATGAACGGGAAAGACTTGTCATCTTTCATGAGGGAATTGTACCTGGGCTTGTGCTTACGAATTAGCTGCCTTTCCAATATTAGGGCCTCAGAAGGACTCTTGGTTACAATGAAGTCCACTCTATCGGATTCTGCGACGAGCCTAGGTATCATCTCTCGATCAGGATTTTGAGCGAAGTAAGAAGAAACTCTGGATTTGATATCAGTGGCCTTTCCCACATACATTACCCTGTCATCCCTCCTCGTGAATAGGTAAACCCCGGGCTTACGAGGAAGGTCAAGAGATGGCCTGTCGACTGGCATTTCCGTTGATGCGCCAGAGGTCAATACCCATGAACCCGTGCCTCGCCACAGGACTGTGCTTACCGAGGCGCAGACGAGAATCCTTGCCCGTCTGAGCGAGTTCTCAGAGTCATTGGAAACCGCTTGGGACGTTCCAAGGGGCATCTCCCTACCGGGACTCGCCGAGTCCTTGGGAGTTGTCCGCTCAGCCCTCCACTTGCCACTCTCTTCACTGGAGGAGGAAGATCTAGTCTCCACACGAAACGCCCATGTTATCGGAGGTGGGAGTAGGCGCAGAACAGTGGTTCACATCACAAAGAAGGGTAGGCAGGAGTTGGAGAATTCAGGATACGAACCCACAACCGTTTCGGGGACGAAATTTGGGCCCGTCCCCGATCAAGTGGTAATTAGTGGGCGCGTTGAAGAGTTGGATCAAATCACATCCTCCATCTCAGATGGGAAATCCGTCGTTCTCAGCGGCCTCCCGGGAATTGGGAAATCCACCCTCGCAGGTGCGGTAATCGAACATTTCAGTGACATGGGCTGGACTATCAGATGGGCATCTTGCAACCTAGACAGCGACGTCCCCTCAATAGGTAGAATGTGGCTAGGCGATAATTCTCCATCAGACTCTTCTGCGATATTGTCGGCAGCAAGCTCGGCAAGGACCCTGCTGGTTGTTGACGAGGCTCAGGAACTGCATCCAAGGCACGTTGCTGCAGTGTCCAAGTTGCTTAATGAGGCCTTGTCAGGCCGTTCGCCCGTTCTCGTGGTTGTCAGAGCACCGAGTCCATTTGGAGAACTCGAAGGATATTACGACTACAGGATTGGAGGGTTGGACAGCGAGTCTGCGACCTCACTACTACAGGGAGTCGATGAGGGCTCAGCAAGGGACATCATTGAAGCCCTTGGAGGCCACCCCTTGGCTATTCGGCTATGGTCTCCGGAAGAGGGGATTCCCGAGAAAGCCGAGGCCATTCAGGAATACGTCCAGTCAACAGTGATCAGGAGGCTTAGCTCTGAAGGCAAAGACTCCCTAGACGAACTTTCACTCTCTCCAATTCCACTTGAGATTTCTGAGATGGCTAGTGAGGGGGGAACGCGGGAACTCGACGAATCTGCGGTTCTAAGGTGGAAGAGACAGGCGGTGGAGCCACACCATTTGGTACGAAACGTAAGAAGGGCCTCTTGGTCGAGCGAACGAGCGGCGACTCTGCACTCAGAAGCCGCAGAAAGGTGGTCTGGAATAGAAGGGGCCAGAGCGAGGAGGCTCGAGGCTCATCACAGGATGGAAAGAGGGGATGATTCAGACGTGACTTGGATTTCCGAGAATATTCAGGAGATAGTGGAAAATGACAGTTCGGCCGCAGCCATCTTGCTAGAGAGTGCTGTGAACATCTCAGAAGATCGATCAATCAGAGAGTCGGCCGTCAATCTAGCACTAGAGAGGGGAGAGGTCGAAATCGCCGACTCACACATTTCGGAGCTCCCGGACGACGCCTCTAGGAAATTACTCTCTGCACGCTCGGCTAGGATGAGGGGTAGGTCTTCTGAAGCAGACAGACTCGAGCGTGACGCTATTTCCATGCTAGACCCTCCTGAGAGGGCGAGGGCATTGGTCGCATCCTTGGTCAGACTCTATGACGACAGACTCCCCGGCCCCATCTCGAAAGACCTCTCCAAGGACCTAGCGTCCAGCATATCAGAAATCGACCTATCCGGACTATCTCAGTCAGATTCTGAAGCAGCAAAACTGACAATAGACCTAATTCGGCATGGAATCGCACTGAGCTCCTCCGACCTCCCCGCTGCTTCCGAGTCTCGTGCCTCCATAGAGAGGAGACTGGGTCATGACAGTCCCAGAATAGTGCTATTGGACCTAAGATCCAGACTGGCTGTGAGGTCCGATGGCATAGCCTCACTAGAAGCGATAGAAGCATCACGAAAGGTAATCGAAGAGTGCGAATCTCCTTTGGACAGAATTAGGACTATTCATGCCACTCTGGAGTCTTGTGGGCCATCCCCTCCAGACTGGCTGGTTTCTGCCCATGCAGAGGCATCAATGGTCCCACTAAGGGAAGACGTTGCAGCTTTCAGAAGACTTTCTGCCCAGAGGTGGTACTGGCGAGGGATCCTGGAGCCGAATCTCCGTCTCTCTCATTGGAACGAGGCCATCAGCAGGTTCAGGAAGGCGGAGTGCAACAATGCAGCCAACGAACTTGCAACTAGGCTTGCGAAGGGACTGTGATCATCCGGAGTATTGTCCCGAGCCATCTTCTTCTGACATCGAGCCTACGACCTCTTCTACCTCATCGTAGAACTCTTCATCTTCGAAGTACCCACTTTCCTTGAGCCGAATTCCGGTGAATACCAGGGTTACAAGGAGAAGTATTACCAGAAGTGACAAAATCCCGATCAGGACTCCTTCAAACGAACCTCCTGCCCCTTCCTCCTCCACCTTCTCCTCGCCGACGATGTGGATATTTACCGCTAGATTGGTCGACGCCTCGTCTCCGGAAATAGCCCTCACAAGGACCACTTGGTCCCCTTCTATGGTGTTGTTCGGCAGATACTTCAGTCTGTCTACAAGAAGCCCATGAGTAACTTCAAACTGGGAGTCACCAATATTGAAATCTGCCAGATTCATCCAATTGTCCCTCATGTCCCATGTTCTCCACTGCACTCTCTGAATCGCCCCGTCTAGGTTGTAAACCACTGAATCCCCTGGTCCGACTTGGACTCTGTTATCCATGCCGTACTCACTTTCCAGAGTTACGTTTAGTGACAAACTCAACTCATAGTGATAGTTTGCAGCCTCCTCTACCGAAGGGAGTGCATTGACATGCCCATGGCCATACACATTGTTCTGGCGATTCTTGGGTATGGCATCTTCTGCACATGGCTCATTTGCAGCCATATAGTGACATTGCCGGTAAGTAGCAGTCTCTTGCATCATGTTCCTGATGTCGAACGGGGAAAGATCCGGGTTCGCTTGGAACATCAGAACTGCTACGCCAGCAGCACCAGGGGTGGCCATGCTCGTTCCAGATAGTGCGACGTAACCAGTGCCAGTATTGGCGTCAGGCGCCATCACATCACTGCCCACGAAGGCAAGGTTGGGTTTGATGCGCCCTTCTTCGGTAGGGCCCTGACTTGAGTAAATCGCTATTGCAGTGTTCTTGTCAAGAGCACCGACGGTAATCACGTCTTCCGCACTTCCGGGGGTGCCGATGGTCGCCGGGCCGGCGCTATTTCCTGCTGCTATGAAGAGGGCAACACCAGCCCTCATCATCTCATTCCCCATCCTATTGACCGACTCCTCCTCCGAGGACGTCCACTCGATCGCTCCCGGGCCACCAAGACTCATGCTGGCGGCCCTGATGTTGAACTCGTGCCTCTTTTCCACGGTCCACTCCATTCCCGCCATGACCTGCGCAAATGATCCGCTGCCTCCATCGCTCAGTACCTTGACCCCTACCAAGTTCGCACTCGGTGCGACCCCGACGTATTCGTAGGTAGGGGCACCTGTCCCTGTGGTAATCCCAGCACAATGTGTTCCATGCCCGTTTCCGTCATATGGTTCGACCTCAGACCCATTCCTCAGTCCAGGATTATTTACGGCGTCGTAGAATGCCAGAATCTTCGGATCGTGGGTTGAATTGTCATCGTCAAGGTCATCCAGACCAGAATGGTTACCATCAATTCCCGTGTCTATGATCGCCATAGTCACCCCCTCTCCGGTGTAACCAGTATCCTGCCAAACCATATCGACACCATGAATCCCGTTAACGTCACTCATCTGGACCTCCAGTCTTCCATCCAGCTCCACAAAGACCACTCCCTGCAATTCGACTAGTTCATGAATCAGGTCAAAGGAAACCGTTCCTGCAATGGAGTCAATCAGCCAATATCTGAATTGAGTCTCAAACCCCACAGATTCCTCCAGCAACTTCTCGTCCACTGGAGTGGGCGTGTGGTCAAAATCAACAATTACGGAAATCCTTCCATTTTCGTCAATGTAGTCATAGTGTTCTGACTCTGCTGCCATCCAAATCGCATCGTGGATGAAATCTCCATCGTTATCCATGCTGGTGTCTTCCCACCAGTTGGAGTCTGGTGAATCAACACTTGAGTTGGGAGTTAAAGGGACAGCTGCAGCTAGGGCAGGAAGCACCATTAGGCCGAGAACAGCGACTGCAACTACCCTGCCTCTTGTTTCGGAATTTCGAGTCATAGTAATCAAATCTCGGCACCAATCAACGTTCGAGTCTCCGCAATCCCTTCAATCGATCTAATTTCCTTAACAATGCACCGTGTAAGCTCGGACTCGTCTTCAGCCTCTACCTTTACGAAAAGGTCATGCATTCCGAAAACTATCCATTGCCCCGAAACAGAAGACAATCCCGAAACAGCCTCCCTCACGGAAACCTCGGCCCCGGGCTCTGTCGTTATTAGAACGAAACCAACAGCCATTTCAGACCTCCACCGCAATCAGAGTCTCAGTTCTAATAACTCCCTCTATGGAGCGCATTTCACCAATCAGTGTTCTAGCCATCTCCCTCTCGTCCTCGAAGTCGATCCTAGCCACAAGGTCATATTCCCCATAAGACACATGGGTTTCGGTCACAGAATCCAGATCGAGTAAGGTAAGATACACGTCTAGCTCCCTCTGAGGGGCAGTCTTGATGAGAACGAACGCAGTACTCATTTTGCTCTCCCGTCACTCTCCCAATACTATCCGTTTATGACCTCTCCGATTGCCACACTACCTATTGCTCAAGTGTACGAAGGGATAACATGGAACTAGTCGGCCCAAGTCACATGGGAGGACTTTCGCAACGGCCAATGAGGGCCTTCGTAATAGTGGCCATACTCCTCTTGTCGATAACCCCCATGGGGCCTGCCATCGCTGACTCCAGGGCCACAACAGTATGGTCCGGAACCGTACTCCTCCCAGAAGGCCACACGGTCGAGTCCGGGGACGTCCTAACCGTTTCTCCCGGTACCACGATCAAACTCGGCGCTGGTTATACTATCGACGTCGATGGAAGGATTTCGGTAGAGGGCACCTCGACTTCCCCCGTGCTCCTAGATTCAGTGGCCGGTAATCACGAGGGCTTGGTCTTCAACTATTCAAGCAACGGACTCGGCTCTAAAATCGATAATCTGACAATTACCAACTCCAAGTATGGTGTGACCATATATGGCAGTGATCCAGTGGTTTCCAATCTAACAGTCCTCAACGCCGACAATGTAGCAGTTGATCTTTTCAGCAGCGCCTCTCCCACGATCAGGGACCTCGTAATTGACGGAGGCGGACAAGATGTTCACGGAACCTCAACAACGTGGAGATACGGAATTGGACTTTCCATCGGTGCATATTCAGCACCAGTTGTTGAGGGAGCAAGTATTGATGGATTGATTACTCGGGGCCTAAATCAGTGGGGAAGCTCTGGAGGACTTCTCTCTGACTTGCACATTTCTAACATAAGCGGGTCCACACTTGCCATCGGCGCGGGAATGTGGATAGAGGACTCCTTCCCCCTTATCTCAGACTCATCGGTTAACAGATGCGACAATGGAATATATGTCAGGCACATCACTCAGGGTTGGACCACAAGGCCGACGATAGAGGATACAGTGGTTCAGAACAGCATGTACAGGGGGGTAATGGTCGAGCAATACAACCACAGCCAATATTCGAACCTTCCACTTAACGCAATTTTCAACGATCTCGAGGTCAGGGGGACAGGTGGTCCAGGTGCCAAGGCCCAAGGCCTCGCAATAGCGGCCTTCGACATCAACACCAGCGGAGTCCACATAGATGGGGCACTTATCGAAGACAATGCCGCCGTTGGCATCAGGGGGTACATGATCGACTCCTCGACAATAATGAATCATGTCACACTACTACGCAATGGCAAGACAACTGCGATTTCGCCATTCAACGATAGGGCCGGACTGTTCCTAAGGAGTGCAAATTGGGCCCCTACCATCAACGACTTGGTCGTAAAGAACTCCACAGGCCCCGGCGTACTTCTCTGGAAGGGGGGGGTCCAGGGGAACTACTGGGAAATAGATGGCAATGGAGCCAATGGTCTAGACATCAGGGAGTTCCACCCAGATCTCTTCTTGGTGCTGAGTAAGAACAACACAGGACATGGGGTTTCAATCAGAGACTCCAGCAATGTCGAGCTCGAGCAAGTACACACATACAGGAACGGTCTTGGAGCAATTTCAGAGTCCATGGGATCCGGAATTTACTTCCACGAGTCGAACGACGTTACCAGCTCAGGCAAGAACGTCAGCTGCATAACATGCTCATCCACCGAGGATCAGTTCGGCATAGTGGTCAGGGACAGCGTGGACCTGCAACTTTCCGCGATCGAAATTAGGGACCCAGTGAATGGCCCCGCCTTGGACATAGACAATGGCGGCCTAACTCACGAAGGAAACATACTTGTGAACGACATCGCGATAAGCTCCAACTCTACCACGGCCGCAGTAGAGATAGAAAGCGCCGATGCGACGATAGAATTCATGGATCTGAATGGCGAAAACGAAGGCATGTCATGGAGTGCTGTCGGAGACTATCCTTCATTCCTAAATTTCAGCGTGATCAGAGGGGGCCAGAACCATTGTTTGGATATCTCAGACCACCCTGAACTTATTGCCAGCAATGTTTCAATGGCTTGTCCAGGAGCACCTCCCACAGTTACTGACAGCATCGTCAACTTCTCTGACTCCAACTTCCTTTCAGGTAGCGGAATGGCAGACTCCTTCCACGTAGTCGAGAACAGCCACGTACGCTGGATTTCTTCTTCACAAATGGGAACTCCGACCTCCTCTCAATCAAGCAACATTGTTGATGTCATGTGGAGGGCCGAAGTAAGCGTAGTAAACCAGAACCACAGAAACATACCATTCGCCGGTGTCAACATAACATTCGACAACTACAACTCCGAACACCTCGCCACTCTGCCGTATTCCGGCCATGAGGTTATGGGTCCATTCGTAGGCCAGCGGTGGACTCCACTGCAGGGATGGTCAGCAAACAACACCGCATACATTGGATGTGAATACGATGGAGTTCACAACGACTCAAGTCCCGTTGTCATGACCTCAGACTTCAGTTCAGTATGTCTTCTGGAAATACCTAACCAGCCACCATTCATCATATGGGAATCACCGGAAGAAGGAGGAATTTATGCAAGTGGTTCAGCTGTAGTATTCAATGCCACTAGGTCATGGGATCTGGACGACGATGCACTTTCTTTCAGCTGGACCAGCAGCATAGATGGGGACATAGCCTCCTCATGTTTGTGGGGAAGCAGCCAGACAAACAACTCCTGGGTCTCAGTTAACGATCCGTTGTACTCTAACGAAGGGTGCCTCTCCGACGGGACTCACCAGATTACACTACAGGTCTGCGACTCGGAGGGCCATTGTTCAACGGAGTCCCGACAGATAGAGCTAACCAACCTGCCCCCGGTAATGTCCGTTGGGACATCTCCTAGCATCTCCTCGTGGGGGACCCTATACCTAGGGAAGACCGCGAACGTGACAATCTTCCTAGGGGGGACCTACGACCCAGAAGGAGACGAACTAAATTGCTGGGTAGAGGCCTCTTACGAGGGAGGGGATGGGACTCCACCAGACCCATCGCAGGGGTGCCCGGAGCAGATTATCCGTTCCTTCCCCGGTGCACCCAACCAGTTCTCAGTAACTGTTTATGCATCTGATTCCATCAATCCCACAGTATCATGGGTCTTCGATGTCGAACTATTCAACGAACTCCCAACTGCAAACATGGTCGTCACAAGGTCTGGAAACACATCATCCGACTCAGTCCTGATAGACGGATCCCTGACCTTCGATCCAGAGGGAGACGACATCAAGTTCGAGTTCTGGAGCGACCGTGACGGACTCCTTCATTCCGGTGTGTCTCCAGCAATAGAGATTCAGTGGACTGGCTCATTATCGAAGGGCGAGCACACTATCACGATGCACGCAAGCGACGTCCTGCCCGGTCACTCAGGACAATGGACTACTGATGAGGAGAACCTACTTGTCGACAACTCCCCCCCTGTTGCAGTTATTGCGACTCCAGAGGATGGCATTCTCACCGACTCTGGAACAATAATCCAATTTCAGGCCATTGGTTCGGGGGACTGGGACCTCGCATGTCAAACCCTCCCAGAAAATGGTAATGGCCTGGTCTGCAATCCCTTCGCATCGACTAGCACGGACCTCGTTAGCGTCCTCTGGGAGAGTGACATAATGAGCGAGCCATTGGGGAGTGATTGGTCGATAGAGGCAAGACTCCCCGAAGGGGTCCACCAAGTAACATTGACAATCGACGACGGCTCCGGCCCACCTGTTTCAGACGAGATAATGGTAAGGGTCGACGAATCCGCCCCAATACTGATTTTGGACTCCCCTGTTCCCGATGCTGTGGTTCTCTCAAACCTCCCGATATTGTTCGACTTTAGGCAGTCATTCGACCCAGACGGTGACGATTTCACTGTCTCGGTTTTCTCCGACCTATTGCCCGATCCAATATTGGAGTCAAAGACTACCGAATTCTGGTACAATGACTACCTCCCAGCTGGTCTGCACAATCTCACCTTCCAGCTAACGGATGATCAAGGGATGGTTAGGACTCATATTCAGCAGATTACAGTTCTAGAGACAGGCCCGGTAGCTGTAATTTCCGGAATCTCCGAGGGCCAGTATATCCCTCCTGGGGGTGAAATTACACTTGATGGCTCTGAATCATACGACTATGATGGAGACATTACCCTGTTCCATTGGTTGATTGATGGGGCTCTGGTGGGGGACAAGGAGACCATATCTGTCAACCTGGTGCCTGGGCCTGTGAAGATAGACCTCCTAGTCAGAGATTCGAGAGGGGAGCAATCCTATGCTTCGATCAACCTCACAGTGGGTTCATCATCCCCCCTGCTCAACGATCTAACTGTAGCTCCCAGTGTCCTGATTGACGGAGAGACGACCCCGATGAGAATCACGGTAGAGCTCGTAGATCCAGATGGGACGACATCCTCGGTTGGCGGAGAAATGCTCGCAGGCGGAATTTCCAAGGGATTCCAGATGAGGGACGACGGTCAGCTTGGTGACATGGCCGCCAACGACGGCATTTGGACATACGAGACCACATGGGAAGTCTCCGGCTCGAGTTCAGCGAGAGTCGAAGTATGGGCTCTAGATGGCGACTCAGTAAGCCCGGTGATGGTCTTCGTAGTTCCAGTTACTTCGGAGGAGTCAACAGGATTCTTGGACTGGATGCTGGGAAGCGGCTTGCCATTCCTATTCGCGGCAATAACGATCGTAGTAATCTGGGGCATGTTCTACTCCGCCAATCGACGCAGGATGCTCCAGGACGATCTCGACATGATCGAGTCATGGTCAGCCTTCGACTCCAGAGAACTAGAAGAAGATCCCGGCAAGGAGTAGGTAAGAAGCCTCTTTTTGACTACTCAGGGCCCCAAGGGGTAACTTGGCGCGTAAGCCCTAGCCTATGAGTGAACAGGAACCTCAGGTTTAGTAGCCCGTCACCCCATGTGTTGATCTCCGCCTCTCCAACCCTCGGCCGGTAGGGGACGCTGACCTCAGCGGTCTTATTCTTGCCCAGGTATCTTCGAGCCCTTATCTTGAACTCCTGTGACAATGGCATCCCATCGTGCTTTGGACGAACACGCTCGTCCACGAATATCGATTTTCGGAATACCCACATACCACTCTGAGAGTCATGGACCCCGTACCAGTATAGCATGCTTGCAGTCGTGGAAAGAACCCAGTTTCCGAAGCCATGGAGTCCTGGCATAGCCCCCTCTTCGGCCCTCCTTAGCCTGTCGCATGTGATCCACTCCAGATCCTCCTCCAGAAGTTTCCTAACCAGTCCGGGAACTTCCTCACCCGGGTACGTGCAGTCTGCGTCCATGGTGACTATGACGTCACCCGGGGCCATGGCGAAACCAGTCTTGTACGCCCTCCCATATCCCTTTCGAGGCTCCAAGTACACGGTTGCACCCTCTCCCTCGGCGAGTTCCCTGGTCCTGTCCGTTGAGTTCCCATCGACTATTAGGAAGTCGATTTTCTCGCACCAACCATCACTTGGAACGGACCGAATCGTGTCCACGATGGCCTCCTCTTCGTTTCTGGTTGGTATTACGACCGTTACGTGTACGGGCAGCGTTTCGGACATCTTATCGAAGCGCCCACCCGCCAACCCGTTT